>NZ_CP117782.1:1949794-2274759 GCF_028657905.1 Burkholderia sp. FERM BP-3421 | reverse complement strand
TATCAGGATCGCGTCGACGGCGTCGTCGACGAACGGGTTGTCGGCGAACGCGTAGTGATCGGGCAGCGCGCGCGTCGCGGGCGCGAGGCCGGCAGCGCGCAGGGTTGTAAAGAAGCGCTCCGGCGCGCCGATGCCGGCCGCCGCGAGCACGCGCTCGCCCGCGAACTGCGCGAGCGGGCGACGCCGCGCGGGCTGGTCGAGATGCCAGGCGTCGCCGGGCGCGAGGCGCAGCGCGAAGGTGTCGGGCCAGGGCGGCAGCGCGCGGCGGTACGGATCGTTGATCAGCGTCGCATCGCGGCGGCGCGACAGCGGCTCGCGCAGCGGGCCGGCGGGCAGCAGGAAGCCGTTGCCGCCGAGCCGGTGGTCGAACACGACCAGTTCGACCGTGCGCCGCAGCCGGTAGTGCTGGAGGCCGTCGTCGCTGATCACGACGTCGACCTCCGGGTGGGCGGCGCGCAGCGCGCGCACGGCCGCGACGCGATCCGGGCAGACCCAGACCGGCGCGCGCGTGCGGCGCGCGATCAGGAGCGGCTCGTCGCCCGCGCGCGACGGCGGCGAGTCGGGCGTGACGGCCGTCGGCGCGTCGATGCGCGCCCCGTAGCCGCGCGACACCACGCCCGGCCGGAAGCCTGCCGTGCGCAGCGCGTCGACGAGCGCGATCACGGTCGGGGTCTTGCCGGTGCCGCCGACGGTCACGTTGCCGACCACCACCACCGGCACGCCGGGATCGACGCTCGCGAGCCAGCCGCGCGCGAATGCCGCGCGGCGGGCGGCCGCGACGGCGCCGAACGCGCAGGCGAACGGCGCGAGCGCCCAGGCGAGGGGCCCGCGATGCTGCCAGGCGTGCGCGAGACGCGCCTCGAGGCGGGCGCGCGGCCCGCTCGGCGTGCTCATGCGGCGGGCCGCGACGCGTCGGGCGTCGGGGCGTCGGACGGATGGATCAACAGCGCTCTCCGGGAAGGCGGCGGGGCCGCCAGACGACGATGAAAGGCGGCACTCTAGCGCGCCCGCCCGGCGCGCGGCAAGCCGCGCCTCGCATGGCCCTGATTTTCCGCCGATTCGCCGCACAGTGGATAACTCTGTGGAGAACTTCGCCGGTCAAGCTCGTCCAGGTCCGAATGGTGGGCATCCGGTCGGATGGCAAGTGCGCGAACAAAGAAAAAACTCAAGCCCATTCAAGTACTTGGGTGGAATGTTCTGCGTTTTCGGGGAGTTTGTTACGGCCCTGTCCCCGGATCGCCTCCGGTGTGGACACTTCTCCGGCACCATGCCCGCGGCGTCACGCGCGGCTGGACGCCGCGGCTCGCGCGGTCTATCGTTTGCCGGCTGAATCCTACCGACAGTCCATGCCTACCGAATCTCCTTTTGCCGCTGCCGGCGGCGCGCCGTCGGGCGACGGCGTCATTCCCGTTTCCGCGCTCAATCGCGCGATCGGCTCGATGCTCGAGCGCAATTTCCCGCTGCTGTGGGTGGCGGGCGAGGTGTCGAATTTCACGCGCGCCGCGAGCGGTCACTGGTACTTCTCGATCAAGGACCAACAGGCGCAGATGCGCTGCGTGATGTTTCGCGGCCGCGCGCAGCATGCGGAATTCACGCCGCGCGAGGGCGACCGGATCGAGGTGCGCGCGCTCGTCACGATGTACGAGCCGCGTGGCGAGGTGCAGCTCAGCGTCGAGGCGGTGCGGCGCACCGGCCAGGGCCGGCTGTACGAGGCGTTCCTGCGGTTGAAGGCGCAGCTGGAGGCGGAAGGGCTGTTCGCGCCCGAACGCAAGCGCGCGCTGCCGCGTCATCCGCGTGCGATCGGCATCATCACGTCGCTGCAGGCGGCCGCCCTGCGCGACGTCGTGACGACGCTCGCGCGGCGCTCGCCGCATCTGCCGGTGATCGTCTACCCGGCGCCCGTGCAGGGCGCGGGCGCGGCGGAGAAGCTCGCGGCGCGGGTGCGCGAGGCGAACGCGCGCCGCGAGGTCGACGTGCTGATCCTGTGTCGCGGCGGCGGTTCGATCGAGGATCTGTGGTCGTTCAACGACGAGGCGCTGGCGCGCGAGATCGCCGCGAGCGCGCTGCCGGTGGTGAGCGGCGTCGGTCACGAAACCGACTTCACGATCGCCGATTTCGCCGCCGACCTGCGCGCGCCGACGCCGACCGGCGCGGCCGAACTCGCGAGCCCGCAGCGCGCGCAGCTGTTGCGCGAACTCGACGAGCGCCACGCGGTGCTCGCGCGCGGCCTGCGCCGCCTGATCGACGCGCGTGCGCAGCAGCTCGACTGGCTCGCGCGGCGCCTGATCAGCCCGACCGAACGGATCGCGCGCCAGCGCACCCACGTGCGCCAGCTGGCGGCGCGCCTCGCGGGCGCGGGCGGGCGGCCCGTGCGCGATGCGCGCGCGCGCTTCGCGCTCGCGCAACTGCGCTGGCAAACGCTCAGGCCGGATCTGGCGGAGCCGCGGCGCGCGCTGGCGGCGCTCGCGCAGCGCCTCGACGCAAGCTGGCTGCGCCGGCACGAGCGCGAGACTGCGCGCGTGGCCGGCTGCGCGGCGCGGCTCGAGGTGTTGAGCCCGCAGCGCACGCTGGAGCGCGGCTACGCGGCGTTGCTCGATGCGCAGACGGGGCGCGCGATCCGCACGCCCGCCGCGCTGAAGCCGCAGCGTCGCCTCACCGTGCATCTGGCGGAAGGCTCGGCGGATCTCGCGCTCGCCGACGTGCAACCGCGTCTTTCGGATACATTCTGAGCGCGGGTGCGCGGATGGCGGCGAGGGCGCGGGATGTCCGCGCCGCGTTGGCGACGATTCGCCGAATCCCGCGGATAAAGGCCCGCGGGTTTGCGGGGTTATTCGGAGTCGCCTACAATCGGACGCTCCGCAGCACCCAATACAGCCCTCCCTACATACTCTCTACGAAGGAATCGCCATGGCTCATACGCTCCCGCCGCTGCCGTACGCTGAAGACGCGCTCGCTCCGCACATCTCGCTCGAGACGATCCAGTACCACTACGGCAAGCACCATCAGACCTATGTGACGAACCTGAACAATCTGATTCCGGGCACCGAGTTCGAGAATCTGTCGCTCGAAGAGATCGTGAAGAAATCGTCGGGCGGCATCTTCAACAACGCAGCGCAGATCTGGAATCACACGTTCTTCTGGAACAGCCTGTCGCCGAACGGCGGCGGCGCACCGACGGGCGCGCTGGGCGACGCGATCAACGCGAAGTGGGGTTCGTTCGACGCGTTCAAGGAAGCGTTCGCGAAGACGGCGATCGGCACGTTCGGCTCGGGCTGGGCATGGCTCGTGAAGAAGGCCGACGGCTCGCTCGACCTGGTGTCGACCAGCAACGCCGCGACGCCGCTCACGACCGACGCGAAGCCGCTGCTGACGATCGACGTGTGGGAGCACGCGTACTACATCGACTACCGCAATGCGCGTCCGAAGTTCGTCGAAGCATTCTGGAACATCGTGAACTGGGACTTCGCCGCGAAGAACTTCGCGTAAGTCCGTCTCTGTAGCGAGACAATATAGTCTGGAAAGTGCAATAGAAATTGGAAAACCCAGACGCGAAATTGAAAGCCCTCGGTATGAGGGCTTTCTGCTGTTTGTGCTCTTTTTTTGGAGAATCCTTGGCTTCCAACGTTGGGCAGGTCATCTAGCACAGCGTCGAGAGGGGTTCAGTGAGAACAAATCCAATCGCTCCAGGAGCAGTAAATGGTGGCCGCCTGGATCCGAGCATCGTCGACCCCGCACGAACGAATCGGGCCCGCGACTGGTTTGAACGGCAGTTTTGCGTCCGTCCGGAGGGGGGCAGAATTACCGTGTTCAAGGCGGGTTGAGCGTCATAGTCTTGAATCCGGAACTTGGCACCTTCGGTGTTTTCGATCCATAGGCCGAGGATGTCGCGCGACCCATCGGGCAGCACACCCAGCGCCAGATAGACGGCCTGGTTACGGACCACGGCGTCTTCACGGATCTTGACCCGCAGCGCATCGAAGAACACGACGGGATACGTCGGCTCAAGCGGCCGGGACTGCCAGGCCGTGACCTCAGCCATCACTTCGTCGGTCACGGAGCTGATGAAGTCGGGCGAGACCTCAGTGCCGTGCTGTTCAAGCAGGAAAGCCCTGGATCTCGTGCACCGTCATGCCCCGGGCATACATGGCGACGATCCTGTCATCGAACCCGGTGAAGCGCCGTTCGTATTTGGGAATCAGCAGCGGTTCGAAGCTGCCGTCGCGGTCGCGCGGCACCTCAATGCGAATCGGGCCGTCTTCGGTCAGAACCGTCTTGGCGCCTTTGCCATTGCGCTGATTCGTGGCGTTGGCCGGTTTGGCAGCACCGGACGGATAGCCGAGATGGTGATTCATCTCTCCGCCCGGTGCTCGTTCGATCAGCGCCTTCTTGAGCGCCAATGTCGCAGCATTGATGGCGTCAGCCGCCATCGCGGCCGTTACCAAACTGCTCCGGCAGTTCGGCGGGAATCGCCGGCAGGTCCGCCGGCTGGGCTTTCGGTTTGCGTGGCATAAACGCTCCTGAGTCGCGTCATGTTATGCCTTGAACACGAAATCTCTGACAGTCCCGGGGTCGACTGCGTCCGCGTTCGTCGACCCGCCACTGCGCCGCCCGATCTGGTACCACGCACGCTAGGCCATACCCTCGCATCTCGACGGAATTCGACATGTTGCCTCATCCTGGACGGCTAATCGCGCGCTAACGTACCGGTGCACGCCTACGTACGGGCTTTGATGCTTCACCTGCGCCGCACGCTGTCCACGGCAATGCGCTCGCCAGCCGAAAACGTGCAACGCACGCGTGTCGGGTACGGCACCGTACCGATTTGCACAGCGATTGGGCGCACGTTCGCATCAGGCGCCTCGACCTCTGTCGCCGGGACGCCCAGGACGATCCGGGATACAGCGCATTGCATCGCACGTGAGGACCGTCATCACCGGAACGGAGCGTCACCATGAATCCCATCACACTGGTTCTATCCACCGCGTTCGTACTCGCGGCTCTCGCTGTCGGCGCATGGGGCAACCTGTACCTCGCAGCCCCGCTTTTCATCGTTGCCATCCTCATCGCGCTGTCCGTGCGGGTTGCCAATGTCTGGGAAAAATTCGTGATCTTGCGGGTCGGAAAACTGCAGAGCGTCAAGGGGGCCGGTTTTTTCATGATTATCCCGATCATCGACAACATCGTCGCGGTCATCGACGAGCGCATTCAAACCACCGCATTCAACGCGGAGGAAGCGCTGACCAAAGACACCGTGCCCGTCAACGTCGACGCCGTGATCTTCTGGCACGTCCATGACGCGCAGAAGGCCGCTCTGGCGATTACCGACTATCGGCAGGCCATCGACCGGGTCGCGCAAACCTCGCTGCGCGAGATGATCGGATCATCGATGCTGGCTGCTCTGCTGTCGGACCGCAAAGCGGCCGACATGCACCTGCGCGACGAGATCGGTCGGAAAACCATTGACTGGGGTGTGACGGTCCGCTCGGTCGAAACCCGCGACGTCGCGATCCCGGTCGCGCTGCAGGATTCGATGTCGCGCCAGGCGCAGGCGGAGCGCGAAAAGCAGGCGCGGGTGATCCTCGGTTCTGCCGAGGCGGAAATCGCGTCCAAGTTCGTCGAAGCGGCGCAGGTATACGAAAATCATCCGGGCGCGCTGCAGTTGCGCGCGATGAACATCATCTACGAGACGACGAAGGAGCGCGGTGCGACGATCCTGATTCCCAGCTCGATGGTGGACAGCCTGAACCCGGCGCTTGCGCTTGCCGTGGCCGGATATGACGTGACGCGCGCCGCGCCGGCGACCTCGTTCAAGAACGCAGCCTGATCGCGAGACGCACTGCGCCGATCGCGATGTTTGGTGCGAATCGGCCGAGAATCGATGCTGTGTTCGGGCAGTGCACGTCACCCGCAGGGCGGACCCGACCGGTCCGCGCAGATTGTCATGAGCAAGGTTATCCTCAATGCACTCACCGCCTGCCTGGCTGGCGTAGCGTGGCTGGCTCCCGCGCCATGCCGTGCCTATGCATTGGATACGCAACTCGTCTGCTCGACCAATGCACACGCGTTCATCTCGCTCCTACTGGCGCGCGGCTATATCGACCCCGCTCCGATGCGGGTCGAACAGAATTCGGTCAACGCGTTTCGACTGACGCACGGCACCGTGCTGACTGTGTTCGGCTTCGAGGTCTATGCGGTGTTCGCCTACGAACGAGGAGACGCACTGTTCAAGTCGGGCAGCGGGCAGCCTCTGCCCGGTTCGATCTATGGCGCCGTCGTCAAGGCCCCGATCGAATCCGTGGAAGCGCATTTTCATCTTGCCGGCAGCCAGGCTGTTGCGCGTCAGGTCATTCCATTCGTCCTGACGGCCGTCACTTGCGCAAGCCCCTGATCTGCCCTTTGGAGCCTTTCATGATGAACACGAACACCGAGGAAACCTGCCGGTGCGTCGGCGGTCCGCTGCATCGCCATCCGTTCCCGGTCATCGGCGTGGCGGTCGGCCTGACCTACCGCCTCAGCGGTGACTTCTTGAACGATCCGGCGCGCACCGCCGACTATGAGCGCAAGCCGCTTACGCGGCCGACGGCCGACGGCCGAGGGCCTGCAAATGCGCGAATTCTTCGTGCTCAACACGCTGACCGACGGCGACGCCCTGATGGAGACGTTGGCGGACCCCGATACATTTTGGAACTAGACCCGGCCACCCGTGGGAGCCCCGCATGCACGCGGACCTTGCTGAACGGATCGCCGCCGGCCAGGTTGCCCAAGAATCGTCGTCCTGCACGAAGCACCGTCCGTCGCCTCTCCGCGCTCCTGCCCTCGCCAATCCGTGCGGCAACGTACCGACTTGCCGCCCTGGCGCGCGCATTTTGGTAGATGCCACCTGCACGGAAGGCGCGTGCTGACGAATGATGAATGGACACCCTCCCGGACGCGAGAGGCAGCGGCTCGGCAACTGCGCGCGAACGCGCGTGCGGCCGACGACCGCATGCCCGCAAGTCCCCCGCGTGATGGCACAAGCGGTGGCCGTAAAGATCCGCACGCCCGGACAACGCATCTCCGAGAGCCGGAAACGGCTTGGCATGCGTTTTCGGCTCGTTCTCCGATGTATCCACACAGAGCAGTTCAACCTCTGCGCTCTCAAACAGAACGTAGAGCCGTCACTACAAGGCGGATGTCGAGGCCGGCGAAACGCCGGCTTTCGGCGTTGCCGGCCCCCGTGGTGTTGCGACGACGTGGCTGGGAGCGGCGACCCGTTCCGTCGCGCGTAACCTGGATCGATGCAATGAAAACGTGATGATCGCGGCTATCCCGATCACGATGCCCCACATTGCGCTTGTCATCTTTCCATCCTCCGACTGCAATAAGGAAATTGCACGTCGCATGCCTCGTGGGCATTGACGTTCGGACTGCCGGTATCACTCGGACATCCTGCAGTCGGGGGCGCTACGAGTCGGTACGGCGCAGGACACTGTTCGCTGTGTCGGAAAACGAGAGGCCCAATCGTTTGGGCCGATTCTATCCAAGGCACACATCGCCCGGCTTTATTGAGCAACTGGTTGGGGTTGGGGCGCGGCGGTAGGGCTGACGAACGACTGAAAAAGGAGAATAACGGCCAGATGGCGTGTCGGTGCGGTAGCGCTGAGCGATGGGGACAGGCACGTTGCGGTATGACAACGCGGTCCTTTATCCGACGTGGCCGTCGCAATTGAGCGGGCTCAACCTGCGCAAGGCTCGGGAAGGCCGCCCGATGCCGCTACGATGGGGTGATAGGCTTGAGCAGCGACAACGCTTCCCGCGCCGCAGATACTCGATCTCGGACTGCACGGGAGAGAGGCTGGCGCGTGTCCGTCACCGGGCCTTCGCGCACCTGCTGCCGCGGCAACGTGCGGCGCCGCCATTCGCTCACGGGCGTTTCGTTGGCACCCGGGCGTGACCGGCCCATCTGCGCAAACCGGGCGGAGCAATTCAGGAAGTCGATCATCGAACTGAGAATCAGGATCGTGGCGCCACGTTCCTTGCTCGTCTCGCAGGTGAGGTTCATCGCGCGCAACGGCTGCGCACCCGGATGGCTTTCATGCACTTATGCAGCCTCGACGAACTTGCTGGTCATTCATGTCTGAACCGATTCGCATGGAATTCCAGCGGCGAACCTGTGGCTCATGAAAGCAAATATCGATTCTGCGGACCCTGGACATACTGTTTCTGCGCGATTGCGAGAACCGTGTCGCGAAACTCGTCAAAAACGACAAGCACCGAGCGTTCGTCGGATCCCATGCCAGGACGCAGGTTTCTGAGTACGGCGTCGTCCACCATGAAGCTGATTTCGCGTGAATTGTCGTACCCCCAGAAACACACGCAATGTCGCGAGGCATCGTAGCTACGGCTTGGATTGGGAAAAATAAGCATCTTGGTCAGTTTTACGAATCAGTTTTTCACATCGACATCGAAGCGTAGCGTCGTCGCGGGACGATGTTGAAAAAAGCGCCACAGGATCCGGATTCTGATCGTGGGGCGCCGCTGCTATTGTGGTGTCACTGACGCTTCGACGCTTCCTTCTTCAGTTTCTTCGCCTCCTTCTTTTCCTTCGGCGTCTTGACTGCAACTTTCTTATCCGATTTTCTGGCGTCGTGGGCTTTGCTCATGATTCCCTCCTTCTATAGAACTTTCACTGAGTACGCCGTGACGCATTTTGCGACGCGGGCGCAGACCAATCCAATCTGTCGCGAGGCGGTTGCGATTGGTATCGCGCATCTGGCGATCGATACCTCGACCCGGATGTCAAGAATGCTGCGAGGCGGGCCGACACTTGCTGGGCGTAGCATACATCCATCACGGGCATGAGCGGAGGCAACGATCGCTTTCCACGCGTTGCGCGGCGGATTTCGTTTGTTGACAGCTGCGCTGCCCCCTGCATCATCGTGTGGAAGCTCAAGCGTGCATGGAGCGCGGCTGCACGCCGCGGGGGGGCCCACTGCGCTCCGCGCTGCGCATTCCGGCTCATGTCGTGAGCCGACTTCGGGATCCCGCCTCGAATTCAACGGAAGACCGCGGAAAGTACGTGGGAGAGTGGGGGCAATCAGGTTGCTGCTTCCGGAAGCGTCGCTTTAAGTATAGTCCGTTGCGTGCGATAACCGTGCCAAATTTTCGTCCGCTCCGTCGAGGTCGAACTCGCGGTCGAGTTGGTCGCACTGGAACCGGCTTACGAAAATCATCCTGGGCGTCGCCGCTTGGGGCGATGAACATCAGCCACGAAACGACGAAAGAGCGCGGCGCGACGAACCTGATCCCCGGCTCGATGATCGACAGTTCGAATGCCTTGCCGGCTTCTGCTGGTTGCCACATGCGGATGCGATCTTCATCCGGGCCGCTCGATCCGCCGGTTGAACGGACGGACTGCACGAATCCCCGCCGGAAGACTGTTCACCAGCGTACCGACTCTCCGGCGCGCCGCGGGGCACGATGACGCTCGTGGTGTTTGTCTGCCGGGAGAGGCTCATGGAATATCCGATCTATATCACGCGACGCGGAAATCCCCGCTATCACGGCAGGCTGGCGGATTTTCCCGAAGTCATCGTGGAAGGCGATACCTATGGTGAATTACAGGCGGTCGCCGTGCAGCGGGTCATGGCCCGCTATGACCGGTGCTCGCGTCTCATTCCACCGCCCACCTTGGATCTGTCGGTCTTGCAGGCATCGGCGCTCGACACCGGCGACGGTATCTGGCGCTTCGTCGAGCTCGACCTGACCCGGATGACGTCGAGCACCATACGAATCGAGTTGTGCTTGCCGGAGCGTATCGTGCGCGACATCGATCGAACGGCGATCGCGTTGCATACGACGCGCGACGTGGTCGTGTCGATGCTGTGCGCCCACTGCACGGGCCGGTCCGCGCAGCGGGGCAGGTCACCGGCGGCGATGTCGCTGTCGCCCGCGCTGTGACGGCCCGAGCATGTCGCGGCGCGGTCGTCCGCGGGTCGCGACCGGCGCCGATCCGCGTTGCCGGATAGAAGAGACCGCCCTGATCCGCGGCCCGCGGATCGGAATCAAGCCGAGCTTCGCCCATCCCGCATGTCCGTCGACGCCCTGGTGTCGAGGATATGTCGCGCGACGGATCGCGGCGTTCAGGGAGAAGCTGTGTCGAAGAATCACGTAGCGCGCGGTGCACGTCACCGAACCTCGCCGTGGAGCAATGCCCGGCCGATTCGCGAGGAATTCTTCGGCGAGGAAAGACTGGCGCAGCATGGGGCCAGCCTGGCCCACGCGCAAAAGATCTCGCCCGGCCCGGCCTCCGGCCCCTCGCTTGCCACACGGTTGAAGGACAACGCAGATCATCTGCTGAAGGCCTACCGCAACACGGTGGCCGCAGATGCGCGCGGCGAGGAAATCATGCCCGCGGCGGAGTGGCTGCTCGACAACTACTATCTGGTCGCGGAACAGGTGCGGCAGATCCGCGACGATCTTTCCCCGCGTTACTACCGGCAACTGCCCAAGCTCAGTGGTGGGCCGTTCGCCGGCTATCCGCGCGTGTTCGGGATCAGTTGGGCCTTCGTCGCCCATACCGACAGCCGTTTCGATCCAGATGCCCTGTGCCGCTTCATACTGGCCTATCAGGCCGTGGAGCCGCTGACGATCGGCGAGCTATGGGCGGTGGCGATCACGCTGCGGATCGTGCTGATCGAAAACCTGCGGCGGCTCGCGGACCAGATCATCGACGATCGGCGCGCGAGGATCGACGCCGACGCGCTTGCGGATCGCCTGCTCGGCGAGGGCGGCCAGACGCGGCAGGACGCGGGACCGCTGGTCGCCCGCTACGAGCAGGCGGTATCGCACGATGCGTTCGCGGTGCAGCTGATCCAGCGGCTGCACGACCATGATCCGGCCGTCGCGCCGGCGCTGGCGTGGCTGCATCGGCACCTGGCTGCGCGCGGGGCGACCCCGGACCAGATCGTCGCGTCCGTCAATCACCAGCAAGGCGCCGCGAGCCTGACCGTGCGCAACGTGATCACCAGCATGCGGCTGATTTCGGGGGTGGACTGGACTGATCTGTTCGAGCGCATCAGCCTCGTCGATCAGGTGCTGCGCAGCCACCCCGGATTCGCGCAGATGGATTTCCCCACGCGCAACCTGTATCGCGACGCGGTCGAGGCATTGGCGCGCGGCGCGCCCGTCAGCGAGCTGGAGGTTGCCCGTCGCGTCGTCGCCGAGGCGGCGGCGCAGGGCGCGAACCCCGCGCCGGCCGACGGTGCGCCGCCGCGCCGCGAGTCCGACCCGGGGTATGCCCTGCTGGCAGGCGGCCGCGCCGCGCTCGAAGCCGCGATCGGCTATCGTCCGCCCGTGGCGTCATGGTTGCGGCGCCTGACGCGTCGCGCCGGCCTCGGCGGTTATCTCGGGCGGATCGGACTGCTTGCCGCGCTCATGCTGGCGGGCATGCTGGCGTGGCTCACCCGCATCGAGCCGACCGGTCACTGGCTGATCTGGCTCGGCCTCGCCGGGCTGCTGCCCGCACTCGATGCCGCGGTGGCGTTCGTCAATCGCGGCGTGATGCGGGATGTCGGCGCGCGCATCCTGCCTGGCCTCGCGCTGCTCGACGGCATTCCGCCGGATTTGCGCACCATGGTCGCGGTGCCGGTGTTGTTGACGACAGAAGCGGCGCTCGCCGAGCAGATCGAACACCTGGAAATCCATCATCTGGCGAGCCCTGACGGAGCGCTCTACTTCGCTCTGCTCTCCGACTGGACGGATGCGCCCACGCCGCATCTCGACAGCGACGACGGGCTGCTGGCGGTCGCGATAGCGGGCATCGAGCGGCTGAATCGCCTCTATCCGGCGGCGCCGGACGAAGGCGAGCGATTTCTGCTGCTGCATCGTCGGCGCGGCTGGAACGCCGGCGAACGATGCTGGATGGGCTGGGAGCGCAAGCGCGGCAAGCTGCACGAGCTGAACCGGCTGCTGCGCGGCGCGTCGGACACCTCGTTCATCGCGCTGGCTGGCCGACCGCCGCGCGTGCCGCCGGACGTGCGCTACGTGATCACGCTCGATGCCGATACCCGGCTGCTGCGCGATACCGTGCGCCGCCTGATCGGCAAGATGGCGCACCCGCTCAACCGGCCGGCATTCGATCCGGCGAGCCGCCGCATCGTCGACGGCTATGGCGTGCTCCAGCCGCGCGTGACCTCGTCGCTCGCGAGCGGCGACGAAGGGTCGCTGTTCCAGCGCGTGTCGTCGAGCGCGCACGGCATCGATCCTTATGTGTCGGCCGTATCGGATGTCTATCAGGATCTGTTCGACGAAGGCTCCTATGCGGGCAAGGGCATCTACGACGTCGATGCGTTCGAGGCGGTGCTCGCCGGCCGCGTGCCGGAGAACACGGTGCTCAGTCACGATCTGTTCGAAGGTATTTTCGCGCGGGCCGGGCTGGCGTCGGACATCGAGGTCGTCGAGGCCGCGCCGTCCCGCTACGACGTCGCGGCGGGACGCCTGCACCGCTGGGCGCGCGGCGACTGGCAACTGTTCCCGTGGCTGGCCTTCGGTCACGGCGCGCTGCCGGCCGTCGGTCGCTGGAAGATGATGGACAACCTGCGCCGCACGCTCACGGCGCCCGCCATGTTCGTTGCGCTGCTGGCCGGCTGGTGTCTGCCGCTGCCCGTGTCGCTGGCCTGGAGCGCGTTCGTGCTGGTGACGATCGCGCTGCCGCTGTTGTTGCCCGTGTTGAGCGGACTGGTGCCGCGCTGGCGGCGCACGCACGTCAAGATGACCACGCGCAGCGTGCTCTATGCGTGGGCGGCGGAGCTGAGGTTCGCGTCGACGCGGTTCGGCTTGTCGATCGTCATGCTGCCGCAGCAGGCGTGGTCGATGATCGACGCGATCGCGCGCACGCTGTTTCGCGTGGGGATCAGCCGCCGGCATCTGCTCGAATGGACCACGGCGGCCGAAGCCGGCGCGCGCGACCGGCGCGCCCTCGCGTCGACCTATCTGCAGATGCGCAGCGGCGTCGCGCTCGCGCTGCTGGGCGCGGCTGTCTCGCTCGCCGTGAACTGGCGCCTCGATCGGCCTGGCGGCTGGCTGGCCGTTCCGTTCGCGCTGGTCTGGCTGGCTGCGCCGGCGATCGCGTACTGGCTGAGCCGCGCGCCGAGGCCGGCGGGCGAACTGGCCGTGACGCCGCGTGATGCGCGCCAGCTGCGGCATGATGCACGCCGGACCTGGCGTTACTTCGAGACGTTCGTGACGGCCGACGATCAGATGCTGCCGCCGGACAATTTCCAGGAGGATCCAAAGCCCGTCGTCGCGCACCGGACCTCGCCGACCAATCTCGGGCTGTATCTGCTGTCCGCCGTCAGCGCCCGCGAGTTCGGCTGGCTCGGCACGCTGGACGCGGCGTCGCGGCTGGAGGCGACCCTCGCAACGATGCAGCGGCTGCCGCGCTACCGCGGGCATTTCTACAACTGGTACGACACGCGCGATTTGCGACCTCTCGAACCGAAGTACGTGTCGTCGGTCGACAGCGGCAATCTCGCCGGCCATCTGATCGCGCTCGGCAACGGTTGCCGCGCATGGGCGGACCAGCCGGGCGGCGTGGGACGGCAGGCAGTGTGCGACGGGATCGGCGACACGCTCGCGTTGCTGCGCGAGGCGCTGTACCGGGGCGATGCCGCCCGGACGGCCTTGCACGGCGAATTCGAGCGGGCCGCGACCGAGCTGGAGGAGACGCTCATCGCGGCGGCCGCGGAGGACGGAGCGCTGGATTGGCCCGCGATCATGATGCTGGCCGCGACCGTTGCCGATGTCGCGCGTGCGCTGATGGACGAGATCAGCCGGGAGCGAAGCGGCGATGTCGAGGACGTGCTGTTCTGGGCGCAGGCGCTCGAGCACGCGGTGCAGGGGCACAATTTCGACGCCGTGCGCACGCGGGACGACACGCAGGTGCTGAACAAGCGTCTGCATGCGCTGGCCGATGCCGCGCTGCAGATGGCCTCTGCGATGGAATTCGGATTCCTGCTCGATCCGGTGCGGAACCTGCTGTCGATCGGTTATGCGGTGGCGGACGGACGGCTCGATCCCGGCAACTACGATCTGCTGGGATCGGAAGCGCGCCTGGCGAGCTTCGTCGCGATCGCGAAGGGGGATGTGCCGGCGCGGCACTGGTTCCGGCTCGGCCGTCTGGCGACGCCGATCGGACATCGCGCGGCGCTGATCTCATGGTCGGGATCGATGTTCGAATACCTGATGCCCTCGCTGGTGATGCGCGCACCGGCCAGCAGCCTGCTTGCGCGCACCAATCATCTGGTGGTGCACCGGCAGATCGCGTATGCCGACAGCCTGCGCCTGCCGTGGGGCATGTCCGAGTCGGCCTACAACGCGCGCGACATCGAGCTGACCTATCAGTACTCGAGCTTCGGCGTGCCCGACCTGGGGCTCAAGCGCGATCTCGGCCAGCATCTCGTGATCGCGCCTTATGCGACCGCGCTCGCGGCGATGGTCGCGCCGGACGCCGCTGCGCGCAACTTCGAGCGGTTGCGCGCCGCCGGCGCGTGCGGACGCTTCGGCTTCTACGAAGCGCTCGACTACACGCCTGCACGCGTGCCGGAAGGGCTGTCGGTTGCCGTCGTGCGAGCCTTCATGGCGCATCACCAGGGTATGTCGATCGTGTCGATCGCGAATGCGCTGCTCGGCGGGCGCATCCGCGCGTTCTTCCATAGCGAGCCGGCCGTCCGCGCAACCGAGCTGCTGCTGCAGGAGCGGGTGCCGAGCCGGGTCGCGGTGGGGCGGCCGCGGGTCGACGCGAACCCTGCCGGCAGGGTGCGCGGCGTCGAATCCGCCGTTGCGCGGCGCCTGCTGTCGGCGGACGATCCCGCGCCCGTCACGCATCTGCTGTCCAACGGACGCTACGCCGTGATGCTCACGGCCGCGGGTTCCGGTTACAGCCGCCGCGACGACCTGGCCGTCACGCGCTGGCGGGAAGACGCGACGCGAGACGATTGGGGCAGTTATCTGTATTTGCGCGATGTCGACAGCGGTGAGGTCTGGTCGGCCGCATGGCAACCCACCGGCGTGGTGCCGGACAGCTACGAAGCCACCTTCACCGAGGATCGCGCGGAGTTCGTCCGTCGCGACGGCAGCCTGACGACGTCGCTCGAGGTGGTGGTGTCCGCCGAGGACGATGCGGAGGTGCGGCGGGTTTCGGTGGCCAACGCGGGCGCCCGGGCCCGCGTCATTGAAGTGACCTCCTATGCGGAAATCGTGCTCGCGCCGGCCGCCGCCGACCACGCGCACCCGGCCTTCTCGAAGCTGTTCATCGAGACCGAATACGTGCCGGCCTCCGGCGCCATCCTGGCGACGCGGCGCCGGCGCGCGCCGAACGAGGCGGAGGTCTGGGCCGCGCATCTGGCGGTGAGCGCCGGCGAAATCGTCGGCGCGGAAGAATTCGACACCGATCGCATGCGTTTCATCGGGCGCGGGCGCAGCGTGCGTCTGCCGCTCGCGATGGATGAGTCGCGCGTGCTGGGCGCGTCCGAAGGCACGGTGCTGGATGCGGCGTTCATGTTGCGCCGGCGGTTGCGCATCGAGCCGGGCGCGAAGGCGAGCATCGCCTATTGGACCATCGTCGCGGATTCGCGCGCGCAACTGCTCGATCTGGTCGACAAGCATCGCGACGGCGAATCGTTTTCACGCGCGGCGATGCTCGCCTGGACCCAGGCCCAGGTGCAGTTGCGGCACAGCGCGGTGAGCCTCGACGAGGCCGCGCTGTTCCAGCAGCTGGCCGGCTACATGCTGTACAGCGATCCGTCGATGCGGCCGAATTCCGCCGCGCTGCTGCGCCATGCGGCGGCCGTGTCGGCGGCCGGCGGCGTGGGGGCGTCGCCGCTCTGGGCGCACGGCGTGTCGGGAGACCTGCCGATCCTGCTGGTCCGGATCGACGATATCGAGCATATCGCGATCGTTCGGCAGTTGATCCGCGCGCACGAGTACTGGCGGATGAAGCGGCTCGCGGTCGATCTGGTGATCGTCAACGAGCGTGCGGCATCGTATGTGCAGGATCTGCAGGCCGCGCTCGAAGGGCTGGTGCGAACCCGGCAGCCGCGCGACGAAGCCGGGCGCGGCAGTATTTTCGTGCTGCGCGCGGACCTGATGGCCGCGGCGGCGCGGGCATTGTTCCCGGCCGCGGCGCGCGCCGTGCTCGCCGCGCGCAACGGCCGGCTGGTGGATCAGTTGCGCCGCCTCGCGAATGTGCCGCTGCCCGCCCGTCCGGAGGCGGCGCGCGTGCCGCAGTCGCCGCGCGCGTTGCCGCCGCCCAAGGGCGCGCCGGCCGGCGCCGGTCTCGAATACTTCAACGGCATCGGTGGTTTCGCGCGCGACGGCCGCGAATACGTCGTGATCCTGCCGCCCGGTCAATGCACACCGATGCCGTGGGTCAACGTCATCGCGAATCCATCGTGCGGTTTCATGACGTCGGCGGAGGGGGGCGGTTATACGTGGGTGACGAACAGCCGCGAGCATCCGCTGACGCCGTGGTCGAACGACCCGGTCACCGATCCGCCCGGCGAGGCGTTCTATGTCCGCGACGACGAGACCGGTCTGCGCTGGGGGCCGCAGGCCAGCCCGTTCCGCGACGACACGTCGGGCGTCACTGCGTCGGGCGTCGAGATGTCGGGCGGCGCGTCTTACGTGGCGAGTCATGGCCAGGGTTACAGCCGCTTCACGCATACCGCCGCCGACATCGTCACCGAATTGCTGCAGTTCGTGCCGTTGGCCGATTCCGTGAAGATCTCCCGCCTGACCTTGCGCAACGTGTCGGAGCGGACCCGCCGGCTGTCCGTCGCGACCTATGCGGAATGGGCGCTGGGCGCGTCGCGCAGCGTGGCGGCGCCGCACACCGCGAGCGAGCTGGATGCGGCCACCGGCGCGCTGTTCGCCCGCAACGACTGGAGCCAGGCGTATCGCGGCCGGGTGGCGTTCGCCGACCTGGGTGGCCTGCAAACCTCCTGGAGCGCGGACCGGCGCGAGTTCATCGGCCGCAACGGCGTGCTGAGCGATCCCGCCGGCTTTCCGGACCGGATCGGTGCGCCGCCCCTGTCGGGCCGGGTCGGCGCGGGTCTCGATCCATGCGCCGCGTTGCTGACCACCGTCGATCTCGAGCCCGGCGGCACCGCGGAAATCGTGATGCTGCTCGGCGAGGGAAGCGATGCGGCGGCGGCGCGCAAGTTGATCACTCAGTACCGCCGCGCGGATCTCGACGCGGTATTTGCCGCCGTCACGGCGTTCTGGGACGAGACGCTCGGCGCGATCCGGGTCGAGACGCCGGATCGCGCGATGGACCTGATGCTGAACCGCTGGCTGCTGTATCAGACCCTGTCGAGCCGGATCTGGGCGCGGGCGGGTTTCTATCAGGCCAGCGGCGCGTACGGGTTCCGCGATCAGCTGCAGGACGGCATGGCCCTGGCGATCGCCCGCCCGGCCCTGACGCGCGAGCACTTGCTGCGGGCGGCGGCGCGTCAGTTCCCGGAGGGCGACATGCAGCATTGGTGGCTGCCGGAAAGCGGCAGCGGCGTGCGGACCCGGATCTCCGACGACCGGGTATGGCTGGCCCATGCGGTCGCGCACTATGTCGGCGTCAGCGGCGACCGGGCGGTTCTCGATGTGTCGATTCCCTTCATCGACGGTCGGCCGCTCGCGGCCGACGAGCAGGACGCGTTCTTTATCCCGGGCATTTCGGAAACCAGCGCATCGTTGTTCGAGCATTGCGCGCGTGGGCTGGAGCAGAGCCTCGTGCACTTCGGCGAACATGGCCTGCCGCTGATCGGAACCGGCGACTGGAATGACGGCATGAATCGGGTTGGCGAGGCCGGGCGCGGCGAAAGCGTCTGGCTCGGCTGGTTCCTGCATGCCACGCTCACGGCGTTCGCGCCGCTCGCGCGCGGCGCGGCAGACCGGCGCGCCGCTGGCTGGCGCGCGCCGCCGCGTTGCGCGACGCGCTGGCCGTGGCGGGATGGGATGGCGAGTGGTATCGGCGCGGCTACTTCGACGACGGCACGCCGCTCGGCTCGGCCAGCAGCGCCGACTGCGCAATCGACGCGATCGCGCAGTCGTGGAGCGTGCTGTCGGGCGCGGCCGACCCGGCGCGCGCCGCGCGCGCGATGAATGCGCTGGACGCGCAGCTGATCCGCCGCGCCGATGGGCTGGCCTTGCTGTTCACGCCGCCGTTCGACCAGGCGCCGGTCGATCCCGGCTATATAAAGAGCTATCCGCCGGGCGTCCGTGAAAACGGCGGCCAGTATACGCATGCGGCCACCTGGTCGGTGCTCGCATTCGCGCAGATGGGCGACGGCGATCGCGCCGCGGGCGTGTTCGCGCTGCTCAATCCGGTCAATCGCAGCCACACGCGCAGCGGCGTGCATCGTTACCGGGTGGAACCGTATGTGGTCGCGGCCGATGTGTATTCTGTCGCGCCGCACGTCGGCCGCGGCGGATGGACCTGGTACACCGGCTCGGCGGGATGGCTGTACCGCGCGGGCATCGAAGGTCTGCTCGGATTGCGCAAGCAGGGCGACACGCTGTCCATCCAGCCCTGCATCCCGCGATCCTGGCCGGGCTTCAAGGCGATGCTGCGTCATGGGGCGGCGCACTACGACATCGTCGTCGAGAACCCGGAGGTGGTCAGCGGCGGCGTGTTGCGCATCGTCGTCGACGGCATGCCGCTCACCGCCGGCGCATCGGCCGTCCGACTCGTGGACGACGGCCGGCGGCACAGCGTCGTCGTGACGCTGGGGGCGGCCCAGGCCGTGTTGCAGTGAGCCTGTGGAAGGCGCGAGGTGCGGGCGGCGCGGAGATCGTGGGGAGCGGTCGCGGATGCGTCAGCCTCGATGCCGTTGGTGTCGCAGTCACCCTGTCCCGGCCGGAGGGCCGTCCGGCACGCAGGGTGCGCGGCCCCTTGCGAATCCGGCGGAGGATGGTCAGCCGGGGTTCGCGTCATGGTTTCCCCGGCGGATGACAGGTTAGCCGCCCGTCGCGTCGAAGCCGCCGTGATGGACGGATCAGATTGCCGTCGGCGCGATTTTTCCGTCGACGATGTCCTTGCCGAACTGCATGGCCAGATCGAGGGCGAGCGCGGCCGTCTGAGGCTCGCCGTCCTGGAAGAGGGTGACGTAACGCGGCGCGGTCGCGGAAGTGGGCGGAATCATGTCGATTCGCACGATCGAGCCGAAACGTGGCGGGCCCGGTGCGTGAGGATCGCCGAATGGCGGGAATCGCTTTTGCGAGTACGCGCGGAGCTCGTGTCCGTGATACTCGAGCGTGGGGATGGTCATGATGTGCTCCTGATGGGATAACGGTCGTCGATGTCCGGGGATCCGGCGGCGGCGAGGTCGCGGACCGGATGCGCGGCGTGATCAGTCCGGCGGGTACGCCATGCCCCAGCGCTTTCTCGATTCGGTGATCCGTTGCTTCGTTATCCGAAGCCGTTCTTGATCGCTCGGAGGCGCGTGCGCCGGCTTGTCGGGGGCAGCGGGCATGCCGTCGTCCGTCGCGCTGTCCTGCTCGTACCTGTGGCGCTGTTGTCTGGCGTTGACCTTGTGCTTGGGGGTGTTCATGTGCCGGCTCCCATGAGTTCGGGGTTCGTGCGCGCGGTGGTGGCAGATTCGCATGCACGACGACTCAGCATGGCCCGGCGCAGAGAGAAAGTCGGTACGATGCCGCGCAGTGCGGGCGCCGGTCATGCCGAGCCGTTGGCCGCGCCGTGCGTGTGCGGCGCAGGGCCGTTCTCTCATCGCGCCCGAACCTTCGCCGAATGAAGCGCGTCAGGTCGGATGCACGGATTTGAACTACCTGCCAGACGGATTCCCCGGATCCGCCTGCCGTGCCGATGTTCCTGTCGATCTTCATCGCGGGCGCGCGCCCGGCGTCCCATGCATGGCGTACGATCCGACGTCGAGGCCGCGCGTCGTATCGGACGGCGCTTACAGGTCGGGAAACGGATTGCCGTGTCTCGTGGCCACTGTCTGGGGGCGCGTGACTAGATTGGCCGACAGCCAGGTCGACGCCTTGCTCAGGCGTTCCGCCATGCAGTCCTGGCCCAATTCGCATATCAGGAGACGGTCGTCCGGCGCCATCGCAGCCGAAAAGGCCTGCGACAACTGGCGGGCGGTGCGGCTCGTGTTGAGCACAACGAATGCGCCCATCTGGTGAAGATGGACGAATGCGTATTCGCCGCCGGAGGCCTGGGAAGCGATGTCGCGGATTCTGGCGTGCTGCTCGGTCGGCGCGCCGATGAAAATGCTGACGAGATAGCTGGCTTTCTGGAGCATGGGCGTTTCACCTTGAGCATGGACAAAGCCTTGCCGGGATCGTGACGGGAAGCGGTACGGACCGGCGTATCAACATCCGGTCGATGTTTCGCGCGTGGCTATCCACGTCGTTGGCGCAAGCATGCGCGGCGGGCGAGTACAGGTCGGTACGCTGACGTACGGGTTCGAAGCGGGGGGAGTGGACTGATTCTAGAGTCGCTTCAGATCGGGAAGCAGGCGGTCGAATTCGCGCTTGACCACGTTATAGCATTCGCATACGCGATTTTCGAGGCCCAGCCGGTCCAGCACTTCGATGTGTCCGTAGTTGTAGCGGATGAGGCCCGCGTCCTGCAGCTTCAGCGCGGCTTCCGTCACGCCCGACCTGCGCACGCCCAGCATGTTCGCGATCAGTTCCTGCGTCATGCGCAGCTTGTTCGAGGGGAGCCGGTCGAGGCTGAGCAGCAGCCAGCGGCACAGCTGCTGATCGATCGAGTGATGCCGGTTGCAAACGGCGGTCTGGGCCATTTGCGTGATGAGCGCCTGGGTGTAGCGTAACAACAGACGCTGCATCGCGTCGCCGCGTCGGAATTCGTCCTTCAGGGCGCTCGCGTCGAGCCGATACGCCTGCCCCGCGCTTTGCACGACGGCGCGGCTCGGGGTCGTTTCGCCGCCCATGAACAGCGATACGCCGATTATCCCTTCGTGGCCGACGATCGCGATTTCCGCGGACGAGCCGTTCTCCATCACGTAGAGCAGTGAGACGATCGACGTGGTCGGGAAAAAGACGTGATGGAGTTGGCCCCCCGACTCATACAGCACTTTTCCGAGCGGCATCTCGACGAGCGCCAGATGCGCGGCGATCCGCGCAAGCTCGTTTTCCGGCAGCGCGGCAAGCAGATGATTCTCGGTGACGGGCAAATGGTTCGGCATGCGTCGCTCATGAGGTGATTGGGCCCGGCGCGAGGGAGGATACGGCTGACGCGGACGCAGCGGGGATCGGGCCGGATCGCTCATCCTATTTCACCGCCGGGGGGCGACGGTACGGTAACCGCGGCATGTCCCTTTTTCTGATGAGTCAGGCGCTGGCTGGATGCGAAACCTCCTCCAAAAATTATAGTGTTGCCGTGCGCCTTCACAAGCGGCTCATCGGCATTGGTTCGCTGTTGGACAGACTCCGCGTATACATCCGCTTACTTTCATTTCAAAGAGACGATGCACGTTCCGAACCCGGTGCATCGGGCCCGAAGCCCGTGTGGAGAAACCGAGGGGGATCCGTTCGCGGTAGGCGAGACGCGGCATCGCCGATCCCGGCATGGCAGGCAACGCACGCATCGACGGACGTCCTGGTTCGATGACATCGATCGGCGGCTCCCGGTGCGGGCGCATCGGCGCATGCCATGCCGTATCGATCGGGGCGAAATGACATGCCACTGGGACTTCTGCTGTTGATCGTGGTCGTGCTGTTGATGGTCGGGGCGATCCCGACTTGGCGCTACGGCACCGGCTGGGGGTATCGCCCGAGCGGGTTGTTGGGCTTCGTATTGATCGTGGTGCTCGTCCTGATGTTGCTCGGAAGGCGGTGACGCAGGATGCCGTCGTCCCTGACGGTTCACCGCAAGACGTCGCGCCGGCACGCTCGTGCCGGGCGTGACACCGTATCGAACCGTTCGAGCCGCGCACGCATCGGGCAGCGAGATCGATTGCGGATCGGTTCCCGCGACGGCGGGGTTCCACCCGTCTGAACGTTCCATGAATAGGAGAAGGCGAATGAACAAGGATCAGATCAAGGGAACCGTCGAGAACGTCAAAGGCGAGGTGAACGAAGCTGTCGGCAGGGTGAGGGGCAACACGAAGCGGAGGTCAAGGGCGTCACCCAGCAAGCGGCGGGCGAAGCGCGCAGGAATCCGGGCAACGTGAAGGCCGCGCTCAAGAAATCCTGATGACGGGCGGGGCGCCGCGATTTCGTCATCGACCGTGCGGCGGCCCCTGCGATGGGCGGGTGAGGCGCAGGCTGTTCCGGATTCACTCCAGCAGCTTCAGCGCGCGCTCGCAGACGTTCACGACCGTGAAGCCATAGTCGTTCATCAGTTCGGCGCCCGGCGCCGACGCGCCGAAATACTCGACGCCGAGCATGTCGCCACGATCGCCGATATAGCGGTGCCAGCCTTGCGACACGCCGGCCTCGATCGCCAGCCGTGCGCCGACCGCGGGCGGCAGCACGGCGTCACGGTATGGGCGCGGCTGCGCATCGAACAATCTCCAGCAGGGTAGCGATACGACGCGAACCGCCAGACCGCGGGTCAGCAGTTCGGCGTGCGCCGCCAGCGCGAGCGAGACTTCCGAGCCTGTCGCGATCAGGATCAGCACGGGCGGATGGCCGTCGGGCGCGTCGGCCACGACATAGCCGCCCCGCCGCAGGCCTTCGGCCGGCGCGAACCGGAGTCGATCGATGACCGGCACGTTCTGGCGCGTCAGGATCAGCGCGGTCGGCCGTTCGCGGGCTTCCAGCGCGACGCGCCACGCCACGGCCGTCTCGTTCGCGTCGGCCGGGCGGATCACCAGCAGTCCCGGGATCGCACGCAGCCCGGCCAGCTGTTCGACCGGCTGGTGCGTCGCGCCGTCCTCGCCGACCGCGAGGCTGTCGTGCGTGAAGACGTAGACGACCTGCAGGTGCATCAGGGCAGCGAGCCGCATCGGCGGGCGCATGTAGTCGGAAAAGATCAAGAAGGTTGCGCCGAACGGCAGGAAGGCGCCGTGCGCGGCGAGACCGTTCAGGATGGCGCCCATCGCGTGCTCGCGCACGCCGAAATGCAGATTGCGACCGGCGCGGTGCCAGCCGCCGCCGCTGGAGCCTTGCCGATCGAGCGCATCGGCGCCCGACGCCTCGAAATCACCGAGCCCGTTCAGCGCGGTGAAGGTGGACGGATCGAGATCGGCCGAACCGCCCGTCAGCGACGGCATGCGCGGCACGATGGCATTCAGCACCTTGCCCGACGCAACCCGCGTCGAGACGCCCACCGGGTCGGCCGCGAAGACCGGGATGTCGCGGTGCCAGCCATCGGGCAGCGTGCCGCGCACCATGTCCAGCAGCGCGTCGGCCAGTTCAGGGAACGCGCTCGCATAGGCCGCGAAGCGGGCGTTCCAGCGGCGCTCGCGCGCGAGCCCCTCCGGCAGCGCGCGGCGAAAATGCGCGAGCGCCAATTCAGGAACATGAAACGCGGGCTCGGATGGCCAGCCGAGGTTGTGCTTGGTCAGCAGCGTCTCGGCGTCGCCGAGCGGCGAGCCGTGCGCCTGGAACGTATCCTGCCGGTTGGGCGAACCGTAGCCGAGATGCGTGCGGACGAGAATCAACGACGGGCGCGCCGCGTCAGCGCGCGCACGGGCCAGCGCCGCGTCGATGGCGTTCAGGTCGTTACCGTCGCCGACGGTCTCGGTATGCCAGCCGTAGGCGTCGAACCGTCGGGCGCGATCCTCCGTAAAGGTGATCGCGGTGCCGGCGGACAGCGTGACGCGGTTGTCGTCATACAGGCAGATGAACTTGCCGAGCCGGAGATGGCCGGCGAGCGATGCCGCTTCCGCGGCGACGCCTTCCATCAGGTCGCCGTCGCTGACGAGCGCGTAGGTGCAGTGATCCACGATATCGAAGCCGGGCCGGTTGTAGCGCGCGGCCAGCTGCGCTTCCGCGACGGCCATGCCGACGGCGCTCGCGAAGCCCTGGCCCAGCGGGCCGGTGGTCATCTCGACGCCCGGCGTGAGGCCCCGCTCGGGATGACCGGGCGTGAGGCTGCCCGACTGGCGGAATCGTTCGATCTGATCCAGCGGCAGGTCGTAGCCGGTCAGGTGCAACAGGCTGTACAGCAGCGCCGAGCCGTGGCCCGCCGACAGGACGAAGCGGTCCCGGTCGAACCAGGACGGATTGGCCGGATGATGCCTGAGATGGCGCATCCACAGCACGTAGGCCATTGGCGCTGCACCCAGGGGCAGACCGGGATGGCCGCTGTCCGCTTTCTGTACGGCGTCGATCGATAAAAAGCGCAAAGTATCGACGCAGAGCGCGTCGAGTACCGGATCTGCGGTCGATGCAAAATCGCTCGATGTCATGCGGGGCCTCCGTGGCGTTCTGTCGGACCTTGCGCCGGGGCGAAGCGCCATGCGCAAAACGCTCCGCGCAGCCGCCTCGCCGAGGTTAGAGGGATTTGAGTCGCGTGACCTTGGTTCCCTGCAGCGATACGCCGGCCATCAGCCCGCTGTTGGTCAATACGAACGCATCGACCTGGTTGCTTGCGCTGCTCGTATCGATATCGCCGTTCGCGCCGACCTTCAGCACCGCCACCGACGCATCTCCGCCTGCCGACCAGCCGTCTACGCTGCGAAAGCGCGCGAGCGATTCCTCCGTCATGAACAGGAACACGATGGCCCGCGATTGCATGCCGGCCTGGAAGCCGATGGAGCCGGTGACCGTGCTGTAGTAACCGGTGGTCCTCCCGTCGACGCGCAGCGATCCCTCGCCATATTGACCGCCGACGATGAATCCGGCGTCGACGACGGACGGGAACGTCAGCACGCCGCGCGCCCGGTGAACGAGTTCGCGCGAGCCGTTGGCCGTGCCATACAGGCGTGTCAAGGTCGAATCGACGCCGGCGTCGATCGAGTGACGCTTGCCGGCCTGGCCGTTCTGGCTGTCGGACGTCGTCGTGGTCGTGCATCCGGCTGTTCCGAGACCGAGGGCGAGCACGGCCCCGGACGTGCTCCATAGGAATGTCCGTCTCTGCATGACGCCCTCCTGGGGCTTCGATGGAGTTCCAACGCTACGCCCATGCGATGCGCTAGGCGGTACGAAACCGTACAGATCGCGTGGCGGCGTCGATACGTCGCGTGCGTGTCACCCGCCGGCTCATCGAAGGCCACTCGCGGGCGGGCGGATGGGCGTGCTAATAGCGGCCGCGATCGTCGTGATACCCGTTGTCGTGGTGATGGTCGTCTCCACCGACGGGGACGAGCAAGCATGCGCCCAAGCTGGCGATCAGCGACAACGCGACCAGCAGTCGCAACAGCATTCGGTGTTTCATCTCTGTTCCTTTCGCGCGCGGACCGCGCAGGTCATGATTTCGGCGCGGAAGGCGAGATCGCGCGCCCGATTGCAGTCGTCGGTCAGGTGCCGGTCAACCTCAGGTCGGGCTCGACCAGGAATTGGGATTTCACCTGGTCGACGATGTAGACGACCACGCCGCTCGCGCGACGCGTTCTCGGCAAAAAATCGAACTCGGTCACATCGTCGTTCGTAGACGCAGGCCTCACGAGAAACACACGCATGCCGGATTTGAATACGTGATGCGAGGACAGGCGTTGATTGACCAGCTCGATGAACTGCCTGGCCGAGATGACGGGCATGAACGTGGACATGGAATTTCTCCTCCAAGGGCCGGCTGAACGTGTCGGGCGGCTGGGCCGCGTGACGATCGCATGGGACCGGGCAGTGCGACACACGGGCGTCAGAGGGTGTCGTGGGCTCTGGACGGTTCGCCGTTCGACCAATAGCCTTGCTTGCCGTAGAAAAGATGCAGCGCGATTTCATCGCTTCGATAGACGGTTTGCGAGTCATCGTATTTCGGGCTCCGCCGGATCGTGTCGCGGGTCAGCGCGGTCGACACCGTCTCCGTGCTTCCGTCCACCTCGTCGAGCCAGTCAGTGGCGATCAGCACCGTCTTGCTCGACAGCCACCGGTTGCCCGTGTCGATCGCCAGATAGCGGATCACCCATGTTTCATTGTCGTAGATGAAATCGGATACGCGGCCGACGCGCCCGGCGGGGGCCTCGAGCCGATAGCCCCGGATCTCGTCGGTGCTGCGCAGGCGCGTATCCGTCAGCGCGTCGGCCCGTGTCGTGCGGGTGGGGCGCGAGTGGCCGGTTTCGGGATCCTGCGACGGTCCGGCCGGATCGAAATCCGGGTAGGCGCCCGCTCCCCACAGATTGGGCCCATCCCAGTAAGCCGGGTGGCCGTAGTAATGCCGGGATTCGATCTCGTGAAGACGGGATACCGGCTGGCGCGTGTCTGTACCGGGGCTGTCTTTCACCTGCTGCCGCGTCAGGTCGATATGCAGCGTGCTGGATCCAGCGCCGTTGCGCTTGATGGAATAGGGAGAAATCAGGACCTGCCTGTCGTGCGACCGGTCGCCCGTTTTGACGACGAGGTAGCGGATGCACCAATCGTCGACGTCGAAGTAGGCCTGGTTGAGGTGTCCGAGATCGCCGTCTTTCGTGCGAACCGCGCCGCCTTGCAATTCCTTGAAACTTCGTAGCATGACGTTCTCTTCTGATCGATGCGCGGCATATCGCTGATTCAGCTGAACCACGTACCGTGCGGCGGCGTCCAGTCGTGTGTCCGCCGATGCGGAGCGGGCCGTACCGGTCTCGTTCAGGCAAACGGCGTGCAGTCTGGCGTCGTGTCGTCACGGATGTCCGGCATGCTTGATACGGTACAGGCGACGGACCGTCGATGCGGTACGAAACCGTACAGAGTGCGCGCCGGATCGGCGGGATCCGGCGACCGCGGCGCAGTCCGACGATCTGCACTGACATGGCTCCACGCAAGCAACGCGCGTCCCGGCAGCATGCCGGCGGGTCGCCTACATGCCCCATGTCGCGATCATGACGACGACGGCGATCAACATTATCGCGGTGGCGAGCCAGCCGACGGCGCTTAGCCAGCGCGCGATCACGAACTCGCCCATGACGTCGCGTCTGGAGGCCATCAGCAGGATCACCACCATCACCGGACCGGCGATGACCCCGTTGATGACCGCGCTCCAGAAAAGTGCGCGAATCGGATCGATCGAGGTGAAATTGAGCGCGACGCCCAACACGATCGCGATCGCGAGGATCATGTAGAAGCCGCGCGCCTTCAGCAGCGTACGGCCGAGTCCGATGCGCCAGTGCAGCGCCTCGGCGACGGCATAGGCGGCCGATCCCGCGAGAACCGGAACGGCGAGCAACCCGCACCCGACGATGCCCGCGGAAAACAGCAGGAACGCGAACTCTCCGGCCAGGGGGCGAAGCGCCTGCGCTGCGTCGGATGAGGTCTGGATTTGCGTCATCCCGTGGATGTGCAGGGTCGTAGCCGCAGTCAGGATGATGAAGAAGGCGATCAGATTGGAGAACGCCATCCCGACGTACGTATCGATCCTGATGCGCCGCAAGCTGCGACGCGCCTGTTCCGGCGCGCGCCGAAGCGGCTCTTCCCCGGGCGTCGCGCGCTGCTCTTCGACTTCCTGCGAGGCTTGCCAGAAGAACAGGTAGGGGCTGATGGTGGTGCCGAATACGGCGACGACGCCGATCGCGTAATGAACGTCGAGCGTGACGGACGGAACGAGCGTCTCATACAGAACGTGTTCCCAGGGGATCTTGACGATGAACGCCGTTGCGACATAGGCAAAGAGCGCGAGCGTCAGCGCTTTCAGAATCGGGGCGTAGCGGGGAAACGGCACGAATACCTGCAGTATCAGCGAGGTCGACCCGAAGGCGATCGCATACCAGTGCGCGGGACCGCCGATCAGCAGCTTCAACGCCGCGCCCATCGCGCCGATGTCGGCGGCGATGTTGATCGTGTTCGCGACCAGCAGCAATGCGACGAGCCCATACAGCAGCCAGGGCGGATAGTGTTTCCGGATGTTGGCCGCTATCCCGTCGCCGGTGACGCGACCGATGTGCGCGCTGACCATCTGGATGCCGATCATCAGCGGGAATGTGACGATGGACGTCCACAGCATTCCGTATCCGAACGCCGCGCCGACCTGGGAATAGGTTGCGATGCCGCTCGGATCATCGTCGGCTGCGCCGGTAATCAGGCCCGGCCCGAGACTCTCCCACAGAGACTGGTTTTTCGACAGTGCAATAGGGTGCTTTTTCATGGCGGTTCCCCGGGAAGAAGGATCGGCTCACGGGCACGCGCCCGTCCTTCGAAGCACGATAGCGACGCGATGATTGCAAGTCGATCCTCTGGTGAACAGTGCGGCGCGGGACGGCTTGCCGGTCATGAAAGAGACATCCGCCGCGTCGCTCACGCGTAGCGCCGCATCAGCGGCGTGGCCGAGATGCCGTGCAGCACGATCGACAGCGCGATGATCGCCAGCACCCAGGGAACCAGCGGCAGCAGCTCCGCGTGCGGCCCTTGTTCGAGGGCCAGCATCAGGTAATACAGGGATCCCACGCCCCGAATGCCGAACCAACCGATCAAGCGGCGCTGGCGGTGCGATGCGCGCGAGCCGATCAACGCTACTCGGCTGGCGGCCGGCCGGATGACGAACAGCAGCGTGGCGACAACGGCTGTACAGATCCACGTCAGCATGTCGGCCCAATACCGCGAGACGAGGGCGCCGATCAGAAGGATCAGCACGGCCTCTGCAATGTGCTCCAGTTCGATCGTGAATCCCATCACTGATTCCGCGACGAACGCGTGGGCTTTGTCGGGATCGGTGGAAGTGGCTTCGACATCCTCGCTGTCCACGATGCCGAGCGTCGCCTTCGACGTCTTCTGGCCGCTCGATCGATGCTCGACGCGTCGCATCGCGACGCCCGCGGCGAACACGGCCAGAAACCCGTAGCCTTGAATGGCGAGCGCCGCGCCGTATGACAGCGCGATCACGCCGAGCGCGAAGAAGCCTTCGAGGCCGAGCGCCTGCCCGTGACGGCTGCGCAGGAACGCGACGAGCCGGGCAGTCGCGGAGCCGATCAGTCCGCCGGTCGTCACGCCCGCGACAATGCTCCACGCGATGCCGACGACGATGCTCCAGTGCAGGTTCGATGTCGCGCCGATTTGGCACAGGAGCAGGCCGAGCGCCGCGCATGGATAAGCGGTGCCGTCGTTGATTCCGCCTTCGGCGGAGAGCGAAAAACGCACGACCTCGACGTCGCCGGCATCGCGCACGCCGACATCGTGAGCCAGCACGGGATCTGTCGGCGCGATTATCGCGCCCAGCAGCAACGCGACGCCGGGACTCAGATGGAGCGCGACCACGCCAAGAACGGCGATCGACGCGACGGTGAGGATCATCGCGACAAAGCCCAACCGAATCGGCACCATCCAGCGCCGATCGACGAGCGGGACGCGTAGTCTCAGGCCAATGGCGAACAGCGAGATCAGCAGGCCGATTTCGGCGGCGATGCGCAAATGCGTGACGTCGTCCGGTAGTGTCATCGACAGGAAGCCGATACCGGACGGCCCGATCAGAAAGCCGATCCCAAGATAAACCATGGCCGCGCTCAACGGCAGACGCTTGAGCGACGAGCCGATGAGCCCCATGAAAATGAGCAAAGCGCCAAAGATGAGGCATCCGATCGTTTCGGCCACGTTGAGTACCCTGCTGGATGACTGCGGACTCGCCGTGCTTCGCGTGCTTTCTTTGCGAAATGCAACACGCGGCAGTGGTCCGCGCGCGTGCGTGGCCGGATGGTGATGTGCCCGCAGGATCACGTTTGCAGAGAGCCGGCCCGATGTCTGTCCGATGGCGGACAAAGGCGGATCAAGGGCCGCGCCCGGTCGATGCATCGCGGCTACGCGCGCATGCGACCGAGGCGGATGGGGAGATGCGGCTCAATGTACGGTACTGGGCAGAGCGGTGCGGCGCTTCGTCATAAGCTGCCTAGCGACTCTCGTGACATACGGAGTGCTTCCAGGACCCATTCGGACATCGAGCGAGAACGATGCTCTCGAGCGGCTCATTACCCGTATCACGCCATATGCCGCGCTCTGGCGAATTCGACTGGAATGGATTCTGGAATGTGACGGCCTGATTTCCTCGGCGCGTGCGCATCTCGTCCGCATCATCGCCATCATCCTCAACCCCGAGTGTCGAATGAGCAAGCGGGCCGCACATTGAGCGGGCCCGGCGTGCCGAACGATGCCGGAACGCGTTTCGCCCGGACGCGCGGCGGGCTCGGGAGTAGAGAATGTCGATATTCGCAATCCGTCGAGCAGACGCGGGCAGTCATCGGCTGTGCCGCGCGATCGGGAACCCGGCAGTGATCCACACGGGAGGCATGATGAAGCACACGCCGCCCGCCCCCCGCAGGATGCCTGTCAGTCCACTGGCGGGCCGTCCCGCGCCCTATGCGTTGTGTCGACGCCCCCCGGCTCGTGACCGCGTACTACACCGATATGCCGGATCCGGCCGTCCCGGCGCAGCGTGTGACGTTCGGCACGTCGGGCCACCGGGGCTCTGCGTGACCCGCAGCTTCAACGAGTGACATGTCTTCGCGATCACGCAGGCGATCTGCCGGTATCGATGTTTGCGCGGCATCGACGGTCCGTTGTTTCTCGGCATCGACACGCATGCACTTGCCGAACCGGCGCAGGCAAGCGTACTTGAAGTGCGGGCTGCCAATGGTGTCGTGGTCATGCTGGCGCCGCCGGGCGAATACACGCCGGCGCCGGCCGTTTCGCGCGCGATCCTGAAGTACAACCGCGGACGCAGTGCCGGATTCGCCAATGGAATTGTGGTGATGCCGTCGCGCAATCCACCGGACAGCGGCGGTATCAAATACAACCCGCCTACCGGCGGCCCGGCCGGAGAGGACATCACACGGTGGATCGACGCAGCGGCGAACGGCATGCTCGAAGCGGGACTCGCGGGGGTAAGCCGCGTCTCGTTATCGAAGGCACTGAATGCTGCAACGACACACTGGTGCAACTTCCTCGCCATGTATATCGATGACCTGACCGACGTCATGGGCTTTTTTTCGTCCGGACCGCGGCTTCGGCGCGCCGCGATCAACCGGCGACCGGGGCGACAGGCTGTCGCGGCAGCGCGTCGGCGAAGCGAGGCGCGGACGCTGCCGATGCCTGTCGGCGGCGGCGCTGTCGATTCGGCGCTCCGCATGTCGACCGGGCGCCTACCGGTGCGATCGTGTCCCGATCCCGGTGCGATCGCGCGGCATTCGGCAAACACCGGGCAGCAGATTATCGAGGCGCATCGATCGCCCGATTCCGGCCAGCGGGGCATGAATGAGGCGCATCCCCATGGCTGCCGTCTCGCTCGCAACGGCTTGCGTCATGCATGCCAATGCATTTGTCGAGGAGGGCTGTACGCCGAATCCCGGGCAGCATGTCTTCGAGACAAAGTGCGCTTTGTGCCACGCGATCGATAAGACGAAGGGGACGATCGTCGGTCCGAATCTCTTCGGCGTGTTCGGGTGGCCGATCGGCAAGCTTCCCGCCTTTTCGTCCAGCAAGGCGCTCGCGGAATCCCCGGGAAAATGGGGTGAAAAAGAAAGGGATCTCTTTCTCAAGGCGCCGTCGGCCCACAAGCCAGGAACGACGATGCCATTTACCCGAATCAAGAACGACGCGGAACGTGCGTCCACGATCTGCTACTTGAAGCAGCCGCGTTGATGCCGGGCGTTCCATGGGCGCGCCGGTTGCCGGCGCGGTCGCCTTGGTCGAATCGACGGCATCGACCGAGACGCATCGCACGATGTGCATCATGCGGGAGATGGCCGGATCGGTGCGCGTCGCGAGGCCGTGCGGCGGTGCGAAACCGTCCGGCCGCGGTCGCGGAACGGGCGGAACCGCGTTCGATCCGCAGCGGGAAAACCGATTCGGCGTGGTGGATGACACATGCAATCCGCTGGTATCCCGGCGGCATCACGACTTGTTTGTCTCGAAGCAGAAAATGAAGAACGCGATCTCGCGCAACACTTTGCGCTTCACGGCCTGGAGCGCCATCGGCGGCGGCCTCTTGGCTTACGTCACGCTCGGGCTGTTGTGGATCGTGACGGGATGGGATACCGGCATGGTATTCCGCGGCGGCGCCGTGCTGGCCTTGTCGAACGAGACGCGCAGTGTGTTTCGCTGGGCCATGCTCACGGATGTGTTCGGGTTCTATCTGCCGTTCCTTGTGATTGGCGGCTATCTCTGGCGCGCCTTCCAGGAGGAGGCAGGGGCTTTGGGCAATATGGCGGCAATGGCCGTGGCGCTTTTCGTGACCGCCGGAATGTGCGGCGCGGCGATCCCGCTCGCCGCTATTCAACCTCTCTCGCTGGCGTACATACAGGGCGACGCGGCGGAAAAAGCCGCCGCCACAGCGTGGGAAACCCCGTTGCGAACGAGGCGCAACGAGAACTGTGGTGGACGGTTTTCGTTTTTTGGGCCGTGACTGTCGGAAACCTGTTGAAGCGGGCGGAGTGGGGCGCGGCAATCCTGCTGCAGGCCATCGGCTTGTTTGTCGGCTGGTTCTTTCTGTCTGGATTTTTCCCGGAATTCACCCTGTTCGCAGACGGTATCGAGATGCTGGTCGTGGCCCTGCCGTCGTTGTGGATGATTCTGTTTGGCCGGCAATTGTTGCGCCAACCGCAAGCGCTTGCGCAGCCGGCGCTGTAATCACGGAGCCCGGTCCGGACCCGCGTGGATCTTGCTGAACGCGGTTGTGCCCGGGATGGATCGACAGCCTATTCTGTTTTCACGGGAGGGTGGCTTGCGCCGTCAAGCGGGACATGATCGCGGTCCGGTGCCGGTGGCCGAAGGCGTCGCCGTCGCAATGACGAACGAGTGACCTGATGGAAGTTCATTCGCGATCAATCCGTGTGCCGGGATGATCTGGCTGGCTCGATTATATCGAGGTCTATTTCAAGATTAATTGAGGGGTATATTTTTTCATGATTCGATCGTATCAATAAGAAATGGCGAGGGCTAACTTAATTCAAATCAAGGTTTCCCAATATGAATCGATAGAACGGAAGACATGGAGATGAAATTGCCGGCAGCCCAGGGTGGGCCTTTGCCGCCGGGGTTGAGCGGCGTCCGGGGCGATCCGGTGTGAACGAATGAGTGTGTAATTTTTTAGTTTTTGTTCCAGAAATTAATTATTTAATTTGAGGTTTGTACTATCAACGCCTGGTTGGATTTTTAATTTATGTTTGGCATGATGGTGCCGATAACGGATGGGTCGGCCGAGCCGCGTGACCGACCCGATGCAAGACCGTTTCATTGGCGATGCCGGGCGCGCGACCGGTTCGAGACGCCAGATCGTGTGCGCGCAAACGTTGTATCGGCCGTGGGCCGACGTCGCGGTCTGGATGCGGGTCCGGAGCGTTTGCGTTCGTCCCACGTGAAAATCAACCCAGAGCAGGAGAATGCATGCGCTATACGAAGAGGATCCTGGCACTGCTGCTGTGCTTCGCCGTGCTCCCGGAAAAATCCAAGCGCGAGTTTTTGTTGAAGATGAACGAATTCATGGTGATGTCGCCGCTGCAGCGGCGACGCGCGATGCAGGAGTGGCAGCAGACCACCGACACGCAGTCGCTCGACCGAAGCGTCGGCGCGCTGAAGTCGCATTGATCGCATTGATTCGCGCGCCGGCGCATCGAAGTCCCGCGCGTGTTCAGCCGGCTCGTTGCGGGCCGGTCACCACGACCGTCATCGGCCGGTCGAGATGCGTGAAATGCCCGACCGCCCGAAATCCTGCCCGCAGGCTGGCCCGCATCGAGGCCTGATTGTCATCACGGATGAACGACACGCCTTCCCGGTCCGGAAGGCGTTGTTGCACTTCGTCCAGCAACAGCCGCGCGAGGCCGCTGCCGCGTTCGTCGGCGGCAACGCAGATCGGGCCGCACACATAGGCGTCGTCCGCGCCCGGATAGGCGCCGAACATCGCGCGGATCACCGGCACGTCCGCGTACGTCCGGCGCGAAGCCGTCACCAGGAAACCCGTCACGTCGCCGCCTCGGCGCGCGACGATGAACGGCATGTCGGCGATCAACTGCACGAGCTTGTCGCGCGCGAAATTGACCGACAGCATGCCGCCCTGTTCGGGTTGGTTGGCGGCCTGCAGCGCGAGAATGCCGTCGAGGTCGTCGGGCGTGGCGATGCCGATCGAAACGGGAAGGGGTTCGGTCATGGTGGGAGCGTCCTGTCTGTCGATGAAGGAAAGCGGGCGGCGGGCGGGCGACGCGTCGAGCGGCGCGGGGCGGCCAAAGCGCGGCATCTTAGTCGGTTCGGCGCGGGCCGGCTTTGCAGACGGACGTGGGTCGATGAACAGTGAAAATGATTGTTTCGGGCGCTCTGGGGGGCGTATCGATTGACGGGTGTTTGAAAGATTTTCTCGCCACCGCGACAGGGTGGTTTAGAAGGTTTTCTCCAGCGCGGACGGCGTAGCGGGCCCACGCTGCGCGCCGGCCGCGCACCCGTCAACGCGCGCCGTCGTCGCGGCTCGCGCGGCGCAGCGCGTCGAGATCGAGGATCTCGACGGCGCCGACCTGGAGCCGCACGATGCCGCGCGCCGCGAGGTCCTTCAGCAACTGGTTGGTGGTCTGCCGGGTCAGCGACAGCAGCGACGCGAGCCGTTCCTGCGACAGCGCGATGCGCGTATGGCCGACGCTGATCCCGCCGTAGCCCTCCGCGATCAGCAGCAACCGGGTCGCCAGCCGGCGCGCGGCCGGCATCAGGCTCATCGCCTCCACCGTGATGAACGACAGGCGCAGCTTTTGCGCCATCAAGAGCGCAAAATGGCGCCAGTAATGCGGCTCCCGTTCCAGCAGCGCCCGCAGCTCGGCTTGCGGCAAGTGCATCAGCAGGGTGCGTTCGGTCGCGATCGCATCGTGGGTGCGCGGCAGCCCGTCGAACAGCGAGATCTCGCCGAGCCAGGTGATCGGCTCGGCAATCGTCAGCAGCGCTTCCTTGCCGCTCGCGTCGACCGCGCCGATCGTCAGGCCGCCCGCCAGCACCGCGTACAAGCCGCAGGGCGGATCGCCGCGGCGGAACAGCGCCTGCCCCGCTTCGAGCGCGCGCGGCGCGGCCAGCGCGAGCAGCTGTTCGCGCAGTGCGACGGGCAGCTCGACGAACCAGGGGCTGGCGTCGAGCTGCGGCCGGTGGGAGGCGAACGGCGACGTCATGGCGGGTGTCGGGTAGTTGACAGAGGGCGGGCGCCGGGACAGGCATGATAGCGCTCAACAACGGACGCAACCACGGAGAGAGACGCCATGAAAACCCTGGTCGATCATCTGGCCCAGTACGCGGCCTATCATCGCGACGCGCGCAACATCGTCACCCACCTGGCCGGCATTCCGATGATCGTGGTCGCGGTCAGCGTGCTGTTGTCGCGCCCGCTGTTCGGCTTCGCGGGCCCGCTCGCGCTCACGCCCGCCTTGCTGCTGATGGCGGCGTTCGCGTGCTTCTACCTGCGGCTCGACCTGCGCTTCGGCCTGGCGATGAGCGTGCTGCTCGCGCTCGCGCTGTGGGCCGGCCAGGCGCTCGCCGCGCAGCCGACCGGCGTATGGCTCGGCGCGGGCGCGGGCCTGTTCGTCGTCGGCTGGATCATCCAGTTCGTCGGGCATTACTACGAGGGGCGCAAGCCGGCCTTCGTCGACGATCTCGTCGGCCTGATGGTCGGTCCGCTGTTCGTCGTGGCGGAAGTGGTGTTCTTCATCGGCTGGCGGCCCGAGGTGCGGACGGAAGTCGAACGGCGCGCAGGGCCGGTGCACGGCGGCGCGCACGACGCGCGCGCCTGACGCGTGGCGACGGAGGCGCCCATCGGCGTCTACGGCGCCGGCGCGATCGGCTGCTATCTCGGCGGCCGGCTGCTCGCGGGCGGGGCCGACGTGACGCTGGTCGGCCGTGCGCGGATCGGCGCCGCGCTGGGTGAGCAGGGGCTCGCGCTGTCCGATCATCGCGGCCGCTCGGCGCGCGTGCCGCCCGAGCGGATCCGGTTCGCGACCGAGGCGGCCGCGCTCGCGGACGCCGCGCTCGTGCTCGTGACGGTCAAGTCGGCGGCCACGCCCGAGGCGGCCGCCGCGCTCGCGCCGGTGCTGCAGCGCGACGCCGTCGTGATCAGCTTCCAGAACGGGCTCGGCAACGCCGACCGGCTCGCGGCGGCGATGTCCGGCCGCACGGTGCTGGCGGGCATGGTGCAGTTCAATGTCGTCGCGCGCGGGCCGGGCGCATTTCACCAGGGATCGGCGGGCGCGCTCGAAGTGGCCGCCGCGCCCGCGCTGCGGCGCTTCATGCCGGCCTTCGCGCGCGCCGGCCTGCCGCTTCGCACGCGGGCGGACCTGCGCCCGGTGCAGTGGGCGAAGCTGCTGTTCAATCTCAACAACGCGATCAATGCGCTCGCCGATTTGCCGCTGCGGGACGAGCTTGCGCAGCGCAGCTACCGGCGCTGTCTCGCGCTCGCGCAGCGCGAGGCGCTCGACGTGTTCGCGCGGCTGCGCATGCGCCCCGCGCGTCTCACGCCGCTGCCGGCCGCCTGGCTGCCGGCGCTGCTGGCGTCGCCCGATGCGCTGTTTACGCGGCTTGCCGGCCGGATGCTCGCGATCGATCCACTGGCCCGTTCGTCGATGGCCGACGATCTGGCCGCCGGCCGGCCGACCGAGGTCGAATGGATCAATGGAGAAATCGTGCGGCTCGCGCGCGAGGCCGGCTGCGCGGCCCCGGTCAATCAGCGCCTGTGCGCGCTCGTGCACGCGGCGGAGGCCGCCCGGACGCGGCCCGCCTGGCGCGGCGCCGAGCTGCTCGACGCGCTGCGCGCGGCCGGCGAGGCGCGGCGGCCCGCCTGAACCGCGGCGACGGGATACGATGTCGGGGTGCCTATTCCGATCACCACGCCGACCAGGGGCCCGGATGGATTCCACCACGCTGCACGCATACGATCAGTTCGCCGACGACTACGCGCGCGAATGGGCCGACCAGCCGCCGCCCGACGACATGTACAGGCTGCTCGAGCGCTATTTCACGCCCGGCCCGACGGCGGACGTCGGTTGCGGCGCGGGGCGCGACACGGGCTGGCTCGCCGCGCGCGGCTTCGAGGCGATCGGCTACGACGGCAGCGCGGCGCTCGTGGCGGCCGCGCGTCGCGCGCATCCGCGCCTGCGTTTCGAGCAGGCCTTGCTGCCGGCCTTGTCCGGGGTGCCGTCGCGCGCGTTTCGCAACGTTTTGTGCGAGACCGTGATCATGCATCTCGCGGCGGAGGAGATCGACGCGGCGGTGGCGCGGCTCGTCGAGCTGCTGCTGCCGGGCGGCGTGCTGTACCTGAGCTGGCGCGTGACCGAGGGCGAATCGCTGCGCGATGCGCGCGGCCGGCTGTACGCGGCGTTCGACGCGCAGCAGGTGCGCGCCGCGCTCGGCGACGGGATGACGGTGCTGTTCGACGCGGCGGCGCAAAGCGCGTCGTCGGGTCGGCGCGTGCACCGGCTGATCGCGCGCCGCGCGGCCTGACGCGCGTCAGACGCGATCCGCGGTGGCTTCCCAGTTGATGTCGACGCACATCACGAGCATGCCCTGGGCGGTGGCCGTCGCGATCGAGGCGGTCACGCACAGGTGGGCTTCGTTGATCGACAGGTAGGGCGGCGTCAGGTGTACGCGGCCGGGCACCCGCATGGCCTGGATGAAGTACGGGCGCCGCTCCCAGCTCGCGCCCTCGGAATGCAGCAACGGCCGGAAGCGCTTCGCGCGCTGCGAGACATGGCCGCGCGGCAGCACGTTGTCGCCGATCTGGCGGCCCGACGAGTCGAGCAGGAAGCAGCGCGCCGTTTCGGGCAGCGCGAGCAGCGCAGCGGCCGCGTGCGCGACGTCCTGGCCCTCGCGCAGCAGCGCGCTCGCCTGAGCGAGCGCCGTGACGTAGGGCGCGAGCCGGGCCGCCTGGGTGCGCTCGCGCTCGGCGACGCGCAGCCGCAGCGCGGCCGACAGCGTATCCATCGAGCCGGCCGCGGCCTGCGGTTGGACCGGATCGACGCTCGGCCCGGCGAAATACGTGCCCTGCACGAAATCGACGTCGCATTCGAGCGCGATCAGCGCCTCGCGCTCGGTGCTCAGACCCCCCATCAGCACCAGCTGGCCGGATTCGTGCAGCAGCGACACGAGCCCGGGCAGCACGCGTTCGAGGTGGGAGTGTTCGCTTGCCTGCGCGAGGATGCCGCGGTCGAGCGTGACGATGTCGGGATGCAGGTGCCACACGCGGTCGATGTTCGAATGCTTCGCGCCGAAGCCGCCGAGCGCGATCAGGAAGCCGGCCTTGCGCAGGCCGTCGACGATCGCCGCGAAGCGCGGCGTCTCGCCGCCCGCCTGTTCGGGCACTTCCAGCACGACGCGCTGCGGCGGCAGGCCGAGCGCCTTGAGGTTCGCCAGCACGGCGTCGCCGTACACGGTGTCCATCAACGCGGCCGGATGCAGGCTCAGGAAGAGCCATTCGTCGTGGCTGTCGAACGCGTGGAAGTTGCCGAGATGCAGCGATTCGGCGAGCCTGCCGAGTTCGAGCAGGTCGCCGCGCCGCGCGGCCTGCGTGAATACCTCGTGAGACGGCACCTGGCGTTCGTCGGCGTCCTGCGCGCGCAGCGACGCGTGATAGCCGATCGCACGGCGGTGCGACACCGAGAAGACCGGCTGGAACACGCTGAACACGGTGTAGTCGCCGTACAGCACGGTGCGCCGGTTGCCGTCGTCGCCCGCGACCGGGCGCGGGGGCTGAAAGCCAGGGGGATCGATGTCGATCATGCTCATGATGTCGGCCGGTGAGAGGCTGTCAGTTTACCCACAGAATATAGACCAGCAAGATTCATGCGCAAAAAAGCCGGGGGCGGCGGGAACCCGCCGCCCCGCCTGCATGCGTGGCCTGCACCGTGCCGGTGCGCGGCGCGCCACGGCGGCGCGCGATTCCGCTAGGTGCGCTCGGACGGGTCGGTCTTGCGCGCCGCGCCGCGGATATCGGGCGCGAGCTGGGCGAAGATCCACGCCGAGGCGGCCGTGATCAGGCCGACGCACAGGAAGGTCGCGTGGAACGCGGGCAGCGCGTGGTTCGGCGCGGCCGGCCGGATCATCCCGGTGAAGGTCGCGAGCAGCGCGCCCGCGACCGTCACACCGAGGCTCATCGACAGCATCTGCACGAGCGAGAACAGGCTGTTGCCGCTGCTCGCGCCGCCCGTGCCGAGGTCCTTCAGCGTCAGCGTGTTCATCGCCGTGAACTGCATCGAGTTGAAGCCGCCGAACAGCGCGAGCTGCGCGACCTTGAGCCACAGCGGCGTCGTGTCGCCGATCAGCGCGAAGCTCGCCATCATCAGGCCGACCATCACGGTGTTCGCGAGCAGCACCTTGCGGTAGCCGTGGCGGGTGATGAGCCGCGTGATGATGCGCTTCGAGAACATCCCGGCCGCGGCGACGGGCAGCATCATCAGCCCCGCGTCGAACGCGCTGTAGCCGAGGCTCACCTGCAGCAGCAGCGGGATCAGGTAGGGCATCGCGCCGCTGCCGATCCGCGCGAACAGGTTGCCGAGCAGGCCGACGCTGAAGGTGTGGATGCGGAACAGGTCGAGCGAGAAGATCGGCTGCGGCGCGCGCACCGCGTAGAGGCCGTATGCGACGAAGCAGGCGAGGCTCAGGATCAGCAGCACGAGCACGGCCGCGTGCTGCATGCCGAGATCGGCGAGGCCGTCGAGCGACAGCGAGAGCGCGACCATGCCGATCGTGAGCAGCAGGTAGCCCTTGAGATCGAAGCGGCCGGCGGCCGGATTGCGCGAGTCGGTCATCGAATAGTAGGTGGCGATGCAGCCGGCCACGCCGACCGGCACGTTGATCAGGAAGATCCAGTGCCACGACGCGACCTTGACGAGCCAGCCGCCGAGCGTCGGCCCGATCAGCGGGCCGATCATGCCGGGAATCGCGACGAACGACAGCGCGGGCAGGTAGCGCTCGGCCGGGAACGTGCGCAGCACCGCGAGCCGGCCGACGGGCAGCAGCATCGCGCCGCCGATGCCCTGGATCACGCGGAACGCGACCAGTTGCGGCAGCGTGTGGGCGTTCGCGCACAGCAGCGAGCCGAGCGCGAAAACCAGGATCGCGCTGAAAAACACCCGGCGGGTGCCGAGCCGGTCTGCGAGCCAGCCCGACACCGGGATCATCACCGCCATCGTCAGCGAGTACGCGACCACCACCGACTGCATGCGCAGCGGCGATTCCCCGAGGCTGGCCGCCATCGACGGCAACGCGGTGTTGACGATCGTCGCGTCGAGGGTCTGCATGAAGAAGCCGGTGGCGACGAGCCACAGCATCACGGTGAGCGATTTTTCGCTGGGGCGGGGAGGCGGGCGATGGCATGGGTGTCGGGTGGGGCGCGGAAGCAGCCGACATTGTAGGGAAAGCGCCCGCGATACGCAGGCGGCTCGGCTGTGTCTGGCCAGTTGCCAGTACAGTTTGGGGGAAAGTGTCAGGAAGTGTGCATGGGCAGTGTCGTGCCATCGTTTTGATAATGGACGCTGACCGCTATTCCCGCCGCTTTTGCCCAGGAGGCCCCATGCGTGAGATTCGTACCTATGCGTTCGAGCCCGGCGAGCCGGCCACGCGATGGCGCGCGCGGCATCCGGCGCGGCTCGTCGTCGCGACGGGCGAGGTGTGGCTGACGATCGAGGGCCGCCTGGACGACCACTGGCTCGCGGCCGGGCAGTCTTTCGACCTGCCGACGCGCACCCCGGTCTGGATCGGCGTCGGCAGGATCGGCGCGCGGGTCCAGTTCGAAAGCGTCGTGGCGGCGTCCGCGCGGCCGCCGTACGACGGATGGGCGCGGCGCGGGCGGCGCGCGGTTCAGGTCGCCGCGTCGGCGCCGATATAGCGCGCCCGCGGGCGGATCAGCCCGCCATCCGTCTGCTGCTCGATCGCGTGCGCGATCCAGCCGACCACCCGGCCCGCCGCGAACAACACGAAGGCCGCGTCGGGCGGCAGCGCCAGCGTGCGCTCGATCAGCGCGAGCGCGAAATCGATGGTCGGCCGCAGCGTCGTGGCGGTTTCGACCGAGGCGGCGAGCGCCAGCGCGTCGCGCAGCGGCGCATGCGCGTCGAAGTGCGCGCGCAGGGCGTCGGTGAGGTGGGCCGCGCGCGGGTCGCCTTGCGGATACAGCGGATGGTCGAAGCCGGCCAGCAGCGTGCGGCCGCCCGTCGTGCGTTCGTCGTGCGCGAGCCGCTCGGCCAGATAGCGATCGGGATCGTCGGCGCGCGCCGCCTCGTCGAGCAGGACGGTGACCCGGCGCGTCTCGCCGCCGTGTCGCGGTCCCGCGAGCGCGGCCAGGCCGCCCGCGATCGCGCCGTACAGATGCGCGCCGGTCGAGGCGATGCAGCGCACGGCGAAGGTCGACGGATTGAGTTCGTGATCCGCGCACAGCACGAGCGCCATGCGCAGCAGATCGACGCCGTGCGGGTCGCGCACGTCCCAGGCTTCGGCCAGCTGAAGATGGATCGGCGCGCGCGACGGCGTCGCGCCCGCGAGCGCGGCGGCGGTCGTGCGCATCAGCGCGCACGCGGTATCGAGCCGGCCCTCGGCGTGTTGCGCGGGCGCGTGCGGCAGGGTCGCGGCGGCGGCGGGCAGCAGCACCAGCGCCCGTTCGAGCGGCGCCAGCGCGCGCCAGCGGTGCATCCATTCCGCCCAGGGTGGATCCGCGGCCGCATCGGGCGCGGCGGCGCGCGCGATGCGCTCCGGCGCGCAGTCCCACAACAGCGCGGCGACCTCCTCGAGCGTCGCGGTCGTCGCGAGCGCGAGCGCGTCGTGGCCGCGATAGCGCAGCGCGCCGTCGGCGATCTGCGTGATGCGCGATTCGAGCACCGGGACGCCCCAGGCGAGCGAGCGTTCCGCGACCTTGCCCGCGCGTTTCGCGTCGGCGCGGCGGCGCGCGAGCAGACGGACTTCCGCGCCGTCGTAGCTGTGCCGCCGGTTCGCGCCGTCGGGCAGCGACTGCAGCAGACCGCGGCTCACGTAGGCGTACAGGGTCGGCAGGCTGACGCCGAGCAGTTGCGCGGCTTCGGTCGCGGACAGGCGGGACATGGCGGCTCCTGGCGAGGCGTGGGGCGCCCGGTCGGCACCCGGAACGCCGTCGCTCCGTGACGCGGATCGGGAGCGGCGGCGGCTGGCTCGCATTCTAGGCGGGGTGCGGCGGTTTTGCGCCTTGCGCGCCTTACTTGCGCAACTCGACGACGAAATCGTAGTAGTCGTTGCGGCAGTAGGTGTCGGTCAGCTCGATGGCGCGCTGATCGGCGGTGTAACCAATCCGCGTGATCAGCAGCAGCGCGTCGTGCGTCTCGATACCCATCTGGCGTGCGATCTCCTCGCTCGCGTTGACCGCCCGAAAATGCTGGAGCGCGCGCACGATCGGCGTGCCGCGCTGTTCCAGATAGCTGTACAGCGAATCGGTGATCGCGTGCGGGTCGGGAATGATGGTGGCGGGAAAGGTCGAGTTCTCGACGGCCATCACGATGTCGTCGGCGAGCCGCAGCCGCTTGAGCCGCGTCACCGAGGCGGCGGGCGACAAGCCGAGCTGGATCACCTCGTCGCGGTTGGCTGGCTGGATATCGCGTGCGAGCCATTGCGAGCCCGGCGTGAAGCCGCGCCGCTTGAGCATCTCGCTGAAGCTCGACAGCCGCGACAGCGGATCCTCGTAGCGCGGCTGGATGAAGTTGCCGGCGCCCTGGGTGCGGCGGATCAGGCCTTGCTCGACCAGCAGCGCGATGGCCTTGCGCGCGGTGATGCGCGAGACGCCCAGCGCTTCCGACAACAGCCGCTCCGAGGGCAGCGCCTCGCCGGCCGCCCAGCGGTTGTCGTGGATCGCGTCGCCGAGCTTGCGGGCGAGCTGCAGGTAGAGCGGCGTATCGTTGTCCGGGTCGGGCCGCAGGTCGGACCAGCGGTCTTCCTTCGATGGCTTCATGGAATGGGCGTCTGAAACAGTATTGTCATTTTAAGTCATCGTACGAGCCGGACGTATCCGGTATTTTGTGGCGGGACGCGCCGCCGCGGGCCGTGGTCGTGCGATCTGTGTGCGGCCGGATACACTGGCGGGCGGCGCGTGGTGCGCAGGACAGGCGAGGGGACGGCGAATGGCGGATGAAATCGGCACGGTGGCGTTGCCCGACGGCGAACACATTCCGAGACTGGGCCAGGGCACCTGGGAAATGGGCGAGCGCCCGGCGCGGCGCGCGGACGAAACGGCCGCGCTGCGCGCAGGCGTGGCGCTCGGCATGTCCGTGATCGACACCGCCGAGATGTACGGCGACGGCGCGACCGAAACGTTCCTCGGCACCGCGCTCGCGGGCCTGCGCGACGACGTGTTCCTGGTCAGCAAGGTCTATCCGCATCATGCCGGCCGTCGGAGCGTGGTCGCCGCGTGCGAGGCGAGCCTCGCGCGTCTGCGGACCGACCGCATCGATCTGTATCTGCTGCACTGGCGCGGGACGGTGCCGCTCGCGGAAACGGTCGCGGGCTTCGAGGCGCTGCGCGCGGCGGGCAAGATCCGCCACTGGGGCGTGAGCAACTTCGATACCGACGACATGCGCGAGCTGGTCGCCGAGGCGGGCGGCGGCGCATGCGCGACGAACCAGATTCTCTACAACGTGGCGCGCCGCGGCCCGGAGTTCGACCTGCTGCCCTGGCTTGCCCAGCGGCGCATGCCGGCGATGGCCTACAGCCCGGTCGACCACGCGCGTCTGCCAGCGCACTCGGTGCTTGCCGAGATCGCGCGCGAGCGTGGGGTGTCGGCGATGCGGGTCGCGCTCGCCTGGGTTCTGCGACGGCCCGGCGTATTCGCGATTCCGAAGGCGGCGCGCCTCGAGCACGTGCGCGACAATCACGCGGCGCTCGCCTTCGCGTTCAGCGACGACGAGCTGGCGCGGCTCGACGCGCAGTTTGCCGCGCCGCGCCGCAAGCGGCCGCTGGAGATGCTGTAGCGTCACCGCCTGGGGCGCGCGGCCGCGCTTCAGTGATTGCCGTTGCCGTTCCCGCCGCCGCCGCGTCCGCCGGGGCCCATGCCGCCGCCGCGTCCGCCCGGTCCCATGCCGCCCGCGCCGCGTCCGCCGGCGCCCAGGCCGCCTATGCCGCCGACCGCGCCCACGGCGCCCGGACCGCCGAGTCCGTGACCGGCCGCGCCGCTCGGCCCGGCGCCGTGGCTGCCGCAGCCGCAACTGGACGTGCCGCTCGAGGAACTGCCGCTCGTGGAGCCGCCGCTGGAGGAACCGCTGCCGGACGTGCTGCCACCCGAGGAGCTGCCGCTGGAAGACCCCGCGCTCGACGATCCGCCTCCGGATGAACTGCCGCCGCGCCCGCCGCCGCTGCTGCCGCCCAGGCCGCCTTGCGCGCCAACGGCGCCGCCGCTGGAACTGCCGCTCGAACCGTGTCCGCCGCCGCTGCCGCTGCTGCCGCCGTTACCCCCGCCGCCGCCGCCGCCCGCGCCCCGGCCCTGGCCCCGGCACGAGATGGGATCGCCGGAGCAGTTGTGCGGCGTGAACAGCGTCTGCGCATCCTGCTCGGGCGTCGACGGACTTGCATCGGAGTTCTGAGCAACCTGGATCGGCGCGGCCAGTTCCGGCTGCGCGATCTGCTGAAGTGCGATGAACCAGGCCGGGATCACGTCGTTCGCTGACTGCGCGAATACCGGCACCGCCGCGCAGCAGGCCAGCGCGCCGAGCGCACCGAGTGCGAGCAGGGCGCGTGGCCGTCGCGTGGCGGCGTTGTCGCGTTTCCGTCTGTAGATGTCCATGATCATCGGCCTCCCGAAGCGCGCGATCCCCCGTCACCGCGGTGCTTCACCGTTGCGCTATGTGTGGAGTCCGTATCGTCGTGTCGGTCCAGGTCCTGCTGATTGCAGCGACCCTTGAGCCGGATCTGCCGGGCTTGTCAGGGATAGCGCCGCACGGGCCTCTCGCCCGGCGCATGCCGTGATGCGAGCGATAAACGTGCCATCGGCCGCGCAGCCGCGCGCCGTATGGGCCGCGCACGTCCGCCCGGCGCGCGCGGCCGGTCAAACGACGAAAGGTGTATCAGAAGTGAAACGGGCTCAAGCAGCCGGTAAGAGTGTCAATCGGCTTGGATGCAAACACGGGGGCTGCGCGACGACGTACGGGGGCCTGGCGGTGCAAGCCGGGCAGGGCGCGCGTCGCCACGCCGGTCGTCGACCCGGAAAAAACGGCCTGCCCGTTGCCGGGCAGGCCGTCGTGGGCGGCATGGCCGCCGCGCGTCGCCGAGGATTACCGGCGGTTGCCCTGCTTGGCGTTGATCACCGCTTCCGACACGTTGTTCGGCGTTTCCGCGTAGTGCTTGAACTCCATCGTGTAGGTTGCGCGGCCCTGCGTCGCCGAGCGCAGCGAGGTCGAGTAGCCGAACATTTCCGCGAGCGGCACTTCGGCGCGCACGACCTTGCCGCCGCCGCCCGCGATGTCGTCCATGCCCTGTACGATGCCGCGCCGGCTCGACAGGTCGCCCATCACGTTGCCCATGAAGTCTTCCGGCGTTTCCACCTCGACGGCCATCATGGGTTCGAGCAGCACCGGCTTCGCGCGCCGCATCGCTTCCTTGAAGGCCATCGAGCCGGCCATGCGGAATGCGTTCTCGTTCGAGTCGACGTCGTGGTACGAACCGAAGATCAGGTGCACCTTCACGTCGACGACCGGATAGCCCGCGAGCACGCCCGATTTCAGCGTGTCCTGGATGCCCTTGTCGACGGCCGGGATGAATTCGCGCGGAATCACGCCGCCCTTGATCTCGTCGAGGAACTCGTAGCCCTTGCCCGGGTTCGGCTCGAGCTTGACGACCGCGTGCCCGTACTGGCCGCGCCCGCCCGACTGCTTGACGAACTTGCCCTCGACATCGTCGGCGACCGTGCGCACCGTTTCGCGGTACGCGACCTGCGGCTTGCCCACCGTCGCCTCGACGCCGAACTCGCGCTTCATCCGGTCGACCAGGATTTCGAGGTGCAGCTCGCCCATCCCCGAGATGATCGTCTGGCCGGACTCTTCGTCGGTCTGCACGCGGAACGACGGGTCTTCCTGCGCGAGACGGTTCAGCGCGAGGCCCATCTTTTCCTGGTCGGCCTTGGTTTTCGGCTCGACCGCCTGCGAGATCACCGGCTCCGGGAATTCCATGCGCTCGAGGATGATCGGCGCGGACGGATCGCACAGCGTGTCGCCCGTGGTGGCTTCCTTGAGCCCGACCGCCGCCGCGATGTCGCCCGCGCGCACTTCCTTTATTTCCTTGCGCTCGTTCGCGTGCATCTGCAGGATCCGGCCGAGCCGCTCCTTCTTGTCCTTCACGGCGTTGAGCACGGTGTCGCCCGATTCGACGACGCCCGAGTACACGCGGAAAAAGATCAGCTGGCCGACGAACGGGTCGGTCATGATCTTGAACGCGAGCGCGGAGAACGGCTCGTCATCGCTCGGATGGCGTTCCGCTGCCTTGTCGTGGAGGTCGTGGCCGAGGATCGCGGGCACGTCGACGGGCGACGGCAGGTAGTCGATCACGGCGTCGAGCATCGCCTGCACGCCCTTGTTCTTGAACGCGCTGCCGCACAGCATCGGCACGATCTCGTTGGCGACCGTGCGTTTGCGCAGCGCGGCCTTGATCTCGTCCTCGGTCAGCGAGTCGTGGTCGGTCAGGTATTTCTCGAGCAGTTCCTCGCTCGCTTCGGCGGCGGCCTCGACCATCTTGTCGTGCCACTCGCGCGCCAGCTCGACGAGATTCGCGGGAATCTCCTCGTAGCTGAACTTGACGCCCTGGCTCTCGTCGTCCCAGAGGATCGCCTTCATCTTCACGAGATCGACCACGCCCTGGAAGTGCTCCTCCGCGCCGATCGGAATCTGGATCGGCACGGCGACGCCCTTCAGGCGCTCGCCGATCTGCCGCTGCACACGGAAGAAGTCCGCGCCGACGCGGTCCATCTTGTTGACGAACGCGATGCGCGGCACCTTGTACTTGTTCGCCTGGCGCCACACCGTTTCCGACTGCGGCTGCACGCCGCCGACCGAGTCGTAGACCATGCACGCGCCGTCGAGCACGCGCATCGAGCGCTCGACCTCGATCGTGAAGTCGACGTGCCCGGGGGTGTCGATGATGTTGATGCGGTGCTCGGGATAGTTGCCGGCCATGCCCTTCCAGAACGCGGTGGTCGCCGCGGAGGTGATCGTGATCCCGCGTTCCTGTTCCTGCTCCATCCAGTCCATCGTGGCCGCGCCGTCGTGCACCTCGCCGATCTTGTGGCTCACGCCGGTGTAAAACAGGATGCGCTCGGTGGTCGTGGTCTTGCCGGCGTCGATGTGAGCGCTGATGCCGATGTTCCTGTAGCGCTCGATGGGGGTTTTGCGAGGCACGTTGAACCTCCTTGGGTTCGGGACGGATGTGGCCCGCCGCCGCGGCGGACCGGTTGGGTTTTGCAACGAGACTTAAAGCATAGCGTGTGCGCGTGGCTTTTGCAGATGCGGGCTCCCGCCCTGGAATCAAGCGACGGGTGTCAACGTTTTTGCGGCCGTCTTTGCCGCGCGTGTCCGCCGCGACGCGCGGGCGAAAAAAAACCGGCGCGCAAAGCGGCCGGTCGGCGCAGGCTCGGGCAGCGCGCTTCAGCGCGGCTGCGGCAGCCCGTCGATCTTCATGCCCGGCTTGATGCCCTTGGCGGCGAACCAGTCCTTGCCCATTTCCAGCGCGTAGACGCCATTGTTGCGCGGACAGTGGTTGTCGACGGTCTCCGCTTTCATCTCGTCGACGTCGGTGATGGTGCCGTCCGCGCGGATGAAGGCGATCGACAGCGGAATCAAGGTGTTCTTCATCCAGAAACAATGGACTGCATTTTCATCAAAAACGAACAGCATGCCTTCGTTCGGCGCGAGTTGCGAGCGATACATCAGGCCTTGCTCGCGATCGGCGTCGTTCGCGGCGACCGCGGCGTCGATCACGTACATGCCGGCGCGCAGTTTCACGCGCGGGAACTCGCCGGGCTGCTTGGCGCCGGGCGGCATCTGCGCCAGGGCCGGCGCGGCGGGCAGGCCGGCCGCGGCGACCGCGAGCGCGAGGGGAAGGGCGGCGGCCCGGGCGAAACGGGCGAGCGCAGAGCGCGGGGAAAATCGCACAGCGGGGCTCCTATCGGACACGAGACCCGCATGGTACGCGATGCGCGATGGCGCGCGCAGCCGGCGGGCGCAAAAAGAAAAAGGCAGATCGCCTCGCGGTGATCTGCCTTCCAACGCCGTAAGAACGGCAACTGCGTGTTCTTGACTGCGTTATTACAACTTTCTTACTTAGTTCGAAGCAGCTGCCGGGGCTTCAGCTGCGCTGGCTTCCTTCTTTGCGTGCGTATTCTTGTGCGCGTGCTTCTTGTGCGCCTTCTTTGCAGCCGGTGCCGAAGCAGCGTCAGCAGCCGGAGCAGCTGCCGGTGCCGAAGCTTGTGCGAAAGCTGCCGTTGCGAAGAGGCCAGCGACCAGAGCGGCGATCAGTTTGTTCATTTTGTGTTTCCTCAGCTTTAGTTAATTAACCAAATGACCCGGCATAGGAGTCATGTCGTCTAACGGGGCCATCCACCTTTCGGTTGACAGGCACATCGAGAAAAATCTCGTCGTGCTGCGGGCGTCTCGCCGGATCTTGATGTCGCGCAAACGACGGAGCCGCGGCTGTCACGCCAATGCCGGATAGCTAAAAGCGGCATCTGCGTGGTTTAACGCGGCAGGTTCGCGGCCGGTTGACGTCGCGTCGACACACACTTTCAGCGCGCCGGCGCGAACCCGTCCCACGGTGCGCGCGCAGGCAGCTCGAGCGTTGCGCCCGGCGCAAGGTCGAGCGCGAACAGGTCGAGCGCGCCGATGCCGACGCGCACGAGCCGCAAGGTCGGAAACCCGACCGCCGCGGTCATCCGTCGCACCTGGCGGTTCTTGCCTTCGGTGATCGCGAGTTCGATCCAGGTCGTCGGGATCGCCGCGCGATGACGGATCGGCGGGGTGCGCGGCCACAGGGCGTCGGATGGTTCGACGAAGCTCGCTTGACACGGGCGTGTCACGTAGTCGCCGAGATCGACGCCGCGCGCGAGCGCCTTCAGCGTACTCGCGTCGGGGGCGCCCTCGACCTGCGCCCAGTAGCGTTTCACGAGCTTGTGGCGCGGCTCCGCGATGCGCGCCTGCAGCGCGCCGTCGTCGGTCAGCAGCAGCAGGCCCTCGCTGTCGGCGTCGAGCCGGCCCGCCGGGTAGACGCCGGGCGTCCTGACCCAGTCGCCGAGCGAGGCGCGGGTCTCGTGCGCGGAAAACTGGCAGATGGTGCCGTACGGCTTGTTGAGGGCGATGAGGGGCATGGCGGGGCGGCGGCGGGCAGCCTGGGCGGCCCGCGTCATATGGCAAATGGCGGAATCTTAATGCATAATACGGAACGGTAACTCTTTTGTCTTATATAAGACTTGAGCGGAACCTGATGCACCGCTCCCGGCTTGCGCGCCGCCGCGCCGTCAGCGGGCGCTAGAATAGCGATTCGCTGTTGCAGGCGCGGAACGGGCGCGCAGTCGCGAGCCAGGCAGCCATCAGCAGATTCCTAATCAGCCCAGCCATCTCACTGGAGTCGACCATGCCGTATCAGCACATCAAGGTTCCGGAGGGCGGTGACAAGATCACCGTCAACAAAGATTACTCGCTCAATGTGTCCGATCAGCCGATCATTCCCTATATCGAAGGGGACGGCACGGGCTTCGATATCACGCCGGTGATGATCAAGGTGGTCGACGCGGCGGTCGAGAAGTCCTACGGCGGCAAGCGCAAGATCCACTGGATGGAGATCTACGCGGGCGAGAAGGCGACCAGGGTATACGGCCCGGACGTCTGGCTGCCGGAAGAGTCGCTGCAGGTGCTGAAGGAATACGTGGTGTCGATCAAGGGGCCGCTCACGACCCCGGTCGGCGGCGGGATCCGTTCGCTGAACGTCGCGCTGCGCCAGGAGCTGGACCTCTACGTGTGCCTGCGCCCGGTGCGCTACTTCAAGGGCGTGCCGTCGCCCGTGCGCGAGCCGGAAAAGACCGACATGGTGATCTTCCGCGAGAACTCGGAGGACATCTACGCCGGCATCGAGTGGGCGGCCGAGTCGGAGCAGGCCAAGAAGGTGATCCGCTTCCTGCGCGACGAGATGGGCGTGAAGAAGATCCGCTTCCCGGACACCTCGGGCATCGGCATCAAGCCGGTGTCGCGCGAAGGCACGGAGCGTCTTGTGCGCAAGGCGATCCAGTACGCGATCGACAACAACCGCAAGTCGGTCACGCTGGTCCACAAGGGCAACATCATGAAGTTCACGGAAGGCGCGTTCCGTGACTACGGCTATGCGCTCGCGCAGAAGGAATTCGGCGCCGAGCTGATCGACGGCGGCCCGTGGATGCGCATCAAGAATCCGAAGACGGGTGCGGAGATCGTGATCAAGGATTCGATCGCGGACGCGTTCCTCCAGCAGATCCTGCTGCGCCCGGCCGAATACGACGTGATCGCGACGTTGAACCTGAACGGCGACTACATCTCCGACGCGCTGGCCGCCCAGGTCGGCGGGATCGGCATCGCGCCGGGCGCGAACCTGTCGGATTCGGTCGCGATGTTCGAGGCCACGCACGGCACGGCGCCGAAGTACGCGGGCAAGGATTACGTGAATCCGGGTTCGGAAATCCTCTCGGCGGAAATGATGCTGCGCCACCTCGGCTGGACCGAGGCGGCCGATGCGATCATCGCCGCGATGGCGAAGTCGATCCAGCAGAAGCGCGTCACGTACGACTTCGCGCGCCTGATGGAAGGCGCGACCCAGGTGTCGTGTTCCGGCTTCGGTCAGGTGCTGATCGAGAACATGTAAGTCTGCCGGCCGCCGGCCTGCGCCGGCGGCCTGTCGCGCGCGGCAGCGGGCCGGTGCGCGGCGATTCGAGGGGCGGCCGCGAGCGGTTCCGGCTTCCCTCCTTGCCCGCGCCCGATGGCGCTGGCGCGCCTGCCGTTTCGCGATCGTTCCGATCGCATCACCGCCGGTTCCGCGCCGGCTTCAATATTTCAGTCGCAACGCATCAAGCTCATGTCCAATTCGCCGAAGATCATCTACACCCTCACTGACGAAGCGCCCGCGCTCGCCACCTATTCGCTGCTGCCGATCGTCGAGGCATTCACGCGTCCGTCGGGCGTCGCGGTCGAAACCCGCGACATCTCGCTCGCGGGCCGCATCGTCGCCGCTTTCCCGGAGCGCCTGTCGCCCGAGCAGAAGAGCGCCGACGCGCTCGCCGAGCTGGGCCAGCTCACCACCCGGCCGGAAGCGAACATCATCAAGCTGCCGAACATCAGCGCATCGGTGCCGCAGCTGAAGGCCGCGATCGCGGAGCTGCAGGCGCAGGGCTACGCGCTGCCCGACTATCCGGAGCATCCGGCGAACGATGCCGAGAAGGACGCCAAGGCGCGCTACGACAAGATCAAGGGCAGCGCGGTGAACCCGGTGCTGCGCGAAGGCAACTCGGACCGCCGCGCACCGTTGTCGGTCAAGAACTACGCACGCAAGCACCCGCACAAGATGGGCGCGTGGCGCGCGGATTCGAAGGCGCACGTCGCGCACATGAGCGCCGGCGACTTCTACGGCAGCGAGCGTTCGGCGCTGATCGGCGCGGCGGGCAGCGTGCGCATCGAGCTGACGGCAGCCGGCGGCGCGACGACGGTGCTGAAGGAAAAGACCGCGCTGAAGGCGGGTGAGATCATCGATGCGTCGGTGATGAGCAAGAAGGCGCTGCGCGCCTTCCTCGCCGAGCAGGTCGAGGACGCGAAGCGCAAGGAAGTGCTGTTCTCGGTGCACCTGAAGGCGACGATGATGAAGGTCTCGGATCCGATCATCTTCGGCCACGCGGTCTCGGTGTTCTACCAGGACGTGCTCGACAAGCACGCGGGCGTGCTCGCGCAGGCGGGCTTCAATCCGAACAACGGCATCGGCGACCTGTACGCGCGCCTCAAGGATCTGCCCGACGACGCGCGCGCCGCGATCGAGGCCGACCTGAAGGCCGAATACGCGCGTCGCCCGCAGCTCGCGATGGTCAATTCGGACAAGGGCATCACCAGCCTGCACGTGCCGAGCGACGTGATCGTCGACGCCTCGATGCCGGCGATGATCCGCGAGTCGGGCTGCATGTGGGGCCCCGACGGCGCGCTGTACGACGCCAAGGCGGTGATTCCGGACCGCTGCTACGCGGGCGTCTACCAGGCCGTGATCGAGGACTGCAAGCAGCACGGCGCGTTCGATCCGGTGACGATGGGCAGCGTGCCGAACGTCGGCCTGATGGCGCAGGCGGCCGAAGAATACGGTTCGCACGACAAGACCTTCCAGATCGCGGCCGACGGCGTCGTGCGCGTGATCGACGAGGCGGGCCAGGTGCTGCTCGAGCATGCGGTCGAAGCCGGCGACATCTGGCGCATGTGCCAGACCAAGGACGCTCCGGTGCAGGATTGGGTCAAGCTCGCGGTGAGCCGCGCTCGCGCGACCGGCGCGCCGGCCGTGTTCTGGCTCGATCCGGCGCGCGCGCACGATGCGCAGGTGATCCGCAAGGTCGAGCAGTATCTGAAGGATCACGACACCAGCGGTCTCGACATCCGCGTCATGACCCCCGTGGACGCGACGCGTTTCTCGCTCGATCGGATTCGCGCGGGCCAGGACACGATCTCGGTCACCGGCAACGTGCTGCGCGATTACCTGACCGACCTGTTCCCGATCATGGAACTCGGCACCAGCGCGAAGATGCTGTCGATCGTGCCGCTGATGGCGGGCGGCGGGATGTTCGAGACGGGCGCGGGCGGTTCGGCGCCGAAGCACGTGCAGCAGTTCGTCGAGGAAGGCTTCCTGCGCTGGGATTCGCTCGGCGAATTCCTCGCGCTCGCCGCGTCGCTCGAGCACCTCGGCAACGCCTACGCGAACCCGCGTGCGCTGGTGCTCGCGAAGACGCTCGATCAGGCGACCGGCAAGTTCCTCGACGAGAACAAGTCGCCGGCGCGCAAGGTCGGCGGCATCGACAATCGCGGCAGCCATTTCTATCTGTGCTTCTACTGGGCGCAGGCGCTCGCCGCGCAGACCGAGGACGCCGCGTTGCAGGCGCAGTTCGCGGGCGTCGCGAAGGCGCTCGCCGACCATGAGGCGCGCATCCTGGAAGAACTGGCCGCCGCGCAGGGCAAGCCGGTGGACATCGGCGGCTACTACCGCCCGAACGTCGCGCTGACGAGCCAGGCGATGCGCCCGAGTGCGACACTGAACGGCATCATCGACGCGATCGCCTGACGGAGTGGTCGGGCGCGGGCCTGAACGCCGCGCCGAGGACGTGAAAAGGGCCGCCCGCGCGTCAGCGCGGGCGGCCCTTTGTCATCTCAGACGTGGACGATTTCCCAATCGGCGAGCTGCTCGGGCACTTCGAGGGTCGCCGTATCCAGCTCGATGAGGCTGTCGCAGTATGCACCGCGCGCGAGCTGGTCGGCGGCGTGCTCGGGGCTCGTGAACGCGCCCAGCGACGTGTTGCCGAAGGTGGCTTCCCAGCCGTTGCTGCCGGGCAGGATGTAGAACGACCCTTGTGCCGAACCGAAGCGGAATCCCTTCATTTTCGCTCTCCCTAACTGAATCGAACTCGAAACCTTTGCCTGTCTGCCGCGGATCGTGATGTGTCGCGACGAGGACCTTGAGATGAAGTCTACGTGCGCGCCGGGATCGTCGGGACGACGTAGAAGTTTTTCTCGAAACATAAAATTCTTTTTATAAACAAATGTTTATTTCGATGATTCCGGGATGCGGGATGATTTGCGGCATTGCGAAACCCGTTATTTGTGCCGCGCACCATTTGTTTTTACAGTGCAGGCACTCATGCCGCATCGTGAAATATAGGGGGGAGCCGGGATGTCGGCGCGAGCGAGGCATGGACCGGCCGCGAACGGATTGCGACGAATGCGCGCAGCGCGTCGCGCGCGCGTCACGTGAGGTATCGTCGGGTTTTGTTTCGCGGGCGTCGGCCCGCACGGCTAGAAGGATTTCATCGATGCTACGCAGGCAATTTCTGGCGCGCACGCTCGGCGCCGCGGTTGGTACGCTGGTGACGCGCGCGGCGTTGGCGCAGGGGCACGCCATGCGCGCGATGCCCGGCATGGCGCCGATGCCCGGGATGTCGGACATGGCGGATGCAGGCGATGCGCTGCCGCTCGCGGCGGCCGATGCGTTGCCGGCCGGCGCGCCGCTCGCGCCGTTGCGCGTGCTCGCGAACGAGAGCCGGGAAGCCGGCATGTTCCGGGCGACGCTGACCGTGCAGCCGGTCGCGCGGCCGCTGCTCCCGGGCGCGGCGCCCACCCCGTTCTGGCAGTACGGCGCGGAGCGCGACGGGCCGGTGGTGGGGCCGCTGATCGACGTGCGCGAGGGCGATACCGTCGAGATCCGCGTCGTCAATCACCTGAAGCAGCCGACCACGATTCATTGGCACGGGCTGCCGGTGCCGCCCGATCAGGACGGCAATCCGTCCGAGCCGATCGCGCCCGGCGCGACGCATGTCTATCGCTTCACGTTGCCGAAGGGCAGCGCGGGCACCTACTGGTATCACCCGCATCCGCACATGATGACGGCGGAACAGGTGTTCCGCGGCCTGGCCGGGCCGTTCATCGTGCGGGCCGCCGACGATCCGCTCGCGGGTTGGCCGGAGCAATGCCTGTTCTTCTCGGACCTGAAGCTTGCACGCGACGGCTCGATTCCGCCAAACGACATGATGGACTGGATGAACGGCCGCGAAGGGCAGTTCGTGCTGGTCAACGGCGCGCGCCGCCCGCGGCTGACGGTCGACGGCGATGCGCGCTGGCGCCTGTGGAACGCGTGCAGCGCGCGCTACTTGCGCATCACCTTCGACGACGGTCGGCCGTTCACGCAGGTCGGCACCGACGGCGGCCTGTTCGACGCGCCGCGCGAAGTCACGTCGCTGCTGCTCGCGCCGGGCGAGCGCGCCGAGGTGCTGGTGCGCGCGGGCGAGCGTCCCGCGCGGGCGGTGCTGACGGCGGGTGAATACGATCGCAGCAAGATGGGGATGTCGGACGACGGCCACGACACGCTGCCGGCCGACCCGGCGCTGCCGCTCGCCGACGTCGCGTTCGACCCGGCGCCCGCGCGCGCGGTGCCGGCGCGCCTGCGCGCGGTGCCCGCGCTCGGCGCGCCCGGCGCGCGCAAGGAGGTGGTGCTCAGCGAGGCGATGGACATGGACGCGATGATGAACGGCCCGACGCACGGGCGGCCGGCCGGCATGCGTTTCATGATCAACGGCCGCACCTACGAACCGCATCGCGCGACGTTCACGAGCCGGCGCGGCGAGATCGAGTTATGGACGATCCGTAACGAAACCGACATGGATCATCCGTTCCACCTGCACGGTACGCAGTTCCAGGTGGTCGAGCGCGAGCGTGCGGGCACGAAGACGCCCGAGCCCTACCGCGCATGGCGCGATACGGTGAACCTGGCGAAAGGGGAGGTGGTGCGCGTGCTCACGGTGCAGCTGGAACGGGGCGAGCGGATGTTCCACTGCCATATCCTCGAGCATGAGGATCTCGGCATGATGGGAACGTTGAAAGTCGTTTGAAATGGGCGGCGCGCGTTATCGCGGATGCATCGTTGCCAACGCGTCGTCGCAGCACGACGTCGCAACGCGCTGTCACCAAAAAGAAACCCGGCTCGCGGCCGGGTTTCCCGAAGCACGACCCAAGTTGCCGTCAGGCAGCCTGGATGTTCGATGCTTGCTTGCCCTTCGGCCCTTGCACGACCTCGAAGCTCACTTTCTGGCCTTCCTTCAGGGTCTTGAAGCCCTGCATGTTGATTGCCGAGAAATGTGCAAACAGATCTTCACCGCCCTCGTCGGGCGTGATGAAGCCAAAGCCCTTCGCGTCATTGAACCATTTGACAATACCAGTTGCCATACCTACTTCCCCTGTCACACAGTCGCTACTTACCACGAGCACGCTCGAAAAGCTAAACGACCGGCAATGCAGCCGTTCCCCCCTCACAAGCTCACCTCGGCCTCTTTCACGTTCGTCGAAAAGACAAATTGAAAAAAGTGCCAGCTTGATTGTTGGCGCTCTTTATTTAAGTGTCAAGAAAATTTTTAGACATATTCGATGGCGTTGCAAACAACGCATTTTCAGGGTTTATCCCGCTTTGCCGGCGCGCATCGAGGCGAGCGAGGGCCCTTGAAAAGTCGCATAATCGGCTCATATACCAGGCTCACGTGGCCTGCGTTCGCGATCCCGCCCGATGTGGGATACTCGATGCAGGCGTGACGGGCGAGGCAGTGTTCACCCGTCCGCGCATCACAGGGAAGCCGGCACCGCAGCCGGCTTCCCTGTGATGCGAGCAGGGCGCTCCCGCTGGTCGGGGAGCTGGGGAGGGCGCCGGCGCGAGTCGGTTAACGACAGGATTGCGGGCCTGTCCGAGTTGTTTAGAATGGGTGTATGGCGATTATCCCGGACAAGCAGGACAGCACCGTCCTGGAACGCAAGGAGCAGAAACTCAAGCCGCCTTCGATGTTTAAGGTGGTGCTCCTCAACGACGATTTCACGCCGATGGAGTTTGTCGTGATGGTCGTGCAGGAGTATTTCAAGAAGGATCGCGAAACAGCGACGCAGATTATGTTGAAAGTGCATCGCGAAGGGCGGGGGGTTTGTGGGGTCTATACGCGAGACATCGCGTCGACCAAGGTCGAGCAAGTCGTTACCCATGCGCGGCAGGCAGGGCATCCGCTGCAGTGCGTGATGGAGGAAGCATGATTGCCCAGGAATTGGAAGTCAGCCTGCATATGGCGTTCATGGAAGCGCGCCAGGCGCGGCATGAGTTCATTACGGTCGAACATCTTTTACTGGCCCTGCTGGACAACCCGACAGCAGCCGAGGTGTTGCGCGCGTGCGCGGCGAACATCGAGGACCTGCGTCAGAACCTGCGCAACTTCATCCACGACAATACGCCCACCGTGCCGGGCACCGACGACGTCGACACGCAGCCGACGCTCGGTTTCCAGCGCGTGATCCAGCGGGCGATCATGCACGTGCAGTCGACGTCCAACGGCAAGAAGGAAGTGACGGGCGCGAATGTGCTCGTCGCGATCTTCGGCGAGAAGGACTCGCACGCGGTCTACTACCTGCAGCAGCAGGGCGTGACGCGTCTCGACGTCGTCAACTTCATCTCGCACGGCATCGCGAAGACGAGCGGCGGCGAGGCCGCGAAGTCGAGCGACGCGAACGCCGAGGGCGAGGACGCGAACGCGCAGAAGGAAACGCCGCTGGCGCAGTTCACGCAGAACCTCAACCAGATGGCGAAGGACGGCCGCATCGATCCGCTGATCGGGCGCGAGTCCGAGGTCGAGCGCGTCGTGCAGGTGCTGTGCCGCCGCCGCAAGAATAATCCGCTGCTGGTTGGCGAGGCCGGGGTCGGCAAGACCGCGATCGCCGAAGGGCTCGCGTACCGCATCACGCGCGGCGAGGTGCCGGACATCCTCGCGAATGCGCAGGTCTATTCGCTCGACATGGGCGCGCTGCTCGCGGGCACCAAGTATCGCGGCGACTTCGAGCAGCGTCTGAAGACGGTGCTGAAGGAACTGAAGGAGCGTCCGCACGCGATCCTGTTCATCGACGAAATCCACACGCTGATCGGCGCGGGCGCCGCGTCGGGCGGCACGCTCGATGCATCCAACCTGCTCAAGCCGGCGCTGTCGTCGGGTACGCTCAAGTGCATCGGCGCGACCACCTTCACCGAATATCGCGGCATCTTCGAGAAGGATGCGGCGCTGTCGCGGCGCTTCCAGAAGGTCGACGTGACCGAGCCGTCCGTCGAGCAGACGGTGGCGATCCTGCGCGGCCTGAAGTCGCGCTTCGAGGAACACCACGGCGTCAAGTATTCGTCGGGCGCGCTGTCCGCCGCCGCCGAACTGTCGGCGCGCTTCATCACCGACCGTCATCTGCCGGACAAGGCGATCGACGTGATCGACGAGGCGGGCGCGGCGCAGCGGATCCTGCCGAAGTCGAAGCAGAAGAAGACGATCGGCAAGAGCGAGATCGAGGAAATCATCTCGAAGATCGCGCGCGTTCCGCCGCAAAGCGTGTCGCAGGACGACCGCAGCAAGCTGCAGACGCTCGACCGCGACCTGAAGAGCGTCGTGTTCGGCCAGGATCCGGCGATCGATGCGCTCGCCGCGTCGATCAAGATGGCGCGCGCGGGGCTCGGCAAGATGGACAAGCCGATCGGCGCGTTCCTGTTCTCCGGCCCGACGGGCGTCGGCAAGACCGAGGTGGCGCGGCAGCTCGCGTTCACGCTCGGCATCGAGCTGATCCGCTTCGACATGTCGGAGTACATGGAGCGTCACGCGGTGAGTCGCCTGATCGGCGCGCCGCCCGGCTACGTCGGTTTCGACCAGGGCGGGCTGCTGACCGAGGCGGTCACGAAGAAGCCGCATTGCGTGCTGCTGCTCGACGAGATCGAGAAGGCGCATCCGGATATCTACAACGTGCTGCTGCAGGTGATGGATCACGGCACGCTGACCGACAACAACGGCCGCAAGGCGGATTTCCGCAACGTCATCATCATCATGACGACGAACGCGGGCGCCGAATCGATGCAGAAGGCGACGATCGGCTTCACGACGCGCCGCGAGACGGGCGACGAGATGGCCGACATCAAGCGTCTGTTCACGCCGGAGTTCCGCAACCGCCTCGACTCGATCATCAGCTTCCGCTCGCTCGATGAGGAAATCATCATGCGCGTGGTCGACAAGTTCCTGATCCAGCTCGAGGAGCAGCTGCACGAGAAGAAGGTCGATGCGTTGTTCACCGATGCGCTGCGCAAGCATCTCGCCAAGCACGGCTTCGATCCGCTGATGGGCGCGCGGCCGATGCAGCGCCTGATCCAGGACACGATCCGGCGCGCGCTGGCCGACGAGCTGCTGTTCGGCAAGCTGCTGAACGGCGGGCACGTGACGGTCGATGTCGACGAGAGCGACAAGGTATCGCTGTCGTTCGACAAGGCCGCGACGCCGCCGAGCAAGTCCGAGGAAGCGGTCGAGCTTGAATAGCGGGCAGCGGTAACGCAGGATCCAACGGCGCGGGAGCTTCCCGCGCCGTTTGTTTTATTGACAGGATGTTCAGCAAGGACGCAGGGAGCAGGTCGTGACACAACAACAACGGACGTTCGACTCGATCGTCGAGCGCGAAAAAGGCCTGCGGCGCGGCCTCGGTTCGGGGCAGATGGCGATGATCGCGATCGGCGGCGCGATCGGTACGGGATTGTTTCTCGGCAGCGGGTTCGCGGTCGGGCTCGCCGGCCCGGGCGTGCTCGTGTCGTATGCGATCGGCGCGCTGATCGCGCTGCTGCTGATGGGCGCGCTCGCCGAGATGACGGTCGTCCATCCGACCGCCGGCTCGTTCGGCGCCTATGCCGAGCATTATGTCGGGCCGCTCGCGGGCTTCCTGGTCCGCTATGCGTACTGGTTCGCGGTGGTGTTCGCGATCGGCACCGAGATCAGCGCGATCGCGGTGTTCATGAAGTACTGGTTCCCCGACGTGCCCGGCTGGTACTGGGTGGTCGCATTCTCGGCGGTGCTGATCGCGGTGAACATGGCGAGCGTCACGCTGTACGGCGTGGTCGAGTACGCGTTCTCGCTGCTCAAGATCGCCGCCATCGTCGTGTTCATCGTGCTGGGCGCCTATCTGGTCTGGTCCGCGCCCGCCGGGTCCACGCTCGGCTTCGCGAACTACACCGCGCACGGCGGCTTCTTCCCGAAGGGCGGCTGGGGCGTCTGGGTGGCCGTGATCGTCGCGATCTTCAGCTACATGAGCATCGAAACCGTCGCGATCGCGGCGGGGGAGGCGCGCGATCCGCAGCGCGCGGTCACGCGCGCGTTCCGTTCGACGGTGCTGCGCCTCGTGCTGTTCTATCTGCTGACGCTGTCGCTGATGCTCGCGATCGTGCCCTGGACGCAGGCCGGCACCGACGAGAGCCCGTTCGTCAAGGTGATGGCCGCGACCCACGTGCCTTATGCGGCCGGCGTGATCAATTTCGTGGTGCTGGTGGCCGCGCTGTCGGCGATGAACAGCCAGCTGTACGTGACGAGCCGCATGATGTTCAGCTTGTCGCGCGCGGGCCTCGCGCCGGCCGTGTTCGGCCGGGTCAGGGCGAACGGCGTGCCGCTTGCCGCGCTGCTCGTGTCGACGAGCGGCGTCGCGGTGGCGACCGTGCTGGTCGCGCGCTATCCGGAGACCGCGTTCACGCTGATGATGGCGATCGCGATGTTCGGCGCGTTGTTCACCTGGCTGATGATCTTCGTCACGCACCTGTTCTTCCGGGCCCGCTATCGCGGCCCGGCGCCCGCGTTCCGGATGTGGCTGCATCCCGTGGGCAGCCTGCTCGGCGGCGCGCTCGTGGCGGCCATCCTGGCCACCACGGCGTTCACGCGCGAATTCGGCATGACCATGAGGGTCGGGGTGGCGTTCATCGTGCTGCTGACGCTCGCCTACCGATTCCACTACCGCGCGCGGCACATCCGCTGACGCGACGGCGGGCCTTGCCCGCGCCGCGCGACGCCTGCCGGCTTACTGGCGGCCGGTGCTGCCGAAGCCGCCCGCGCCGCGCTCGCTGTCGGCGAACGCATCGACGAGATTGAAGCTCGCCTGCACGACCGGCACGATCACGAGCTGCGCGAGACGGTCGAACGGGTTCAGCGTGAATTCGGTCTGGCCGCGATTCCAGGTCGAGATCATCAACTCGCCCTGGTAGTCGGAGTCGATCAGCCCGACCAGGTTGCCGAGCACGATCCCGTGCTTGTGGCCGAGGCCCGAGCGCGGCAGGATCAGCGCGGCGTAGCCCGGGTCGGCGACGTGGATCGCGAGGCCGGTGCGCACGAGCGCGGTGTCGCCCGGGTGCAGCACGAGCGGCGCGTCGAGGCACGCGCGCAGGTCGAGGCCGGCGCTGCCGGGCGTCCCGTAGGCGGGCAGGTAGTCGCGCATCCGCGCATCGAGGATCTTGAGGTCGAGTTTCATACGGCGTGAATCAGTGACGGAGTGACGAGTGAAACCGCGCGGCCGCGAGACGCGGCGGCGCGGTGGCGGGAATCAGATCAGGCGCGCGTCCGGCAGGCGCTTCGCGATTTCGCCGATCAGCGTGTGCGCGAGCGTCGTCTTGTCCGCGCGCGGCAGGCGCGTCGAGCCGCTTGCCTCGAACAGCACGACTTCATTGTCGTCGCGCCCGAACGTGAGCGGCCCGAGGTTGCCGATCAGCAGCGGCACGTTCTTGCGCACGCGCTTTTCCTCGCCATGCACGTCGAGGTCGCCGCTCTCCGCGGCGAAGCCGACGCAGAACGGTGGGTGCGGCATGGCCGCGACGGTGGCGAGGATGTCGGGGTTCTCGACGAAGGCGAGCGCCGGTGTCTTGCGATCGGCGGCCTTCTTGATCTTGTGCTCGGCGGGATGGGCGGCGCGCCAGTCGGCGACCGCGGCCACCGCGATGAAGACGTCCGCGTCGGTTACCGCGTTCAGGACGGCGTCGTGCATCTGCTGCGCGGTCTGCACGTCCTCGCGGGTGACGCCCCACGGCGTCGCCAGCGCGACCGGACCGGCCACCAGGTGCACGTCGGCGCCCGCCTGCTGCGCCGCGCGCGCAAGCGCGAAGCCCATCTTGCCGCTCGAGCGGTTGGTCAGGCCCCGCACCGGATCGAGCGGTTCGAAGGTCGGGCCGGCCGTGATCAGCACGCGCCGGTGCGCGAGCACCTTCGGCTGGAAATGCGTGACGATCGCTTCGTAGATCGCGTCCGGTTCGAGCATGCGGCCGTCGCCGACCTCGCCGCACGCCTGCGCGCCCGAATCGGGGCCGAGCACCGAGACGCCGTCCGCGCGCAGCTGCGCGACGTTGCGCTGGGTGGCGGGGTTCTGCCACATCTGCCGGTTCATCGCGGGCACGACCAGCAGCGGACAGTCGCGCGCGACGCACAGCGTCGACAGCAGGTCATCCGCGAAGCCGTGCGCGAGTTTCGCGAGGAAGTCGGTCGAGGCGGGGGCGATCACGATCGCGTCCGCTTCGCGCGACAGGTCGATGTGCGCCATGTTGTTGGCGATGCGCGGATCCCACTGGCTCGTGTAGACGGGCCGGCCGGACAGCGCCTGCATCGTGACGGGCGTGATGAACTGCGTGGCCGCGTCGGTCATCGCGACCTGGACGGTCGCGCCGGCCTTGGTGAGCAGGCGCGTAAGCTCGGCGATCTTGTAGCAGGCGATGCCGCCCGTCAGGCCGAGGACGAGGTGTTTTCCTGCGAGTTCTGCGTGTGCCAACTGAGGCCTCCGGAAGCACGTGGCGGCCGGCGCGCGGCGCCGGCCCTGCGCGCAGTGTAAGCGTTCAGCGCGTGCCGCGCACGCGGCGCAGCTCGTCGTAGACCAGCAGGATCGCGCCGATCGTGATCGCCGAATCGGCGAGGTTGAACGCGGGCCAGTGCCAGTTGCCGACGTGGAAGTCGAGGAAGTCGATCACGTGGCCGTACACGAGCCGGTCGATCACGTTGCCGAGCGCGCCGCCGAGGATCAGCGCCAGCGACGTGCTGAACAGGCGCTGCTGGCCGTGGCGCTTGAGCAGGTAGCAGATCACGAGCGTCGCGACGATGCCGAGCGCGGTGAACGCCCAGCGCTGCCAGCCGCCGGCGGTCGCGAGAAAGCCGAACGCGGCGCCGCGGTTGTAGATCAGCGTTAGGTTGAAGAACGGCGCGAGCGGATGCAGCACGCCGTACGCGAAGGTCTTCAGCACCGCGATCTTGGTCAGCTGGTCGAACAGGATCACGATCAGCGAAATGCCGAGCCACGGCGCGAGCGTCCCGCTCGACGATTTCGACAGGGTCTTGGCCATTAAGCGATGCTCCGGGTTTCGCCGTTTTCGAACAGGTTGGAGAAGCAGCGGCCGCACAGCGTCGGATGGTCGGCGTGGGCGCCGACGTCCGCGCGGTAGTGCCAGCAGCGCTCGCACTTCTGGTACTTCGACGCCGCGACGTCGACGCCTTCGTGCGCCTCGTCGTCGACGCGGACCACGGTCGCGGCCGAGGTGATCAGCACGAACTTGAGATCGTCGCCGAGGCTCGCGAGCGCGTCGTGGCGCGCGCCGCTCGCGTGCAGCGTCAGCTCCGCCTGCAGCGACGAGCCGATGCGGTTCTCGGTGCGGGCTTCCTCGAGCGCCTTCGTCACGTTGCCGCGCACCTCGCGCAGCAGCGTCCACTTGTCGATCAGCGCCTGCGCGCCGGCGATCTCCGGATACGCGTAGTAGGTCTCGGTGAAGATCGTCTCGGCGCCCGGCTGGAACACCTGCCACGCTTCCTCGGCCGTGAACGACAGGAACGGCGCGAGCACGCGCAGCAGGCCCTGCGTCACGTGATAGAGCGCGGTCTGCGCGGAGCGGCGCGCGACGGAGCCCGCGGCGCTCGTGTACAGGCGGTCCTTCAGCACGTCGAGGTAGAAGCCGCCGAGATCTTCCGAGCAGTAGGTCTGCAGCTTCGCGACCACCGGATGGAACTCGTACTTCTCGTAGTGAGCGAGCAGCTCGGTTTGCAGCTGCGCGGAGAACGCGATCGCGTAGCGGTCGATCTCGAGCCATTGCTCGGGCGGCACGGCGTGCTGCGCGTAGTCGAAGTCCGACAGGTTCGCGAGCAGGAAGCGCAGCGTGTTGCGGATCCGGCGATAGCCTTCCGTCACGCGCTTGAGGATTTCCTCGGAGATCGCCAGCTCGCCCGAGTAGTCGGTCGACGCGATCCACAGCCGGATGATTTCCGCGCCGAGGCGGTTCGCGACCTCGTGCGGGTCGATCCCGTTGCCGAGCGACTTGCTCATCTTGCGGCCTTCGCCGTCGACCGTGAAGCCGTGCGTGAGCAGGCCCTTGTACGGCGCGCGGCCGTCGAGCATCGAGGCCGTCAGCAGCGACGAGTGGAACCAGCCGCGGTGCTGGTCCGAGCCTTCGAGGTACAGGTCGGCCGGGAACTGCAGCTGGTCCTTGTGCGAGCCGCGCAGCACGTGCCAGTGGGTCGTGCCCGAGTCGAACCACACGTCGAGCGTGTCGCGGTTCTTTTCATACAGGTTGGCGTCGTCGCCGATCAGCTCGCGCGGATCGAGCGTCTGCCAGGCCTCGATCCCGTTTTGCTCGACGCGCTGCGCGACCGCTTCGAGCAGTTCGAGCGTGCGCGGATGCAGCTCGCCGGTTTCCTTGTGCACGAAGAACGCCATCGGCACGCCCCATTGGCGCTGGCGCGACAGCGTCCAGTCCGGCCGGTTCGCGATCATGCTGAAAAGGCGCTGCTTGCCCCACGACGGGTAGAATGCGGTCGCCTCGACGCCCTCGAGCGCGGTCTCGCGCAGCGTGCCCTTGCCGTCGTTCGGCTTGACGTCCATGCCGGCGAACCATTGCGAGGTCGCGCGGTAGATGATCGGGGACTTGTGGCGCCAGCAGTGCATGTAGCTGTGCGTGTACTTCTCGCTGCGCAGCAGCGTGCCGGCCGCGTCGAGCGCCTCGATCACCTTCGGGTTCGCATCCCAGATCGACAGCCCGCCGAACAGCGGCAGCGATTCGCCATAGCGGCCGTCGCCCATCACCGGGTTGATGATGTCGGAGTCGGTCATGCCGTGCGCCTTGCAGGACACGAAGTCCTCGACGCCGTACGCGGGCGACGAGTGGACCACGCCCGTGCCGGTGTCGGTCGTCACGTAGTCGCCGAGGTAGGCGGGCGCGGTGCGGCGGTAGCCCGGGTGGGCGCCCGCGAGCGGGTGGTGGAAGCGCAGGTTCGCGAGCGCCGCGCCCGGGGTCGTCGCGATCACTTCGCCCGTCAGGCCGAACTCCGTCAGGCACGCGGCGACGCGCTCCTCGGCCAGGATCAGCAGGCCGCGCGGGGTGTCGACGAGCGCGTAGACGATTTCCGGATGGAGGTTGAGCGCCTGGTTCGCGGGGATGGTCCACGGCGTGGTGGTCCAGATCACGATGCCGCCCTCGGCGCGCGGCAGCGCGGCGAGGCCGAACGCCTGCGCGGTCTTTTCCGGCTCGGCGAACGGGAACAGCACGTCGATCGTCGGATCGGTGCGGTCCTTGTACTCGACTTCCGCCTCGGCGAGCGCCGAGCCGCAATCGAAGCACCAGTTGACGGGCTTGAGCCCGCGATACACATAGCCTTTCTCGATGATCTTGCCGAGCGCGCGGATCTCGCCCGCCTCGTTGACGAAGTTCATCGTCTTGTACGGATTGCCCCAGTCGCCGAGCACGCCGAGCCGCTTGAAGCCGACCTTCTGCTTCTCGATCTGCTCGGTCGCGTAGGTGCGCGCCTTGCTCATCACCTCGGCGGCCGGCAGCGCCTTGCCGAACTGCTTCTCGATCTGGATCTCGATCGGCATGCCGTGGCAGTCCCAGCCCGGCACGTAGGGCGCGTCGAAGCCCGCCATGTTGCGCGACTTGACCACCATGTCCTTGAGGATCTTGTTGACCGCGTGGCCGAGGTGGATATCGCCGTTCGCATACGGCGGGCCGTCATGCAGGATGAACTTCGGGCGGCCCTGGCTGGCGGCGCGGATCTTGTCGTAGATCCCGCGCGCTTCCCAGTCCTTCACCCATTGCGGCTCGCGCTTCGGCAGGTCGCCGCGCATCGGGAACGGCGTGTCGAGCAGGTTGACCGGATACTTGGCCTGCGGTTTCGAATCGGCTTTCTTGTTGCTCATGATGAGATCGCTGTGAAATCGGGGGGACGCTCGCGCGTCGTGAATCGGGTCGCGGCGCCGGCACCGGGCGCGCGGAAGAGGGCACGCGCGGGGCGTGCCGCAAGATCAGCTAATTCGATCCGTGGCCGAGGTCGCGAAGCCGGTCGCGCGGCCGCCCGGCGCGTGGCCGTGCGCCGCGAAGTACGCGCGGGTGTCGGCGACGTCTTGCGCGATCGCGCGCGACAGCGTTTCGAGATCGTCGAATTTCGCCTCGTCGCGCAGCTTCTTCAGGAATTCGACGCGCACGAGTTTGCCATACGCGTCGCCGTGCCAGTCGAGCAGGTGGACCTCGAGCAGCACGCGGCCGGAATCGTCGACGGTCGGCCGCACGCCGAGGCTCGCGACGCCCGGCAGCGGCGCGGGCCCGAGGCCGTGCACCCGCACCACGAAGATGCCCGACAGCGCCGGGCGCTTGTGCGCGATCGGCAGGTTGAGCGTCGGAAAGCCGAGATCGCGGCCGAGCTTGAGCCCGTGCGCGACGTGCCCGCTGATCGCGTAGCCGTGGCCGAGCGCGCGCGCGGCCGCATCGAGGTCGCCCGCGGCCAGCGCCGCGCGCACGCCGGAGCTGGAGATGCGCGTGCCGCCCGGATCGGCGAGCGTCGCCATCTGCTCGACCTCGAAGCCGTGGCGCAGGCCCGCGGCCTTGAGCGACGCGAAATCGCCCGCGCGCTTCGCGCCGTAGCAGAAATCGTCGCCGACCATCATCCAGCGCGTGTGCAGGCCGTTGACGAGCGTGCGCTCGACGAACGCGTCGGGCGACTGGCTCGCGAACGTGTGATTGAAGTGTTCGACGACGACCCGGTCGACGCCGTGCTCGCGCAGCGCCTCGAGCTTGTCGCGCAGCATCGCGATGCGCGGCGGCGCGCCGGCCGGGTTGAAGAATTCACGCGGATGCGGCTCGAAGGTCATCACGCATACCGGCAGCCCGCGCGCGTCCGCCGCCGCGCGCACGCGCGCGAGCAGCGCCTGGTGGCCGCGATGGACACCGTCGAAGTTGCCGATCGTCAGCGCGCACGGGGCGCGGCTTTCGGCGTTGGGCAGGCCGCGGAAGACTTTCACGATAAGCGGGTGGCAGCGTGGGGATGACGCGGGCAAATGCCGCAAAGCAGAAGATTATAAACGCACGCGAGCCAGGGCGGCTCAGGACGGCGGGATCGGGGAGGGCGAATGGTAAAATCCGCGGATGAAAAAACTTGTCATCCTGATTTCCGGCCGCGGCAGCAACATGGAGGCCCTCGTCGACGCATGCGCGCGCGAACGCTGGCCCGCCCAGATCGCCGCCGTGATCGCCAACCGGCCCGACGCGGCCGGCCTGGCGTTCGCCGCGTCGCACGGCATCGCGACGGCGGTGGTCGACCACCGCGGCTTCGACAGCCGCGACAGCTTCGATGCGGCCCTCGCCGCCGAGATCGACCGCTTCGCCCCCGATCTGGTCGTGCTCGCGGGCTTCATGCGCATCCTGACGCCGGCCTTCGTCAAGCGATATGAGGGCCGGATGCTGAATATCCACCCGTCGCTGCTGCCGAGCTTCAAGGGCATCCACACGCATCAGCAGGCGCTCGACGCCGGCGTCGCGCTGCATGGCGCGACCGTGCATTTCGTGATTCCGGAGCTGGACAGCGGCGCGATCGTCGCGCAGGCGGCGCTGCCGGTGCGCGCGGGCGACGACGCGCAGGCGCTGGCCGCTCGCGTGCTGGCGGCCGAGCACGTGCTGTATCCGCGCGCGGTGCGCTGGTTCGTCGACGGGCGGCTGCGCCTGGAGGGCGGCCGGGCGGTCGTCGCGCCGCACGAGGCGCGCTGGTATTTCACGGACGACGCAAACACGACAACGAATCCGACGGGTGAGGGTGTATGAAGAAGTTGCATGGTTTTCTGATTGGTCAGACTGAGACGCTGCTCGCCGAAGTCCTGAAATTCACCGGCCCTGCCGACGCGACCACGAGCCGCTTTTTCCGCGCGCATCCGAAGCTCGGCCACGCCGAGCGCGGCGTGATCGCCGAGGCGGTGTTCGCGGTGCTGCGCCGGAAGATGGAGTACGGCCACCTCGCCGAGAGCGGCTCCGGCAACCCGGCGCGGCGCCTCGCGCTGCTCGGCCTGATGCAGACGGCCGGCCGTTCGGCGCTGCGTCCGCACGTGTCGGACGCCGAGTGGGCGTGGCTCGACCACGTGTCGAAGATCGATCCGGCGAGCCTGCCGCTGCGCGTGCGCACCAACCTGCCCGACTGGATCCACCAGGCGCTCGCGCAGCGCCTCGACGCGGAGGAACTGGCGCAGCTGGCCGCCGCCGTCAACTATCCGGCGCCGCTCGACCTGCGCGCGAACACGCTCAAGGCCAGCCGCGAGCAGGTGCTCGAGGGGCTGCAGGCGGTCGGCATCGACGCGGGCGAGACGCCGTTCGCGCCGGCCGGGGTGCGGGTGGCGGGCAAGCCCGCGCTGACCAAGCTCGAATTGTTCCAGGATGGGCTGATCGAGGTGCAGGATGAGGGCAGCCAACTGCTGTGCTCGCTCGTCGCGCCGCGTCGCGGCGAGATGGTGGTCGACTTCTGCGCGGGCGCGGGCGGCAAGACGCTCGCGCTCGGCGCGATGATGCGCTCGACGGGCCGGCTGTACGCGTTCGACGTGTCCGAGAAGCGGCTCGCGAAACTGAAGCCGCGCCTCGCGCGCAGCGGGCTGTCGAACGTGAACCCGGTGCTGATCGACAGCGAGCACGACGCGAAGATCAAGCGGCTTGCGGGCAAGATCGACCGCGTGCTGGTCGATGCGCCGTGCAGCGGCCTCGGCACGCTGCGCCGCAATCCGGACCTGAAGTGGCGCCAGACCAGCGCCTCGGTCGCCGAACTGGCGCCGAAGCAGGCGTCGATCCTCGCGAGCGCCGCGCGCCTCGTGAAGAAGGGCGGCCGGCTCGTCTACGCGACCTGCAGCCTGCTCGACGCGGAGAACGAGGCGATCGTCACGGCCTTCCTCGCCGACCATCCCGACTTCACGCTGGTGCCGGCGCGCGACGTGCTCGCCGAGCAACGCATCGAACTCGAGATGGGCGACTACCTGTCGCTGTGGCCGCACCGCCATGCGACCGACGGCTTCTTCGCGGCGGTCCTCGAACGACGCGCGGCAGGCGCGGAAAGCGGCGCATGATGCCGAACCGCTTGCTGTCGCGGCGGCTCGAGAACGTCATCCATGACTTCGGCCAGCCGGTGATGCTATGGCAGGCCGCGGCGCTGCTCGGCGCGCTGGCCGTCGCCTGGCTGCTCGCGCGCTATCTGCGCGGGCGGCTCGACGCGCGCCGCGCCGCGGCCGGCCGGCCGGCGGGCGCGGGCGCGCAGAGCCTGAACCGCGCGCTGTTCCCGCTGTTCGGCGGGCTGCTCGCGTGGCTCGTGCAGGCCGCGCTCGACGACTTCATCTCGACCTCGCTCCTGCAGCTCGCGCTGGTGCCGCTGTTCGGCATCGGCCTGATCTACATCCTGTTCTTCGTCGCGCGGCGCGTGTTCGCGCGCGACGGCCACACGAGCGCGTGGCTGTCGATCGTCGAGCGGATCGTCTCGACGATCGTCTGGATCGGCATGGTGCTGACCGTGCTCGGCATTCAGCGCGACGTGGTCGCGTGGCTCGACAGCGTGCAGTTCCGCGTCGCCAACGCGCACCTCACGCTGCTGTCGCTCGTGTCCGGCGTGCTGTGGGTGTGCCTGACGCTGATCGTCGCGATGTGGCTCGGCTCGGTGCTGGACGAGCGGCTGATGCGCGCGCGCACGCTCGATGCGAATCTCAAGGTCGTGCTGTCACGGATCGGACGCGCGCTGCTGATCGTCGCGGCGGTGCTGGTCGGCCTGTCGCTCGTCGGCATCGACGTGACGGTGCTCGGCGTGTTCGGTGGCGCGCTCGGCGTGGGGCTCGGCTTCGGCTTGCAGAAGATCGCGAGCAACTACGTGTCCGGCTTCATCATCCTGCTCGACCGTTCGCTGCGGCTCGGCGACGCGATCAACGTCGGCGGCCTGCAGGGCGTCGTGACGCAGATCCGCACCCGCTACACGGTGGTGCGGGGCCTCGACGGCAACGAGACGCTGATCCCGAACGAGAAGCTCATCACCGACGTGGTGCAGAATCAGTCGTCGTACCTGACGCGCGGCTACGCGAAGGTCGCCGTGCAGGTGGCCTACACGACCGACGTCGAGTTCGCGATGACGCTCCTCGCCGAGGCGGCGAAGGGCGTCGACCGGGTGCTCGAGGAACCCGCGCCCACGTCTTATCTGGTCGGTTTCGGCGCGGACGGCATCGATCTCGAGCTGGGGTTTTGGATTGCCGACTCGGCGAAGGGCACCTCGGGTGTGCGCTCGTCCGTCAACCGCAATCTCTGGCGACTGTTTGCCGCACATGGCGTGTCGATTCCGTTCCCGCAGCGCGAGGTGCGCGTGATCGGGCTGCCCGAGGGTTTCGCGCCGCAGGCCGCCGGGCCGGGGCGGGAGGGCGGCGGCGCACGCGCCGCGGATGTCGCGAAACTGGACTGAAATGCGATCGCAGTCCCGGATTGGACCGCGGATCGCATTGCGTTGCGGCAAGAAATATTCATTTTTTACAAAGACTTGGAACGGATGCAGTAAAATTTCGTCTTAACTCGCTGCATGCTTTCATTTTCTTGACGCAGGCGGTTTCGCCCGTCGTCGTTACTTGCACAGGTACCTAGCCTTGTTGAATTCCCTGCTCGATTTCCTCGCCAACGGGTTGTTGCGCTTCACGTGGTGGCAGATCGTGTTGTTCACGCTGGCCGTCACGCACGTCACGATCATCGGCGTCACCGTCTACCTGCACCGTTGCCAGGCGCACCGCGCGCTCGACCTGCATCCGGTCGTCAGCCACTTCTTCCGGCTGTGGCTGTGGACGACCACGGGCATGCTGACCGGCCAATGGGCGGCGATCCATCGCAAGCACCACGCGAAGTGCGAGACCGAAGAGGATCCGCACAGCCCGCAGACGCGCGGCATCTGGAAGGTGCTGCTCGAAGGCGCCGAGCTGTACCGCGCGGAAGCGAAGAACGAAGAGACGATGCGCAAGTTCAGCCACGGCACGCCGAACGACTGGCTTGAGCGGAACGTCTACTCGAAGTATCCGATCCTCGGCGTGAGCCTGATGATGGTGATCGACGTCGCGCTGTTCGGCCTCGTCGGCCTGACCGTGTGGGCGGTGCAGATGGTGTGGATCCCGTTCTGGGCCGCGGGTGTCGTCAACGGCCTCGCGCACTACTGGGGCTATCGCAACTTCAACGCGGCGGATGCGAGCACCAACATCTTCCCGTGGGGCATCGTGATCGGCGGAGAGGAACTGCACAACAACCACCATACGTTCGCGACCTCGGCGAAGCTGTCGAACAAGTGGTATGAGTTCGACATCGGCTGGATGTACATCCGCATCCTGTCGGCGTTCCGTCTCGCGAAGGTGAAGAAGATTGCGCCGACGCCGCGTCTCGCCGCGCGCAAGGCCGTGCTCGACCAGGAAACCCTGCAGGCCGTGCTGTCGAACCGCTACGAAGTGATGGCGCGTTACGGCAAGGCCGTGAAGCGTGCGTATCGCCAGGAGCTGGCGCATCTGAAGGAACTGGGCTCGCGCGAGAAGTACCAGCTGATGCGCGGCGCGCGCTCGTGGTTCCACAAGGAAGAAAACGGCCTCAACGAACCGCAGAAGCGCATGCTGCCGGAGATCTTCGCGAACAGCCAGAAGCTTCATACGTATTTCCAGCTTCGCCAGGATCTCGCTTCGATGTGGGATCGCTCGAACGCGTCGCGTGAACAATTGCTGGCTCAATTGCAAGATTGGTGTCACCGCGCAGAGCAAAGCGGCATCAAGGCTTTGCAGGAATTCGCGACACGTTTGCGCCGCTACGCATAAACCGAAATCGATTAGAATTTCGGCACGTCAACAAACCCCGCGCTGGCGGGGTTTTTTATTTTTGGCCCGCCGTCCGGCAGGCAGAACGCGGCGGCTGATCAGCAGGACCGAGGAGATCATCAATATGGAAGCGACGATCAAACCCGTCGAGTATGACCGGCCGCTCTCGACAGGTACTGTATGCGGGGTCGGACAAGCGTGGGCGAAGGTGCCCGACGCGCCGTCCGCGCCCGAACGAGAGGCGTTGAAGGCGCGCATCAAGGCCTTGCTCAAGCGCGAGCGCGCCGTGCTCGTGGCCCACTACTATGTCGATCCCGATTTGCAGGAATTGGCTGACGAAACCGGCGGCTGCGTGGCCGATTCGCTTGAAATGGCGCGTTTCGGCCGCGACCATGACGCCCAGACGCTGATCGTCGCGGGCGTGCGCTTCATGGGCGAGACCGCGAAGATCCTGAGCCCCGGCAAGCGCATCCTGATGCCCGATCTCGACGCGACCTGCTCGCTCGACCTCGGCTGCCCGGTCGACGAGTTCTCGGCGTTCTGCGACGCGCATCCGGACCGCACGGTGGTGGTCTATGCGAACACCAGCGCGGCCGTGAAGGCGCGCGCGGACTGGATGGTCACGTCGTCGATCGGTCTCGAGATCGTCGCCGACCTGCATGCGCGCGGCGAGAAGATCATCTGGGCGCCGGACCGTCACCTGGGCGGCTACATCCAGAAGAAGACGGGCGCCGACATGTTGCTGTGGCAGGGCTCGTGCCTCGTGCACGACGAATTCAAGGGCATCGAGCTGGATCTGCTGCGCGCCGAGCACCCGCACGCGAAGGTGCTGGTCCATCCGGAGTCGCCCGAGAACGTGGTCGCGCTGGCCGACGTGGTCGGCTCGACGACGCAGCTGATCGACGCGGCCGTGAAGCTCGACGCGTCGCATTTCATCGTCGCGACGGATCTCGGGATCCTGCACAAGATGCGCCTCGCGGCGCCGGGCAAGACCTTCATCGAAGCGCCGACGGCCGGCAACAGCGCGACCTGCAAGAGCTGCGCGCATTGTCCGTGGATGGCGATGAACGGCCTCCTGAATCTCGCCGACGTACTGGAGCGCGGACACAACGAAATCCTCGTCGACCCCGCTTTGGGCTTGCGCGCACGCGTGCCGATCGACCGCATGCTCGACTTCGCGGCGCGTCACAAGCGGCGGGTGCAGGCGAGCGGCGACCTGCAGCGCGATACGCAATTGTTTTCCAACGTGGGGGCGGCATGAAGGACGCGATTTCTCCGCTGTACGCGGACATCACGCGCCAGTACGGCGCGGCATTCGAGGCGGCGCTCGCGCGCAACGTGGCCGATGCGCTCGCGGAAGACGTCGGCGACGGCGATCGGACCGGCTTGCTCGTGCCCGCGGATGAGGTCCGCCATGCACGCATCATCGTCCGCGAGGACGCGGTGCTGTGCGGCGTGCCATGGTTCGCGGCGGTGATGCGCTCGGTCGATCCGCGTATCGAGGTGACCTGGCATTACCGCGAAGGGGACTGGATGGCTTCCGGCTCCGCCGTGTGCGAGCTGCATGGCCCGGCGCGCTCGCTGCTCACCGCCGAACGCAACGGCCTCAATTTCCTGCAGCTGCTGTCGGGTGTGTCGAGCGCGACGCGCCGCTATGTCGACCGGATCGCCGGCACCCGCGCGCGCGTCCTCGATACCCGCAAGACCCTGCCGGGCCTGCGGCTCGCGCAGAAGTACGCGGTCCGTGTGGGCGGCGGCGCGAACCAGCGCCTCGCGCTCTACGACGGCATTCTGATCAAGGAAAACCACATCGCGGCGGCGGGCGGGGTCGGTGAAGCGCTCGACGCGGCGTTCGCGCTGCATGCGGGCGTGCCGGTGCAGGTCGAGGTGGAGACGCTCGAACAACTCGAGACGGCGCTCGCGCATCGCGCGGAGGCGGTGCTGCTCGATAATTTCACGCTCGACATGATGCGCGATGCGGTGCGCATCGCCGGCGGGCGCGCGGTGCTCGAAGTGTCGGGCGGCGTCAACTTCGATTCGGTGCGCGCGATCGCGGAGACGGGCGTCGACCGGATCTCGATCGGCGTGTTGACGAAGGATCTGCGCGCGACCGATTTCTCGATGCGGATCGTCGACTGAGACGCTTCGCGCGCGCCGGCGCAAGGGCCGGACGATGCGCGCGAAGCGAAGAAAAAGCCGCCGGGCGCGTCGCGTCCCGGCGGCTTTGTCGTTCGTGGGCGCGCTCGGCGTCAGCGCCGCGCGGCGCTGCGTGGCGAGAGCACGGTCGGCAGCGCCTTCGGCAAAGGCTGCGGCCAGTCGCGGCTGAAATGCAGGCCGCGGCTTTCGTGGCGGGCTTGCGCGCCGTCGACGATCAGTGACGCCACGTCGACGAGATTGCGCAGTTCCAGCAGGTCGCGGCTCACGCGGAAGTGCGCGTAGTACTCGTGGATCTCGTCGCGCAGCAGCGTGAGGCGATGCCGCGCGCGTTCGAGGCGCTTGTCGGTGCGCACGATGCCCACGTAGTTCCACATCAGCCGGCGCAGTTCGTCCCAGTTGTGGGCGACCACCACTTCCTCGTCCGGGTCGGACACGCGGCTCTCGTCCCACGCGGGAAGCGGGCCGTGCGTCGCGGACGCATAGCCGGCCTGCTCGATCGCTTCGGCGGCCGCGCGGCCGATCACGAGGCATTCGAGCAGCGAATTGCTCGCGAGGCGGTTCGCGCCGTGCAGCCCGGTGCAGGCGGTTTCGCCGACCGCGTACAGGCCCGCGAGATCGGTGCGGCCCGCGAGGTCGGTCACGACGCCGCCGCATGTGTAGTGCGCGGCGGGCACGACCGGGATCGGCTCCTTCGCGATGTCGATGCCGAATTCGAGGCAGCGGCCGTGAATCATCGGGAAGTGTTCGCGCAGGAACGCCTCCGGCTGATGGCTGATGTCGAGGTACACGCAGTCGATGCCGCGCTTCTTGATCTCGAAGTCGATTGCGCGCGCGACGATGTCGCGCGGCGCCAGTTCCGCGCGCTCGTCGTGCTCGGGCATGAAGCGGGTGCCGTCCGGCAGCTTCAGGAGCCCGCCTTCGCCGCGCACCGCCTCGGTGATCAGAAACGACTTCGCGTACGGGTGGAACAGGCAGGTCGGATGGAACTGGATGAATTCCATGTTCGCGACCCGGCAGCCCGCGCGCCATGCCATCGCGATGCCGTCGCCGGTCGCGGTGTCGGGATTCGTCGTGTACAGGTACACCTTGCCCGCGCCGCCCGTCGCGAGCACCGTGTGCGGCGCCTCGATGGTCACCGTGCGGCCGCTGTTCACGTCGAGCGCATACAGGCCGAGGCAGCGGTGGCCGGGCAGGCCGAGCCGATCCGACGTGATCAGGTCGATCGCGTGGTGATCCTCGAGGAAGGTGATGTTCGGATGGCGGCGCGCGCGCTCGCTCAGCGTCGCGAGCACCGCGTGCCCGGTGGCGTCGGCCGCGTGAATGATGCGCCGATGGCTGTGACCGCCCTCGCGGGTCAGGTGGAAGCCGAGTTCGGCCGCGTCGTCGCGCGTGAACGGCACGTCCTGCGAGATCAGCCACTCGATCGCGGCGCGCCCGTGCTCGACGATGAAGCGCGTGGCGGCTTCGTCGCACAGGCCGCCGCCCGCGACGAGCGTATCCCGCACGTGGTTTTCGATGCTGTCCGCCGAATCGAGCACCGCGGCGATGCCGCCTTGCGCGTGATCGCTGGCGCCCTCCATGATCGAGCGCTTCGCGATCAGCGCGACGCGTCGTGTTTCAGCCAGGTTCAATGCGACCGACAGTCCCGCCAAGCCACTGCCTACGATCGCTACATCGAAGTCCATGCCTTATCTCCGTCGTTGTACGTCTGGTCTTATGTATGCCGCAGGTTGCGCGGCGGGGCAAAGGCCAGAGCATACCGCGTCGCGTGAAGCGGCGTGCGGCCCGGAAATGAAAAAAGCCCCGCGGGTGCGGGGCTTTTTTGTCATCGTCAGGCTGGCAGGAACCGGAGATTACTTGATCTTCGTTTCCTTGTACGCCACATGCTTGCGGACGACGGGATCGAACTTCATGATCTCCATCTTTTCCGGCATGTTGCGCTTGTTCTTCGTGGTCGTGTAGAAGTGACCCGTGCCTGCGGTCGACTCAAGCTTGATCTTGTCGCGTGCGCCTTTTGCCATGATTCTGCTCCTTGGGCTTAGGCTTCGCCGCGTGCGCGCAGGTCTGCGAGCACGGAATCGATGCCGTTCTTATCGATCAGGCGCAGGCCGGCGTTCGAAACGCGCAGACGCACCCAGCGGTTTTCGCTTTCCACCCAGAACCGGCGGTTTTGCAGATTCGGCAGGAAGCGGCGCTTCGTCTTGTTGTTGGCGTGGGAAACGTTGTTGCCGCTCATCGGCGCTTTCCCAGTTACTTGGCATACGCGTGCCATGAGAGCACTCCTAATACGCTGAATTCGGGGTTCGACCGCCGGTGAAGGTTTCCTAGTACGACCGTGTGATCCATGGTCGCGCTCGAATTCTTGCTGGCGCAAGGCCTTCGGTGGCTTCAGAACTGGTTGGAAAAAAGACAGACGGCGATTCTAACAGAAAAAGTTCAGGAAAATCAAACCCAATTTCGCGAGCCGGTTGCGGCGGGCCGCGCGGCCCGCCGGCGGGGCCTGTCGGGCTACATCCAGCCGGCGTGTGCGAACGAAAAGGTGTCGTGCGCGCCGATCACCAGATGGTCGAGCAGCCGGACGTCGACGAGCGCGAGCGCGTCGCGCAGCACCCGGGTCAGGCGCCGGTCCGCGGCGCTCGGCCGCACGGCGCCGGACGGGTGGTTGTGCGCGACCACCAGGGCGGCCGCGTTCAGCGCGAGCGCGCGCCGGACGATCTCGCGCGGATAGACGGCCATCCGGGTCAGCGAGCCGCGCGAGCTTTCCTCCGTCTGCACGAGCCGGTGCCGCGCGTCGAGGAACAGGCAGACGAAGACCTCGTACGGGCGGGTGCCGATCAACAGCCGCAGGTAGTCCTCCACCGCGCCGGACGATTCGATCAGGGGCCGTTCGCGGGCCTTTTCCGCGAGCGCGCGCCGCGCCAGCTCCATGACCGCGACCAGCAGCGCGGTGCGCGCGGGCCCGATGCCGCGCATGCCGCCGAAATCGCCGGGCGTCGCGTCGAGCAGGCCGCGCAGTGAGCCGAAGTGGTCGAGCAGCCCCTGCGCGACGCGGAACACGTTGTGGCCGGGCAGCCCCGAGCCGAGCAGCAGCGCGATCAGCTCCATGTCGGACAGCGCCGAGGGCCCGCGCGCGAGCAGCCGCTCGCGCGGCAGGTCGTGGCCCGCCGCGAGCGCGAGGATGGGATCCGGAGCGGCGTCCGGCAGCGAACAGCTTGGCATCGATCAATCTCCGTGTTGGGGCGCCGGCCCCGAGAATCGCGCCGTACTCCGCCCCGATCGCTCAGGTGACTTACAATATGGGTTTTGCGCCAGGCCGCAGGGCTGTTTCTGGGGCGCTGATTGAACGAGTTACTCATGAGCCTCATCGATATTTCCGAAGTGAAGCCCGGTTCACACATCACGTTGCACTACCGGCTCGCGCTCGCGGATGGCGCCGACATCGTCAACACCTTCGCCGACAAGCCCGCCACCCTGCTGCTCGGGGCGGGACAGCTTGCGCCGTCGCTGGAGGAGATTCTCGTCGGCCTCAAGGCGGGGCACCATTCGACCTTCCGGCTAACGCCCGAGCAGGCGTTCGGGCCGCGCAATCCGGATATGATTCAGCGTGTGTCGATGGCGACGCTGCGCGAGAACGGCATGGTCGGCGAGGAGTTCGCGCCGGGCGACCTGATCGAGTTCAACGCACCCGACGGCGGTCGCTATGCCGGCGTGCTGAAGGAAATCAGCGAGACCTCCGCACTCTTTGACTTCAATCATCCGCTCGCGGGCCAGGCGCTCACGTTCGAGGTGAAAATCATCGGGATCCTGTAATCATGAGCTCCACCGATACGCTGACCAGTCCGACCGTCGCGGCCGATGCCGAGATCCTGCTCGCGCAGCCGCGCGGCTTCTGCGCAGGCGTCGATCGCGCGATCGAGATCGTCGAGCGCGCGATCGCGATGCACGGTGCGCCGATCTACGTGCGCCATGAAATCGTCCACAACAAGTACGTCGTGGAAGACCTCAAGAAGAAGGGCGCGATTTTCGTCGAGGAACTCGAGGAAGTGCCGTCCGGCAACACGGTGATCTTCAGTGCGCACGGCGTGTCGAAATCAGTGCGCGACGAGGCCGGCGTGCGCGGCCTGCGCATTTACGACGCCACTTGCCCGCTCGTCACGAAGGTGCACGTCGAGGTCGCGAAGATGCGCCAGGACGGCGTCGACATCGTGATGATCGGCCACAAGGGCCACCCGGAGGTCGAGGGCACGATGGGGCAGGTCGAGCGCGGCATGCATCTCGTCGAAAGCGTCGAGGACGTACGCGCGCTCGAACTGCCAGACCCGGAGCGGGTCGCGCTCGTCACGCAGACCACGCTGTCGGTCGACGACGCCGCCGAGATCATCGGCGCGCTGAAGGCGAAGTTTCCCGCGATCCGCGAGCCGAAGAAGCAGGACATCTGCTATGCGACGCAGAACCGCCAGGACGCCGTCAAGTTCATGGCGCCGCAATGCGACGTCGTCATCGTCGTGGGCAGCCCCAACAGCTCGAATTCGAGCCGCTTGCGCGAGGTCGCGGAGAAGCGCGGCGTGGCGGCCTACATGGTCGACGCACCCGAGCAGATCGACCCGGCCTGGGTCGCGGGCAAGCGCCGGATCGGCGTGACGGCCGGCGCATCGGCGCCCGAGGTGCTCGCGCAGGCCGTCATCGCGCGCTTGCGCGAACTGGGCGTGCGCAATGTGCGGGCGCTCGAGGGCATCGAGGAAAGCGTGTCGTTCCCGCTGCCGCGCGGCCTCAACCTGCCGCCTGCCGCATAAGTTCGCCTTTCATTCTGCTTTCTTCCTACAAAAGCGCGCCAAGAGCGCGCTTTTGTTTTGTGTGACGATTTTTTACGAGAGCAACCGATTGCGCTTTAATTGGTGCAACTCAGTTGCAATCATGTCGTAAACATCAGTCTCAAAAATGGTTGCAATGCAGGAAAACCCTGTCGAATCAGGAATATTGGTCGTCCTATAAATAGAGTTACAATGCGCCCGTTTTCAGGTCCAAAGGGCTTGAAACATGGTTTGGGCAAGGCGCGGGAGACCTATTTGATGCATGTGAAGTTGGCAGTTGCCGGGCCCGTTGCCGCTGCGGTTGCAACGCCTGCCGACCGTTGCGAAGGCGACGGGCGCGGGCGGTCCGCGCCGATGTACCGGAATGGTGCACAGCGCGACAACGGGGCGTGCTCGACACGCGGAGCGAGCGGGGTCTCGATCGTCGGCGGCCGCGCCCAAGGGGGCTGGCCGCGGCGGGCGGGGCGTCCTGGCCCGGCCGGCACGCAAGTTGCTCGGCTGTGGGATCACCGGGGTGAGGCGGCGGACATGCGTGCGGAAACGAGCGTGCGGCCGACGCCGGACGCTGGGAGCGACGCGGGCATCGTGCACATCCTTTCCCTACCGATCATTCATGGCAAGACCCCGGCGCGGTCGCGCACGCGAGCCACGGCGGCTCGCACGCGGCGCGGCGACGGGGGCAGCCGGGCACGCGCGCCGCGCCCGACGAAACACTACGACTTCAAGGAGGCCAGGCAAACGTCCTTGACGTCGTGATGAACCCGCGACGGGACTCGCGACGGCACCGAACCTCGTGCAGGTGCCGTTTTCGTATCAGTCCCGGCGGCGTGCGCGATCCCGACAGGATCGCGCGGCGCGCCGGGATGAAATATCACCCTTACCGGTATTTATTCGTACCCGCAGTGTCGTTGAGATGGCACGAAGCCTATGCTTGTTTGCATGGCGGCGCGTTCATCCGGCAGCACGGGCCAAGGAGCTTTAAATGGATATTTTCGTCCAGCAGGTCCTCAACGGGCTGGTGCTCGGCAGTGTCTACGCCATCATCGCGTTGGGCTACACGATGGTGTACGGCATTCTCGGCATCATCAATTTCGCGCACGGCGATGTTCTGATGATTGGCGCGATGGTGGCGCTGTCCGCGATCACCGTGTTGCAGAACCACTTCCCCGGGCTCGGCAACGTCGCGACGCTGACCATCGGGCTCGGCATCGCGGCCGTGGTGTGCGCCGCCGTCGGCTTCACGATCGAGCGGGTCGCCTACCGGCCGCTGCGCCGCGCGCCGCGTCTCGCGCCGCTGATCACCGCGATCGGCGTGTCGATCCTGCTGCAGACCGCCGCGATGATGATCTGGTCGCGCAATCCGCTGCCGTTCCCGCAACTGCTCTCGACCAATCCGATCAACGTGATCCAGGCGACCGACACGACGCCGGGCGCCGTGATCTCGGCGACCGAGATCGTGATCATCGCGGTCGCGTTCCTCGTGATGGGCGGCCTGCTGCTGCTCGTGCACAAGACCAAGCTCGGCCGCGCGATGCGCGCGATCGCCGAAAACCCGAGCACCGCGAGCCTGATGGGCGTGAACCCGAACTTCGTGATCTCGGCGACCTTCATGATCGGCTCGGCGCTGGCCGCGCTGGCGGGCGTGATGATCGCGTCGGAGTACGGCAACGTGCACTTCTACATGGGCTTCATCCCGGGCATGAAGGCGTTCACGGCGGCGGTGCTGGGCGGGATCGGCAACCTCGGCGGCGCGATGGTGGGCGGCGTGCTGCTCGGCCTGATCGAGCAGCTGGGCGCCGGCTACATCGGCAACCTGACGGGCGGGGTGTTCGGCAGCAACTACCAGGATGTGTTCGCGTTCATCGTGCTGATCATCGTGCTGGTGTTCCGTCCGTCCGGCTTGCTGGGCGAACGCGTCGCGGATCGTGCGTAAGGAGAGAACAACATGACATCCATTCAACCGATCGAATCGTCGACGTCGCTCGTCGAAGAGCGCAAGGGCGCGAAAACCTATGCCATCGGCGTGCTCATCGCCGCGTTCGTGATCGCGGCGCCGATGGTGATCGGCGCCGCGGGCGGCAACTACTGGGTGCGGGTGCTCGACTTCGCGATGCTGTACGTGATGCTCGCGCTCGGGCTCAACGTGGTGGTGGGCTTCGCGGGTCTGCTCGACCTCGGCTACATCGCGTTCTACGCGGTGGGCGCCTATACCGCCGCGCTGCTCAGCTCGCCGCACCTGACCAACAACTTCGAGTGGATCGCGCAGCTGTTCCCGGGCGGCCTGCACCTGCCGTTCTTCCTGATCGTGCCGGTCGCGATGGCGCTCGCCGCGCTGTTCGGGATCCTGCTCGGGGCGCCGACGCTGCGCCTGCGCGGCGACTACCTGGCGATCGTCACGCTCGGCTTCGGCGAGATCGTGCGGATCTTCATGAACAACCTCGACCGTCCGCTCAACATCACGAACGGGCCGCAAGGGGTGACGGGCATCGATCCGGTGACGGTCGCGGGCTTCAACCTCTCGCAGACGCACACGATCTTCGGCGTGTCGCTGCCGTCGGTGTACATGTATTACTACCTGTTCGTGATCTGCGCGCTGTTCGTGATCTGGGTCTGTACGCGCCTGCAGCATTCGCGCATCGGCCGCGCCTGGGCCGCGATCCGCGAGGACGAGATCGCCGCCAAGGCGATGGGCATCAACACCCGCAACGTGAAACTGCTCGCGTTCGCGATGGGCGCGTCGTTCGGCGGCCTGTCGGGCGCGATGTTCGGTGCGTTCCAGGGCTTCGTGTCGCCGGAATCGTTCACCTTCTGGGAGTCGATCGTGGTGCTCGCCTGCGTGGTGCTGGGCGGCATGGGCCACATCCCGGGCGTGATCCTCGGCGCGGTGCTGCTCGCGGTGTTCCCGGAATTCCTGCGTTCGACGATGAGCCCGCTGCAGCACGCGCTGTTCGGCCATGAAGTGATCGCGACGGAAGTGATCCGCCAGGGCCTCTACGGCCTCGCGATGGTGGTCATCATGCTGTATCGCTCGGAAGGCCTGTGGCCCGCGCCGAAGCATGAGGACAGGATCGCGAAACTCGCGAAGCGCGGCGGCAAGAAGCCGGTGCGCGCATAACGAACGGCATGCGGGAGAGCAATGCAATGAGCGACAACATTCGACTGTCCGTGAAGGGCGTGAACAAGCGCTTCGGCGGCCTGCAGGCGCTGTCCGACGTCGGCCTCGAGATCAAGGAAGGGCAGATCTACGGCCTGATCGGCCCGAACGGCGCGGGCAAGACCACGTTCTTCAACGTGATCACCGGGCTCTACACGCCGGACTCCGGGGACTTCAAGCTCGACGGCGAGCACTACACCCCGACCGCGGTGCATCAGGTCGCGAAGGCGGGGATCGCGCGCACGTTCCAGAACATCCGGCTGTTCGGCGGCATGACCGCGCTCGAGAACGTGATGGTGGGGCGCCACGTGCGCACCAAGCACGGGCTGCTCGGCGCGGTGTTCCAGACGCCGGCCGAACGCCGCGAGGAGCGCGAGATCAAGGAGCGCGCGATCGAGCTGCTCGACTACGTCGGCGTGCTGCAGTACGCCGACTACACGGCGCGCAACCTCTCGTACGGCCACCAGCGCCGGCTCGAGATCGCGCGCGCGCTGGCGACGGACCCGAAGCTGCTCGCGCTCGACGAGCCGGCGGCGGGCATGAACGCCACCGAAAAGGTTGAACTGACGCGCCTGCTCGACAAGATCCGCGCGGACGGCCGCACGATCCTGCTGATCGAACACGACGTGAAGCTCGTGATGGGGCTGTGCAACCGGATGACGGTGCTCGATTACGGCAAGGTGATCGCCGAAGGTCTGCCGCAGGACGTGCAGAAGAATCCGAAGGTGATTGAGGCATATCTCGGCGCAGGGGTGCACTGATGGCAGCGGCAATGTTGAAAATCAAGGGCCTGCAGGTCAACTACGGCGGGATCCAGGCCGTCAAGGGCGTCGACCTCGAGGTGAAGCAGGGCGAGCTGGTCACGCTGATCGGCGCGAACGGCGCGGGCAAGACCACGACGATGAAGGCGATCACGGGCCTCAAGCCGTATTCGGCTGGCGACATCGAATACCTGGGCCAGTCGATCAAGGGCGTGCCGACGCACGAACTGCTCAAGCGCGGCCTCGCGATGGTGCCGGAAGGCCGCGGGATCTTCGCGCGCATGTCGATCCTCGAGAACATGCAGATGGGCGCCTACCTGCGCAACGACAACGACGGCATCAAGCATGACGTCGAGCGCATGTTCGGCTTCTTCCCGCGCCTGAAGGAGCGGGCGACGCAGCTGGCGGGCACGCTGTCGGGCGGCGAGCAGCAGATGCTCGCGATGGCGCGCGCGATCCTGTCCAAGCCGAAGCTGCTGCTGCTCGACGAGCCGTCGATGGGCCTCTCGCCGATCATGGTCGAGAAGATCTTCGAAGTGGTGCGCGAGATCTCGAAGGAAGGCCTGACCGTGCTGCTCGTCGAGCAGAACGCACGGCTCGCGCTGCAGGCGGCCGATCGCGGCTACGTGATGGACTCCGGCACGGTGACGATGTCGGGCGACGCGAAGCAGATGCTCGACGATCCGAAGGTGCGCGCCGCCTACCTCGGCGAGTGACGCGCGGCGCGGCCGCGCCGCGCCGCTTGCGCAAGGGCCGCCCCGGGGAACCGGGGCGGCCCTTTGTCATGGTGCAGCCCGGCTCGGCTCGCCGCGCCCGTCGCGTGTAGCGCTTCCTATAATCGAGGCGGTTGGCGCGCGGCGCCGGCGACGTCGCGGTGCACCCGCCGCGTTCCATGTCGATGTCGTGTCAGGAGATCCGTCTCATGTCCTTCCCTCTGTTCATCCTCGTCATGCGGCATGCGGAGAAGCCTCGGGACGCCAGCGATCCGAACCTGTCGCCGGCCGGCGAGGCGCGCGCGGCGGCGCTCGCGACCTACGTGCCCGCAACCTTCGGCGTCCCCGATTTCATCCTCGCGGCGGCGACCGGCGCGGACAGCGCCCGGCCGGTCGAGACCGTGACGCCGCTGTCGCAGCAGGTCGGCGTGCCGATCGACGACAAGATCGCCGACAAGGATTACGCGAAGCTTGCGCGCGACTTGCTGGAGAAGGACAAGTATGCGGGCCGGCGCGTCGTGGTCTGCTGGCACCACGGGCATATCCCGGGTTTGCTCGCGGCGCTCGGCGCCCCGGCGGGCAGCTATCCCGACCCGTGGAATCCGCAGGTGTTCGACCTGATCGTGCGGCTCGACGGCACGGCGGGCGGCGCACCTGCCGTCAGCCGGATCGTCGAGCCTTTCTAGCGGCGGCCGCGCCGCGGCGGCCGTGTCTGAGCCGGCCGCACCTAGCCGGCCGCTCCGCGCGTCATCGTGCGGACATCGCGCGCGCCGATGCTGTTGCGCTGAGCGACGCGCGGGGCCGCGCGATCCATCGATACGAGGGAGGTCGGGCATGAGTCTCAAGTACGGTTTCGTGAAGGCGACGATCAGGCGGATCGCGGGCCTCCGGTCGGCCGGGCACGGCAACGAGATCCAGTACCACGTGCACGTGACGCTGGCGATGGCGGGCGGCGACTGGGATGTCGCGATCAACGTCGGCACCAACGACGCGGACGACCTGCTGCGCTACAAGCTCGTCTACGACTACCAGCATCCGCTCACGCAGACGCTCGCCGCGGCGCCGGAAGGCTACAACGACCTGACGGGCGCCGCCGTGCTGCCGGCGCTCGACTATCTGCGCAGCACGGTCCTCGACGAGACCGGGCCGTGGCGGCAAAGCGACGTGATGGACGGCAGCGAGCAGGCGGAGCCGATTCCGTCGGTGCTGAGGCTGATCCGGACGGCGCAGCAGGAGGGGCTCGACCTGTATGTGTACGGCCGCGTGTATCAGGAAGGGAACGGTATCCACGACACCCACCTGAACCAGGGATCGGCGGGGCCGCACTACGCGCATCAGGCGGGCGACGACAGCAACGACCACAACGACGTCTGGCAGGACGGCGCGCTGCTGGTGAATCTCGGCGCCGCGCACTGGGCGGCCTATTTCGCCGCGTTCGACCAGCAGACGGTGCCGACCGATACGCTCGGCAACCCGGCGCCAGGCGGCGGGCCGATCACGCGCTGAGCGCGACGCGGCCCGCCGCGCGTCAGACGCCCGGCAGCGGTTTGCCGAACGAGAGGCGCGGTTCGGCCCGATAGCCGAGCGCTTCGTAGAAGCGGCACGCGTCGTCGTTGCCGGCCAGCACCTGCAGGTTCACCTTCACGCAGCCGCGCGCGGCGAGCACGGCTTCCGCGTGCGCGATCAGCGCGCGGCCGATGCCGACGCGCCGCGTGCCGGCCGCCACGCCGAGCGAGTAGAGCCAGCCGCGATGGCCGTCATAGCCCGCCATCAGTGTGCCGACGAGGCGGCCGTCGCACAGCGCGACGAAGAACAGCTCGGGCTGGGTGGCGCGCTTCATCTCGATCGCGCGCAGCGGATCGCGATGCGGCGGCGCATCGGCGTCCGAGTAGTGTGGGAACGCGTCGCGCCAGACCGCGAGTACCGCCTCGGTGTCGGCCGGTTCGAACGCGCGGATCGCGAGCGCGGCGCCGCCGCTCGTCTCGGGGGACATGGCGGGCCTCGCTCAGAGCGTGTCGAGCACCGAGCGCAGCATCGCCATCATCTGGTCGATCTCGTCGTTCGTCACGTTGAGCGCGGGCATGAAGCGCAGCAGGTTCGGCCGCGCGGCGTTCAGCAGCAGGCCGTCCGGCTGCATGTCGCGCGCTTTCTCGACGATCTGCGGCCCGATGTCCTTGCCGAGCAGCAGCGCGCGCAGCAGGCCTTCGCCGCGTTCGCCTTCGAAGCCACGCTCCTCCGACAATTCGAGCAGCTTGCGCTTCAGGTATTCGCCGCGCGCGCGCACGCCTTCGAGGAAGCCGGGGGCGACGAGCTGCGAGATCACCGCGTAGCCTGCCGCGGTCATCAGCGGATTGCCGTTGTAGGTGCCGCCCTGGTCGCCGGCTTCGAACACCGCGACGTCCGCCGTCGACAGCAGCGCGGCGAGCGGCACGCCGCTGCCGATACCCTTGCCGAGCGTCATGATGTCCGGGGCGATGTCGGCCAGCTCGTACGCGAACAGCGTGCCCGCGCGGCCGCAGCCGCTCTGCACTTCGTCGACGATCAGCAGCAGGTTGTGCTGCTTCGTCAGCGCGCGCAGCTGCTGCATGAACTCGCGGGTCGCGGGGATCACGCCGCCTTCGCCCTGGATCGGCTCCAGCATCACGGCGACCGTCTTCTCGGTGATGAGCTTCTCGACCGAATTGATGTTGTTCAGCTCGGCCTTCGGGAAGCCCGGCACCTGCGGCGCGTAGATCGTGTCCCAGCCCGGCTTGCCGCTCGCGGACATGGTCGCGAGCGTGCGGCCGTGGAAGCTGTGGTCGAACGTGATGATCTCGTACGCGCCGTTGCGGAACTTGCGGCCCCATTTGCGCGCGAGCTTGATCGCGCCTTCGTTGGCTTCGGCGCCGCTGTTCGTGAAGAACACCTTGTCGAACACGCTGTGTTGCGTGAGCAGCGCGGCGAGCTTCGCCATCGGCGCGTTGTAGAACGCGGGCGACGGGTTCAGCAGCTGTTCCGCCTGGTTCTTGAGCGCTTCGACGACGCCGTCGTCGCAGTGACCGAGACTGTTGACCGCCCAGCCCTGGATGAAGTCCAGATAGCGCTTGCCGGTGTGATCGTAGAGCCAGGAGCCCTTGCCGTGCGTGAACACGAGGTCGGGGCGGTTCGTGATGTACATCAGCGAGTCGATCGGGTAATCGTTCAGGGACATGACGGCGAACTCCAGCGGGTGGTCGGAAACAGACAATAAAAAAGCCACGGAATGCCGTGGCTGGGTGAGTCGAACAGCTTGTGCGTAACCGGTGAGGCAGGTGTTACGCGCGAGTCCGTGACGAACCGGCGGCATCCGGGCGGAGCGGCGAGCGGCGACGTCGAAGTGTGGACAGGTAGCGGTTCATGCACGCAAGCATACGGCATCACGCGTCTTCAAGTAAACCGCCGCGATGCAACAATTCGAGGTCGCGGCGGTCGCGCGTGCCCGCCTGCGTTCAGACCGGGTGCGCGAGGTCCGCGGCGCTCGTGAACGAATCCGCGTAGAACTCGTCGGCCGGCAGCCCGTGGTGCGCGGTGAAATCGCGCTGGGCGGACTCGACCATCACGGGCGCGCCGCATGCGTACACCTGGTGGCCCGACAGGTCCGGCAGATCCTCGATCACCGCGCGGTGCACGAAGCCTGTGCGGCCCGTCCACGCGTCGCCTTCGTCCGGCTCCGACAGCACCGGCACGAAGCGGAAGTTCGGTGTCTCGCGCGCCCATTGCTCGGCGAGTTCGAGCAGGTACAGGTCCTTCTTGCGACGGGCGCCCCAGTAGAGCGTCATCGGGCGCTCGAGGCCCAGGTGCCGCGCGTGCTCGATGATCGCCTTGATCGGCGCGAAGCCCGTGCCCGAGGCGAGCAGCACGATCGGCTTGTCGGAGTCCTCGCGCAGGAAGAAGGTGCCGAGCGGCCCTTCGAAGCGCAGGATGTCGCGCTCCTTCATCGCGCCGAACACGTGGTCCGTGAACTTGCCGCCCGGCATGTGGCGGATGTGCAGTTCGACCGGGCCGTCGTCGTGCGGCGCGCTCGCCATCGAGTAGCTGCGGCGCGCGCCGTCCTTCAGGATGAATTCGATGTACTGGCCGGCCAGATATTGCAGGCGCTCGTTGGCGGGCAGCTGCAGCTTCAGCACGACCACGTCGTCCGCCCGGCGTTCGAGCGCGTTGACGCGGCACGGCAGCTTCTTCACCTGGACGCCGTCGACCCCGGCGATCTCGCGCACGTCGATCTCGAGATCGCATTGCGGCTTCGAGCAGCACAGCAGCGCGAGGCCTCGGGTGCGTTCGTCGTTCGACAGCGCGGACGCCGCATGCGGCCCCTGTTCGATCTGGCCCTGCACGATCGTGCCCTTGCACGAGCCGCAGGCGCCGTTCTTGCAGCCGTACGGCAGATGCACGTTCTGTCGCAGCGCGGCCGCGAGCACGGTTTCGTCGGCCTCGACCTGGAATTGCCGGCCGCTTTGCTTGAGGGTTACGTTGAATGCCATAGAGTCGTTGAGAACAAAATGTGGGGACCGTGCGGCATGCGCACGGCGGCTACAATGCATCCGCTACAAAACACGCATACACCATGATCGCGACACGAATTCTGCGCCGCCGGCGCGTACTGATCGTCGGCTGCGGCGATGTCGGCGCGCGCTGCGTCGAGCAGCTGCGCGCGCGCCGTGCGCCGCTTCGCATCATTGCCCTGACGAGCCAGGCGGCGCGGCGGGCCGAACTGCGGGCGGCGGGGGCGGTGCCCCTCGTCGGCAACCTGGACCAGCGGGCGTCGCTCGGGCGTCTCGCGGGACTTGCGCCCGTCGTGCTGCACCTCGCGCCACCGCAGCCGTCCGGCATCGACGACCGCAGAACCCGCGCCCTGATCGCCGCGCTGTCGGCGCCGGGGCGGCGCGCAGCCGCGCGGCCGCCCGGGCCGCCGCGTCGGGCAGCGCGTATTGTACCCGAGCGATTCCGCCCGCCCACGCTCGTCTACGCGAGCACGAGCGGGGTTTACGGCGACTGCGGCGGCGTGCGCGTCGACGAGACGCGCACGCCGCGGCCGGCGAATCCGCGTGCGCGGCGGCGCGTCTCGGCGGAGCGGCAGCTGCGCGATGCAACCGCGCGCGGCGCGTTGTCGGCGCGGATCGTGCGGATTCCCGGCATCTACGCGGCGAACCGCCTGCCGCTCGCGCGGCTCGAACGGGGCACGCCCGCGCTGTGCGAGGCGGACGACGTCTACACCAATCACATCCAGGCGGACGATCTCGCGACGATCCTGCTGCGCGCGGCGACGCGCGGCCGCGCGTCGCGCGCCTACCATGCGTCGGACGACACCGAGCTGAAAATGGGGGATTACTTCGCGCGCGTGGCGCGCGCGTTCGGGCTCGCGCCGCCGCCGCGCATCACGCGCGCCGAGGCCGAACGGCAGCTCGATCCGTCGCTGCTGTCGTTCATGCGCGAATCGCGCCGGCTCGTGAATGCGCGCATGAAGAGCGAACTGCGGATCGCGCTGCGCTATCCGAACGTCGACGACTTCCTGCGCGGCGTCGCCCGGCCGTGATCAGGTGATCGCAGGCAGCGCCTCGATCAGCAGGAAACACAGCAGGGCGCCGATCATGGCGCCGATCAGGCTCGGATGGTACTTGCGCTTCAGGTGCATTGCCGTCAAAAGCGCGCCGATCACGATCGCGCCAAGCGCGGCGAACGCGAGCATCACCGAAGAAAGTTCAATCGGACTGTTGATGATCATGATGTCTCCCCTCAACCAGTTTTTTTGGTTTTGATTCGAGTATAGCGGGGGATTTCAACTCTGCCATGCTGCGCCGCAAGGTGCGCCGCGGGGCCTTCGAAGGACGCTCCGGGCTTTCCCTCAGAGGGTATTCGCCGTGTTGCGCAATGCAGCGAGATCGGCTTCGGCGAGCCAGCACCACGCGCCGGGCGCGAGCGCGTCCGGCAGGCGGTAGCCGCCGATGCTTTCGCGGTGCAGCGCATCGACGCGGTTGTGCGCGGCGGCGACCATGCGCTTGACCTGGTGATACTTGCCTTCGAGCACCGCGATCTCGAGGAGTCGTTCTTCTCGGGCGCGCGCGGCGCGCGCCGCGAGCGGCTTCGGCTCGCCGTGCAACAGCACGCCGGCGCGCAGCGCGTCGAGCTGGGCGTCGTCGAGCACGTGGCGCACGGTCGCGAGGTAGGTTTTCGGCACCTTGCGCTTCGGCGACGTGTAGGCGTGCACGAACTGGCCGTCGTCGGAGAGCAGCAGCAGGCCGGTGGTGTCCTGGTCGAGCCGGCCCACGCACTGCACGCCGCGCGCCGCGAAAGGCGGCGGCAGCAGGTTGAACACGCTCAGGTGATGTTGCGGATCGCGCGAGCATTCGTAGCCGGCGGGCTTGTTCAGCGCGAGGTACGCGCGCTCGTGGTAGGGCCAGGCGACGCCGTCGACCTCGAACACGAGGTCCGTCGTGTCGAAATGGGCGTCGGCGTCGGCCGCGATCGCACCGTCGACCGCGACGCGGCCCGCGTCGATCAGCGCCCGGCATTGGCGGCGCGAGCCGAAGCCCTGCTTGAAGAGAATGCTTTCGAGATTCATGGCGCGCGCATTGTACCAAGCGCGTCGCGCGGGGCTGGTAAGCTGCCGGGTCCGGACGCGCCGTCGCGGCGCGTGCATGAACCAACGATACAGGCAAGCCATGACTTCCATCCTGATGCCGCTCGCCCGACGCGGCGCGCTCGCCGTCCTGGCGCTCACGCTGTCGGCCGCGGCCTTCGCGCACGCGAAACCCGAACACAGCGAGCCGGCCGCCAACGCGGTCGTCACCGACGCGCCGCATGCTGTCGCGATCGATTTCACGGAGCCGCTCGAACCGGCCTTCAGCTCGATCGTCGTGACCGACGCGGCGGGCCAGCCGGCCGCCGACGGCCGCGCGACGATCGACGCCGCGAACCGCAAGCGCATGTCGGTCGCGCTCAAGCCGATCGCGGCGGGGGACTATACGGTGCGCTGGGTCGCGGTCGCGACCGACGGCCATCGCACGCAGGGCAGCTATCGCTTCAGCGTGAAGTGACGCGCGCCCGCCGCCATGCCGGGCGGCGCGGGATTGCCCAGCCAGGCTTTCCATTCGCTCGGCCGTGTCATGCGCGATGCGCATGACGGGCGGCGGCGCGGCGCTGCCGGAGTCGGCCGGCGGCCGCTACTCCGCGCGCCATTGCCGACGCCCGCGAGCGAATCCCGGGTCGGGCGGCAATTTGTATGACGTTTCCGTTTGTATCTGATTTCTGGATAATCTATCCAGCCCGTGCATGCTGACCGCGCGCCGAAGCCTGCCTACACTACGGACTCCTCTCAACGCGATGGAGTCACTGATGACAGCACATACCCTCAAGGACAAGGTCGTCCTGATCGCCGGCGGCGCGAAGAACCTCGGCGGACTGATCGCGCGCGACCTCGCGAGCCACGGCGCGAAATCGATCGCGGTTCACTACAACAGTGCATCGAGCAAGGCGCAGGCCGACGAGACGGTGGCTGCGCTCGAGGCGGCGGGCGCCAACGCGGCGGCGTTCCGGGGCGACCTGACGTCGGCGGAGGCCGTCGAGCGGCTGTTCAACGACGCGAAGAACCGCTTCGGCAAGATCGACATCGCGATCAACACCGTCGGCAAGGTGCTCAAGAAGCCGTTCACCGAGATCACCGAGGCCGAGTACGACGAGATGTTCGCGGTCAACAGCAAGACCGCGTTCTTCTTCATCAAGGAGGCGGGCCGCCACCTGGAGGACAACGGCAAGCTGCTGACGCTCGTCACCTCGCTGCTCGGCGCGTTCACGCCGTTCTACGCGGCGTACGCGGGCGCCAAGGCGCCCGTCGAGCACTTCACGCGCGCCGCGGCGAAGGAATACGGCGCACGCGGCATTTCCGTGACCGCGGTGGGGCCCGGCCCGATGGATACGCCGTTCTTCTATCCGGCCGAAGGCGCGGATGCGGTCGCGTACCACAAGACCGCTGCGGCGCTGTCGCCGTTCAGCAAGACCGGGCTGACCGACATCGAGGACGTCGTGCCGTTCATCCGCCACCTGGTGACGGACGGTTGGTGGATCACCGGGCAGACGCTCCTGATCAACGGCGGCTACACGACGAAGTAGGGCGTCGGGGCGGCGCGCCCCCGACCGGGCGAGGCGGCGCGGTGAGCCGCCTCGCCCGGCCGGGGCGGGTGCGTCCGCCGGGCGTCGAGATGGCGGCCGCGCGCTCCCGGCTCGGGGGCGCGCGGCCTTTTTGCGCCAACGCGCGCCGCGTCGGGAGGTCGGCGTCATGGACAAGCTGGAACAGATCAGGGTGTTTTTGCAGGTGGCGGAAATGGGCAGCTTCATCAAGGCCGCCCATACGCTGAGCCTGCCGCGCGCGACCGTGTCGGCCGCCGTGCAGCAGCTCGAGGCGGGCGTTGGCGCGCGGCTGCTGCATCGGACCACGCGTCAGGTGCAACTGACCGCGGACGGTGCGCTGCTGGTCGAGCGCGGCCGCCGGCTGCTCGCCGAGGCCGACGAACTGGACCGGCTGTTCCGCGGCAGCGATCGCGATGTCGCGGGGCGGCTCAATGTCGACGTGCCGAGCCGGATCGCGCGCCGGTTGATCGCGCCCGCCCTGCCCGGTTTCATGCGCCGCTATCCGAACCTGCAGCTGTCGCTGGGTTCCACCGATCGCTCGATCGATCTGGTGCAGGAGGGCGTCGATTGCGCGATCCGGGTCGGGCGGCTCACCGACAGCAGCCTCGTGGTGCGCCCGCTCGGGCGGATCGCGATGATCAACTGCGCGAGCCCAGGCTATCTGCGCGAGCAGGGCGTGCCCCTGCGGCCCGAGGAGCTCGAAGCGCATCACTGGTCGGTCGGCTATGCCTTGCCGACGACGGGGCGCGAGACGCCCTGGGAGTATGTCGCGGCCGGCCGCGCGATCGAACTCGCGATGCCGAGCCGGGTGATCGTCAACAATGCGGAGACCTATATCGCGGCCGCGCTCGCCGGGCTCGGGATGATCCAGATCCCGCGTTTCGACGTCCAGCATCTGCTCGACCGGGGCGCGCTCGTCGAGGTGCTGCCCGAGCATCGCGCGGCGTCGATGGAGGTCTCGGCGCTGTATCCGCACCGCCGGCACCGGTCGCGGCGGCTCAATGTGTTCGTCGACTGGTTCGAGGAACTGGCGCGGGATGCGATCGAGCGCGACGGCTAGGCGCGCGTGCTGTTCCGGGCGCCGATTGCCGCGCGGTTCCGGCGGGCCAGGGATATTCCACGCCTGATTTCATTTCCATCAGAAAATCCCGTGGTTACTGATTCATTCATAGTGGACTGAATTTAATAGTTGGCTTATTCTAAACGCCGGCTTGATGATTCAAATAAGCAAAACAATGATGGGTGCGCCGCCGATCGTCGATCGGCCGAGATCCGCCCGGTGTTTGCCTGTTTTGCCTGGCGGGTTCGGGGAGTCGGGGCCGATACCCGGCACCGCACGTCCGATGTATTCCCGAGGAGCGCGCCGCGTGGCGCAACCGCCGCGGGAATGGCGTCGAAGCAATGAAAAGTAAAAGAATGATGGGCCGAGAGAATGTTTTCATTATTACAGCCGTGGATGACCAGGCGAAATGCCGAAAAGCACGGGGAAAAAACGCTGATTCATTTCATTGCGGGCGATTCCGGCGCGGGCGCGCCGCGCCGCCCCTGTCAGCCGGCGCGCGCGGGTGACGCATGAGCGAGTGGCTTGCACCGCCGCTTGCGGAAGCGGTCGAGGTCCGGCGTGCGGACGCCGCCGACTGGCCGCGCATCTGGCCGCTGTGGCGCCGCATCGTGTCGGCGGGCGAGACGCACCCGTATCCGCTGGACGCAACCGAGGAGGACGCCATCGCGCTTTGGCTGCGGCCGCCGCGCGCGGCGCTCTACGTGGCCGAGCGCGACGGCGTCGTGGTCGCCGCGATGCAGACGAAGCCGCTGCGTTACGGCCACGGCGATCACATCGCGAACTTTGATTTGATGGTGACGCCGGAATGCTGGGGGCACGGAGTCGGGCGCGCGCTGGCGGAATACGTCATCGACGCCTGCCGCGCCGCCGGCTATGCGGCGATGGAAGCCTATGCGGTGGTCGCGGCCAACGAACGGGCCGTCAGGCTCTGGCACGGGCTGGGCTTCGAGACCCTCGCCATCGTTCCCCGGGCGTTCCGCCACCCGACGCAGGGCCTGGTCGACGTCCATCACATGTACCGATCCCTGACCTGATGGAGGATCCCATGCACGTACCGGCGATACTCGATTGCAGCCCCCATGCGGATGCGCTCGAGGCTCTGCGCGCCGAGCTTCCCGCGCTGCCCCGCGCGGATCTCGGCGCATTCTTCACGCGGGCCGCCGCGCTGTCCGACGCGCTGCCGGCGCCGATCCGCGACACCCTGGCGGCGTTCCGGGCGCGCGGCAACGAGGGCGGCTACCTGCTGCTGCGCGGGCTGCCGCTCGACCCGGACGCCTTGCCCGACACGCCTGAGCATTGGCCGCCGCCGCCGGAACGCACGCTGTTGCAGACCGAGGCGTGGGTCGCGTTGATCGGCATGCGCATGGGCGTGGCGACCGGCTACGACCGGAATCGGAGCGGCGCGCCGCTGCAGGATGTGTTTCCGTCGCGGGACGCGAAGACCATGATCGCCAGCGAGCATTCCATGACCTCGCACGGTTATCGGGACGCGCTTCGCTATCACACGGAGCTCGCGTATCTGACGGCGCAGCCCAATTACGTGGCGCTGGGCTGTTCGCGCGCGGACCATGAAGGTCGGGCCGGTACGCCGGTCATCTCGGTCCGGCGCATCGTGAAGCGCTTGAGCGCCGCGCATCAGGACGTGTTGCGGTCGGTGCCGCTGACGTGGCGCGTGGACGACCTGTTCAAGACGGCGGAGCAGCCCGACCCGCAGACCCGGCTGCGCCTGCTGTTCGACAACGACGACCGGATCCGCTACGACGGCCGGCTGATCGAATGCGAGGCGGGCAGCGCGGCGCACGAGGCGCTGGAGGCATTCATGGCGGCGATCGAGGAGACGCAGGAAATCCTCTACCTGAAGCCCGGCGACGTGCTGGTGTTCGACAACCACCGGACCTCCCATTCGCGCACCCGGTATGAGCCGCGGTTCGACGGCAAGGATCGCTGGCTGACGCGCCTGTTCATTCGCGAGCCCGGCGCGGGGCACGCGGCGCGATTGCGGCAGGCGGAGGTGGTGGGGTTCGAGGTGCGGCCGCCGGAGGCGGTGTTGGCGGGGTGAGGGCTGCGTGACGCCGCGGGAAGATTCTGTCTGGGCGTCGGCCTGCGTCGCAGCTTGCGCCCGGCGGGCAGTGCGTGCCGTCGAAAACAAAAAAGCGATGGTGTCGCGCACTTGAAGAATCCGGCGCGCATTTTCCGATGCGGGGTTCGTGAGCATCGAGCGCGTCACCAAAATACACATTTCTGTCGACGGGCGGATGAGGCTGTCGCCTGGCGACGGCGCGACAAGGGCTCGCCGGTCGCGTTGCCCCGGAAATTCACGCTGGACTTGGCTCCGCGATGGTATGGCGCGCCCCCTGACTGATACGGGGGCGCGAAAGATCGTTCGTGTCTCAACCTTCGCGCCGCGCTTTGTCCGGCAATGCTGATAGGGCAATCACCTCGGTTCGACGCATGCTCGAGTCCTCGCGAGTTTTCGACAGAGGATCGGGCATGGGTTCAGCGTTCATTCGGGAGGGGGATACGACCTCCCACGGCGGCCGCGTGCTGGCGTGTACATCGACCAACACGGTCCTCGGGAAGGCGATTGCGCTGGAGGGCGACATGGTGTCGTGCCCGAGGTGCCGCGGCGTTTATCCGATCGTCGGCGTCCGGATTCGCAGCATGACGTTCGACGGCCGTGCCGTCGCGACCGAAGGCGACAAGACGGCGTGCGGCGCGACGTTGATCGCATCGCAAGGCGAAGCGACGGCGGAGCAGACGTCGGGGGTAGGCGGGGCGGTCGGTGCGGGCACAAGCGCGGTTGCGCAGCATGCCGCGCACGACGATGGCCCATCTCGTGGGCGTTTCCAGCTTGTCGACGACCTTACGCGCGAGCCCATCGCGAACCATCCCTACACGGTGACGTCGGCCGACGGTCAGACGATTCACGGCACGACGGACGCGAACGGTTACACGGCTTGGCTCAACAGCCGTCAGGCGGTATCGCTTTTGTTCAGCCATCCGGGAACGTTCGGGGCGGCGAGCATGGGTGAAGCATGAGCGGCGGTTCGGTGGTCGGAGGTTCGGGAGGTGGCGAGGGGAGAACGACAGCCATAGGCGTTCGCAACGGGTTGCTGCCGCACGAAAGGCAGAAGCTTTGCGATCTCATGTGTCGATGTGGCCGCATCGGCGTTGCCATCGCGACAAAAAAGGGAGGCCGGTTTCTCCGGCAGAAGTGCGTTGCGGAGCGGTTGAATTTTACGAACACGACTTCAAGAATCATGTCCGGGAAACCAACGCAGTACTTGCCGGAAGTATCGTACGACATGCGACCCAAGCCCCCGGCGCCACCGGTGCCGATCATGGAAGACGACGATGCGCTAACGCCGGTCGGTCGTTTGCTGATCTGGATTCAGGAGAAATGGCCGGGCAAACTCGGCGGGTATATCAAGGGCAAAAAGACCGGCCTGGATCAGATTCGCCGTCCCGATGTGGTCATCGTGAATGACCCAGGTCAGCCTCCCGTACAGTCGAATATCAAGGCCGTCGTCGAAATGAAGTTCGATGATGGGTTTAGCCACGGGCAGGAAATATCGTACAAGCGGATTGCGGGTGACGATAGTAAATATGTCTCGCTAAGGCGGGCGGATTGTCCATGCGATGACGGAGAGCCACAGGGCAAGTCCGCCCGATCGGTACAGACACAATCCAATACGGATGAACTGTTCGGCGCGAACACGAGCGGAAACACTGCCGGGCCTTTCGGGTTGCCGCCCATGACGCCTGTCAGCCCCGGGTCACCCGCTCCTGGTGCGGTCTTTCCTTAAAGATCATGACAAACGACGAATTGGTCGCATGGGCGCATGACCCGCGACGACAGGACACCTTGCCCTTTGGGCTTTATGAGCCTCCTTACCAAAAGGCTATTGTCGGCGCGGCTCTTGTTGTTCGGGGTGTGGTGTATTTCAAGCAAGGGAATACCAAGCCGGTACGTGAAGCCCTCGTGAAGTGCTACGAGCGCTACATGGCTGCTCTCGATGAGTATGCGAAGGTCTACGCGCAAGCAGCCGGCACCGAGCCGCCGCGCGCGAGCCCGATGCGCTGGTTCTACGAGGAAGGCAAGAGCCCGGTGGCTTTCGATAAGGCGCGTAAATTCCCGAGCTTGGCGCGTGCCCAGTCGAGCGGCGCGCCAGTCGTTTCGGAAACAACGAGCGCCGACCACAAGCTTGCGGCGGGTTTCTTTTCGTTCGGTGTATTTTGCTTCGAGGATTGGCAGGCTGATTATGCGCTCGATACGCTCAAATTCAGCGTGCCGCGCCGATTTCTGCAGCTGTGTCCCGGCATTTTCGAGAAGCTGTTTGTGGCGTTCGTCGCGACGTTGCCGACCGTTTGGGGGCATGCTGGTTTTGGCGTGAATCTCCCGCCCACCGAGCAGGAGCCCAACGAAGCGAGCGAGAATTTCTGGTCGCGGTTGTACGGACCCGGCATCGACGTCGGGGAGCCTATGACGCATGCGACCATCGTTACGCGGGACAAGATCAAGACCGTCGACTGGCTGACGGCGCTCGACGCCGATCTCGTTCGTCAGCTAGGCGGTGAGGGCACACTGATGCTCCCGCCGGACTGGTTCCGCAAGACGCCGTTCGGCAATGGCGGCCTCGTCATCCAGGCCGGCCCGGAGCCGGCCGCCGGCGTGCCGATGGGTAAAGGGATTCCCCCGGGAGCCCCCGCCGCGTATGTGCTGCTCAATCACGCGCTGCGCCCGATCGTGGCGGAGTCGTCCGACATTCTGCAAGGCGGAACCGTGGACAGCACCGCGCCATTGCTCAATACCCGCGTGGCAACAGAGGCATGGTTGCAGCGCTTCAACGTGCCCGACGACGAGATAAACAGCTATTGGGTCGAACTGCACAAGACGCCGAAATTGTCGCCCGCGACGTGATATCGCTTCGTGATCAGGGCTCGACCCGCTTCGATATAAATCGAGCCCTTCGTCGCCGGCTGGTTCGTGCTTGAGGCATCAGTAGGCGACGCCTCGGCCACCGGGCGCGAGGGGCTTCTTTGGGCGATTCCGCCTGGGCGCAAGCCAGCGTGACAGCCAGCGGCGTGCCAGCAGCCGAGCGGAAACGCCGTCACGAGGCGGGATAAGCTGGAAAAGCCGGGAAGTCTCGCCGAGAACACGGCGACAAAGAAGTGGATGGTGCCCAGGGTCAGCCTTGATTTGCACGCGTAACCTTCTGATTCTTAGTGATGTTGAGCATGAGTGTCGAAATAACTACCCCCGTAGATACCCCCCGGCAGAGTACCTGCAACTTTTGACTCCGAGTATCCCGCAGCAGCTAGCAGTGACCAGGTTGGTCATCGGAACGGACGCGAGATCAAGTTGAGTAGTCTGATGTTGCGGTACTGGAGCGATGATGTTGATGACGTAACTGCCTATTTCTGTCGGACCCAGACGCAGTGATTAAGTACCCGTTGTCTCGTCTGGCCTACGCTGAACTGGCATAGCAAATGCCCGGCCGGTCCGTAAAGCACAGCTTAGTTGGATGGTGCCAAGGTTTATCTTCACCAACGAACTGCTTCGCGACAGAGCCCGCGAAGCGATCCTCAACTTCAAGAATAATTTGCCATGTCAGTACGAAGAACATCGCAACACTTTGGAGGCTCGGGAGCATCTCACAGATCAGGCTCTCGAATATGCCGACATGGAGGACCCGGAAAACTATCAGGCCTATCGCACGAAAGAGAACTCAGACGATATTGCGATTGTTCACGTCAGTCCTTCCGCCGATAGGTGCCGAATGAGATGGGCCTTTGCTTGCCAGCCCAGTAGTAGCGGGAGTGCTAGGCGTGACCGCCTGTGGCCGTAACGTGGAGGAAGAGGCTGAGCGAGTCCCGGAGGGTGTACTTTTGCCAGTCGCTTTGGCGTGACGGACCGCGAAATCGGAACCTGTACCCGCGCGCTTCAACGTTTACCCTAGGCAGCAAATCATCGACTTTTTATCGATAAATTCTCGTGCTAGATTGCGCGCATCGAGCCCGGCCGAAACCGGGCAGGCGGTGCCGCGTGCATGGCGCCGCGCGTCCGATACAAGGAGGAGCAATGCTGGTGCTGATTGGAGTGCCGATCGTTGTGATCGGTTTTGCGCTGCGCTTCAATGCCCTGCTGGTGGTCACGATCGCGGGGCTCGCGACAGGGCTGGCGGGCGGGCTGAATCTCGTCGACATCGTCAGCGCGTTCGGCAAGGCGTTCACCGAAAACCGCTACATGGGGCTCATCTGGCTGACGCTGCCGGTGATCGCTCTGCTTGAGCGCAACGGGCTCAAGGAGCAGGCGAAGCGGATGATCTCGCGCGTGCAAGCGGCCACCACGGGTCGCGTGCTGATGCTGTACTTCGTGCTGCGCCAGGCGACGGCCGCGCTCGGCCTCACGTCGCTCGGCGGCCACGCGCAGATGGTGCGGCCGCTGATCGCGCCGATGGCCGAGGCCGCGGCGGTCAACCTGCACGGTGAACTGCCCGAATCGGTGCGCCAGCAGATCCGCGCGCATGCATCGGGCGTCGACAACATCGCCGTGTTCTTCGGCGAAGACATTTTCATCGCGATCCAGTCGATCTTGCTAATCAAGGGCTTTCTTGAACAGAACGGGATCTCCATCGAGCCGCTGCATCTGTCGGTGTGGGCGATCCCGACCGCGATCGCAGCGCTCCTGATCCACTGCACGCGCCTCGCGCTGCTCGACCGCCGGCTGGCGCGTGGCTTTGGCCTGCTCGGGCGGGAGGGCGCACGATGATCGGCCTTGAATCGCTGTACACGCTTGCGGGGCTGATATTCGCCGCGTTCGCGTACTTCAACCTGATGGACCGCACGAACCCGCGCCGCATCGTCAATTTCGCGTTTTGGGCGATCTACGCGGCCACGTTCCTGTTCGGCGCGCTGCTGCCGCATTTCGTGACGGGCTGCCTCGCGATCGCGCTCGCGGCGATCGCCGGCTCGGGCAAGCTCGGGCGCGGCAAGTCCGATGAAGCGGGGGAAGCCGCGGCCGTGCGCCGCGAGACGCTCGCGCAGCGTTTCGGCAACCGGCTGTTCCTGCCCGCGCTGCTGATTCCGGTCGTCACGCTGATCGGTACATTCGCGCTGAAAGGAGTGCCGTTCGTCGACCAGAAGAGCGTGACGCTGATCTCGCTCGTGCTCGGCACGCTCGTTGCGTTCAGCGTCGCGCTCGCGATGCTGCGCGATTCGCCCGTGCATGCCATGAAGGAGGCGCGCCACACGATGGATGCGGTCGGCTGGGCCGCGATCTTGCCGCAGATGCTCGCGGCGCTCGGCGCGCTGTTCGCGGTCGCGGGCGTCGGCGGCGTCGTGTCAGGACTCGTGAGGGACTGGGTGCCGATCGATTCGCCGTTCGCGGTCGTCGCCGCCTATACGTTCGGCATGGCGCTGTTCACGATGATCATGGGCAACAGCTTCGCGGCGTTCCCCGTGATGACGGCCGGTATCGGGCTGCCGCTGATCGTCCACCAGTTCCACGGCAACCCGGCGATCCTCGGTGCGATCGGAATGCTGAGCGGCTTCTGCGGTACGCTGATGACGCCGATGGCGGCGAACTTCAATATCGTGCCGGCGGCGCTGCTTGAGCTGAAGGACAAGAACGGCGTGATCAAGGCGCAGTGGCCGACAGCCGTGTTGCTGCTCGCCGTGAACACGTTGCTGATGTATGCGTTCGTTTTCCGCTTCTGACGAGATGGACGAGCCCCTCATGACCGACCGACTGCCCCTCGAACTCGCGTCGAAATTCGCGTCGCTTGCGCTCGCGCACCTAACCCGCGAATATCCGAACAAGCTCACACATTCGCTCGCCAGCCCGCAGGACGTGCAGGGTCCGCGCGCGCTGCACCCGATCTTCTACGGCAGCTACGACTGGCATTCGTGTGTGCACGGCTACTGGCTCGTGCTGCGCGTGCTCGAACACTACCCGGCATTGCCGGCGGCCGAACGCATCGTCGCGATTGTCGATGCGCACTTCACCGAGGCGAACGTTGTCGGCGAACGCGCGTATCTTGCTCTGCCGCACAACAGTGGCTTCGAGCGGCCGTACGGCTGGGCGTGGCTGCTCGCGCTTGCCGCGCAGCTCGAGCGGCTTGCGCTGAGGGGCCCGCTGCCGCAGGCCGTGGGCTGGGCGAAGACGATGGCGCCGCTGACCGATCTGTTCGTGTCGCGCTTCGAGGCTTTCTTGCCGAAAGCGACCTATCCGCTGCGCGTCGGCACGCACTTCAACACCGCGTTCGCGCTTGCGCTCACGCTCGCTTTCGCACGCGACACGCAGCGCGACGGGCTCGCGGCGCTGATCGTCGATACCGCGAAGCGCTGGCACCTGAACGATGTCGCGTGCCAGGCGTGGGAGCCGTCGGGCGACGAGTTCCTGTCGCCTGCGCTGATGGAGGCTGAGTTGATGCGGCGGGTGCTGCCGGCGGGCGAATTCGACGGCTGGTTTGCGCGCTTCCTGCCTGATCTCGCGCGCGGCGAACCCGCGACACTGTTCGAGCCGGCGACTGTCAGCGACCGCAGCGACGGCAAGATCGCACACCTGGACGGGCTGAACCTCAGCCGCGCATGGTGCCAGCGTGCGCTGGCCGGCGCACTACCGGAAGGCGACGCGCGGCGCGCGAAGCTGCTCGACGCAGCCGACCGTCATCTCGCGAGCGCGCTCGCGCACGTGGCCGGTGACTACATGGGCGAGCACTGGCTCGCGACGTTCGCATTGCTTGCGCTGGAAGCGTAGCGCACGAAACTCCGGTGGCGGCAAGGTCTTCGGCGCGTGACTATACTCGCCGACCGTCGTCGATCACGTGACGCTCGACATGCCGCTCTAATGAAAGTACGGGGGAGTGAATATCCCCCGTAGGTGGCCGTCATTGGGCTTAAAAAGCAGTATTGAAGGATTCCAGCAGCCGAGCAGTAACGTCTTCCATTTCGGCAACGTAGCAAACGCGGGCCGGCGGGTGTGCGGCAAAGAATGCTTTGAATACTTTGTTGAACGACTGGAAGTAGAGGGCATCGGTCAAAAACGCTTTCATGTGAACAGTGTCTTCCTTGCCGAGGCCCGCCTCCGTCACGATGTCGAAGCAGTTCTGGACGGTATTTGCCTACTGGGAACCCGCCCGATCACCCAATGTGGCTGGTTGATCGACATGGGGCCCAAGGAGCGATGCCAGAGCGCGCTGCGTCGGCGGTGTCGTGGAGATCAGCCGTGCAGTTTCCTGCATCATCGGCACGAAATGCGACACCGCTCGATTGAGCGACCACTTGGAGGCGGACACGGAAACCTGCAAGCTCGCGACCACACGTTGAGCGAGATCGAATACCGGTACTGCGAGCGCGAGGTCGCCGCGGTAATACTCCCCGTTGCAGTACGCATATCCATCCTGGCGCGCCCTCTGCAAACGCTTGAGCAACTCGTCCACATCCACCATCGTACTGGGCGTGAAACGCACCGGTTGTGTGCTTTGCAGGCCCCGACGCGCCTGCTCTTCGGGCAGACACGACAGAAACGCCCGGCCGGCCGACGAACAGTACATCGGAATCCGGCGGCCAATCGGCATGTGCACCATCAGCCGCATCGGGCTCGGGAATCGGCCGATATAGATCATGTCCGTCCCGGCCGGCTCCGCCAGATTGACCGTTTCACCCGCGTTACGATTGAGTTCGAGCAGATAAGGATTGGCGCGATTCAGCAGCGGATGCGACTGCAGATAGCGACAACCCGCATCCAGGGTACGCGACGACAGCGAATAACGCTTACTGATCGGGTCCTTCATCAACAAGCCGATCGCTTCGAGCGTAAAGGCAAATCGCTGGGCCGCGCTACGACTGATACCCGCGGCAGCGGCAATCTCCGCCAAGCATCATCGATGCATGCTGCACATCGAATGCGCCCAGCACCGCGATGCCGGTGGCGAAAGATTGCACATAGAGCGTCGAGTCTTCTGGGTTCATGATCATCCGTGCGTTGGCAGCAACGTAAATCAGCTTAAAGCCGTACCGCTCGACAGCGGGATAGCTGTGGATCGTCGGAAAACCGGTGACCCGTTGTCCCGCCATCCCCGTGCAGCGACCGTCACGCCCCATCGTTAGCCCGTGATACCCACACACCAGTTTGCCGTCGCGAAGAAATACGGATGGCGCGAGTTCTGTATATAAAGCCGGCAAGTCGCGCCGGTCCGGGTGCCTGATAGCAGCACTATCTCCGAGTGACGATTGCACGTCGGTAGCAATGCATTGCGCGGCAAGGCTGTGACGCTATCGCGTCGAGCCGGATACTGCGGCGCAATCTATCTGTCCGCAGTTAGGGAACGGTGGTCCGCATGCGCCATCAGATCAACGACGAACGCACGCAGCACGGTCGGCTGCGCCGCGACGCGACGAGTGATCGACGAAAACGGCCATGTTGACGTCAGTTGTGACCCGATCTGGCGCATCTGGCCCGCATCGACCCATTGCTTCGCGTAGTGCTTGGGCAGAAAGCCAATGTAGGCGCCCGTCAGGATCAGGATCGCCTGTGTAGTGGTCAACTAATCCCGGACACTGCATTAAGTTTTTCTTCCGCAACCGCCGGCGCCAGTCCGTCATTGAACTGATGCGGCCGTATCCAGTTGTACCGGTGCATCAGGTAGTGGCTGATGTCCCGCTGTGCCTCCTGCGCCGACATGTAGCCCACTGACGGTAGCCATTCGGTCTTGAAGCTGCGGAACAACCTCTCCATCGGGGAGTTGTCCCAACAATTTCCTCGACGGCTCATGCTCTGCTGTATCCGATAGCGCCAGAGGCGCTGACGGAATCTCCGGCTTGCATATTGACCGCCTTGATCCGAGTGAAACAGCAAGCCTTGCGGTCGACCACGTTGCTCGTAGGCCATCTCCAACGCCTGCACGACCAGATCGGCATCAGGGCGTGTCGAGAACGCCCAGCCAACAGCCCGACGCGTGAACAGGTCGAGTACTACGGCCAGATAATGCCAACGGCCCTGCGCCCAGACATACGTGATGTCACCACACCACACCTGATTCGGCGTACCAACCTCGAATTCGCGATTGAGATGGTTCGGGATATCGATCCGCTCGACCGTGGCCTGCTTGTAGGCATGGCGGCCCGGCTGCTTGCAGATCAACCCGAGTTCTTCCATCAAGCGGCTGACCTTGAAGCGGCCAATCGCCGTACCTTCCTCGCGCATCATGCCCATGATGCTGCGACTGCCAGCAGAGCTTCGACTCTCGATGAATAGTTCGTGTACCCGGCTACGCAGTGCCATTCGCTCGGCATCAACGCGTCGGGTTCGCCCTCGATGGGCATACAGGCAGGACCGCGACACGTCGAATACCGCGCAGATCAGCTCGACCGATTCGCTTGCGCCAATCTGATCAATTACTTCGTACGTTCGATGCCTTCCGACATCAAGAGCGCGGCAGCCTTTTTTAAAATGGCCTTCTCACGCTCAAGGCGTTCGATACGCGCCTCGAGTTACTGAATACGCTGTTGATCCGGCGTGATTGCCTTGCCCTGCGGCGTGACGCCCTGGCGTTCCATCTGAAGTTGCTGCACCCAGCGGCGCAGCACCGTCTCGCCGACGCCGACCGAGCGGCTTGCTTCTATATGGCTATAGCCCTGGTCGAGCACCAGACACGCGGCTTGCTGTTTGAACTCCGGGGAAAACGTACGTCGTTGCTTGCTCATCAGACACCTCTTCATGGCGACCATTCTCGCCTAAATCAGTGTCCGGATTCATTAGACCACTACAAAGCGTGGCATTCCAACTTGTGATCCGCTTGGGTTTCCCGGACCAGATCTAGAGCGAGTTTTCCCGCGTTTGATCCGCTTGGGTTTCCCGGACCAGATCTAGAGCGAGTTTTCCGGCGTTTCGGGTCTGGTTGAACCCGGCAAAGGCATCAGCTGACGGGCGAATTCAGCTGGTGCCAACTCTTTGAGAGCAGAGTGAGGACGGCTCTCGTTGTAATCCCGGCGCCAGGCCTCGACGATCGCTTTGGCTTCGCCCAACGTCTCGAACCAATGTAGGTTCAAGCACTCATCGCGGAATGATCCGTTAAACGTCTCGATGTGGCAATTGTCCGTCGGCTTGCCCGGTCGGCTGAAGTCGATTTTTGCTTGGTAGTGGTACGCCCACATATCGAGCAGGCGCCCGGAAAACTCGCTGCCGTTGTCGACAAACAGATGCCGCGGAGCGCCGCGCCGAGCGGCGATTCGGTTCAATGCGGATACCACGTGTTCGCCTTTCAAGCGTTGCCCCACTTCGATCGCCAACGCCTCCTTCGTGAACACATCCACGATCGTCAAAGTGCGAAATTTCGAGCCATCAGCAAGCTGGTCAGCCACAAAATCCATACTCCAAGCGTCGTTTGGCCTGACCGGAACGATCTTCGCCACGCGCGTCACCACCATCTTTCGTCGCTTCGGCAATTTCGAGCGCAACTGCAACTGCTCTTCGCAATACAACCGGTACGCCTGATTCCGACCCAACTGCCAGCCTTCCCGGCGCAGCAGTACATGGACGCGTCGATACCCGTAGCGCACACGCGTATAGCCGTGTAAAAATTTCACCGTCGGATGCAGCCCCCGAGGCTGACTCGGCCACTTGAAACTTCAAGCCTACAGGCCATCGCTATGTTCAAAAAATCGATGCGGCGAACCGCCGCGACTATTGGTGCGGCAGCGACGGCATATTCCGCTGTCATGTGGCACGTATCTGCACAGGCAGGGATCGCGGCTTCAGCTTTGCCGTTGGCTGCAGACAAGGCAATCAAGTCGCTTCAAACCCTTTCGTCGCAAGAGAATCTTTGGGCTGCACAGGGGGCGGTTGTCGCTGGCGTTCTGTTCGCCATCGCCATCTTGCTTGAGGACGATTGATTCGGAAGTTCCAGTGTCGCAAGGCCGCGTCGGTCGATGTATAGGACTGGTCGAGCCTGCTAGGCTGGCGACCCACACATGCGCCTTCCGGACAGGGCAGCGGAGTCGGTCTGGAAAGAGTTCAGGGACGGCAATCCCGACATGAAGAGTGTCGAGCATATACGGTTCGATCGTCCGTATTAACGGCCACCACAGTTATGAAAAGTCGGCTGACGGAATTCTTCGGGTCTGATTTCGAAGTGGGTAATCCCCCCGAAAAACCGGGGTGATCAGAAGTAGAATTTTCTCGTTGAGGGAGTTCTACAGCATGAAGAAATCAAGATTCACGGACAGCCAGATCATGGACGCGCTCAAGCGCGTGGAATCAGGTCTGTCGGTGCCGGACCTGTGCGGGGAACTGGGCATCAGCACGGCGACGTTCTACAAATGGCGCTCGAAGTACGGCGGCATGGACGTCTCGCTGATCGTGCGGATGAAGGAGTTGGAGGCCGAGAATGCCCGGCTGCGCAAGATGTACGTCGAGGAGAAGATCAAGGCCGAGATCGTGGCGGAGGCGCTCGCAAAAAAGACTGAGGCTATCTTGCCGGCGTGAGATGGCCATGCATGCGGTGTCCAGCCGGGGCATTTCGATCCGGCTGGCATGTGAGGCATTCGGGATCAGCCAAGCCTGTTATCGGTACGTCAGTCGGCGCAGCGCCGAGAACGACGAGATTGCAAACTGGCTGCTGCGCCTGACGGACAACCATCGGAACTGGGGCTTCGGGCTGTGCTTCCTGTACCTGCGCAACGTGAAGGGCTTCTGCTGGAATCACAAGCGGGTGTACCGGATCTATCGCGAACTGGAACTGAACCTGCGGATCAAGCCGCGCAAGCGGCTGGTCCGGCAGGTACCGGAGCCGCTGGCGGTGCCGTGCGCCGTCCCAGGTCTGGTCGATGGACTTCATGCACGACCAACTGGCCGACGGGCGCAGCATCCGGCTATTCAACGTGATCGATGACTTCAACCGCGAGGCACTCGGCATCGAGATCGACTGCTCATTGCCATCGGAACGCGTGATCCGTGCGTTGCGGCAGATCATCGGATGGCGCGGCAGACCCAAGGCGATTCGGTGCGATAACGGGCCCGAGTACCTGAGCACAGCGATCATCGAATGGGCCCGACAGTACGGCATCAGGCTCGACTACATCCAGCCGGGGAAGCCTCAGCAGAATGCGTATGTCGAACGATTCAACCGGACCGTGCGGTACGAATGGCTGTCGCAGTACCACTGGGAAGACTTTGACCACATGCAGCGCTTCGCGACCGACTGGATGTGTTTAAATCACGACTGCCCGAACATGGCCCTGGGCGGATTTACGCCAAAGCAGCGGCTGGCCATGGCCGCTTAGTTTCTACTTCTCCGGCAGCGAGCTTTTCACGGGCTTCGTCGCGCTTCTTCCGTGCGGTCGCCAATGCAACTTCCGGGTAGACGCCGAGCGAGTAGCGCTTTTCCTTGCCCCCAAACCTGTATTTGAGCCGCCACCACTTGCCCCCGCTCGGGGCGATTTCCAGATCGAGGCCGCCTCCGTCGAACAGGCGCACGGGCTTGTCGGCAGGCTTGGCGTTCCGGATGGCTGTATCGGTTAGTGGCACGGGGGCAACTTCTGACGGGTAAGGCAATTTCGGGTTAGTTGCCCCCAATATTGCCCCCGGCTGTCTACGCACCACACGGCACTTTGCCGGAATGAAAAAACCCGCGAAGCCTTGTGCTGTCGCGGGTTTTGGGACTTCCGGGAATTTCCCGGAACTATGTCATGGTGCCCAGGGCCGGAATCGAACCGGCACGCCTTGCGGCGGGGGATTTTGAGTCCCCTGCGTCTACCAGTTTCACCACCTGGGCAGATCCGTGTGTCTGCGCATACGAGCGCACGCGACGAACCAAGGATTATGTCGGAAAACCTCGGGCTGGGCAAGCGGTGCGGTGCGGCCGTTCGCGGCTCCGCGCCCGCCGTGCGTTTCCCCTGGTCCGGCTGCCTGCCGGGACGACCTGCCCGCGCCATGCGAAGCCGTCGTAGCCGCCGAACGCCGGACGAGGCCCCGACGGCTATGCCCAACCCGTTCACAGCTCGTAGGTATCGGCCTCGCCCTTCAGCGCCTGTTCGATCAAGCGCCGGTTCAGCGTCGGCGACAGCAGCTCGACGAGCGTATACACATAGCTGCGCAGGTAGGCGCCCTGCTTGAGCGCGACCCGCGTGACGTTGCTGCCGAACAGATGGCCGACCGGAATCGCGCGCAGGTTGCGGTCGCGCTCCGGGTTGAACGCGATATCGGCCATGATGCCCACGCCGAGCCCCAGCTCGACGTAGGTCTTGATCACGTCCGCGTCGATCGCCTCCAGCACGATGTCGGGCGACAGGCCGCGCAGCGCGAACGCCTGGTTGATCTTCTTGCGGCCCGCGAACGCGTCGTCGTAGGTGATCAGCGGAAACTGCGCGAGATCGTCGAGCGACGGCGGCTTGCGTTCGAGCAGCGGGTGATCGGCCAGCACGACGGCTGTGTGGTGCCACTGGAAGCAGGGCAGCGACACCAGTTCCTTGTAGTCGGCGATCGCCTCGGTCGCGATCGCGAGGTCGGCCTGGTCGTGGATCACCATCTCGGCCACCTGGGTCGGGCTCCCTTGCAGGATCGACAGATGCACCTTCGGAAAGCGCTTCTTGAATTCGGCGATCGCGGACGGCAGCGAGTAGCGCGCCTGCGTGTGCGTCGCCGCGATCGTCAGGTTGCCCTGGTCCTGCGCGGCATAGTCCTTTCCGACCCTTTTCAGGCTCTCGACTTCCTGCAGGATCCGCTCGACCGATGCGAGGATGATCCGGCCCGGCTCGGTCAGCGAGCGCACGCGCTTGCCGTGGCGCGTGAAGATCTCCACGCCCAGCTCGTCCTCCAGCTCGATGATCGCCTTCGACACCCCCGGCTGCGACGTGTACAGCGCCTTCGCGGCCTCCGTCAGATTGAAATTCTGACGGACGGCCTCGCGCACGAAGCGAAACTGGTGCAGGTTCATTTATAACCCTTCCGCATATAGACAGAATTTTTTAGTCGTTTGAAATATAAAGGGAGTTTATTACGATTCCCCAGTGTTTTTCAAATATGGATATCTGTTTTCGTCATTAGCAAATGAGCGGGCGGCGGGAGGCCGGCTCGGTGCGGGCGGAGCAGGATTCGGGCGCGGCGTGGCTAGGACGTCGCGCGGTCATTCTAGAAACCCTGGGGTCCCCGAATGTATCAGTACGACCAATACGACCAGACGATTGTCGACGAGCGCGTCGCGCAGTACCGCGACCAGGTTCGCCGCCGCCTGTCGGGCGAGTTGAGCGAGGAGGAGTTCCGTCCGCTGCGGCTGCAGAACGGCCTGTACCTGCAGCGCCACGCGTACATGCACCGCATCGCGATCCCGTACGGCAACCTGCGCAGCGACCAGCTGCGGATGCTGGCGCGGATCGCGCGCGAGCACGATCGCGGCTATGGCCACTTCTCGACCCGTTCGAACCTCCAGTTCAACTGGATCAAGCTCGAGGAAACGCCCGAGATCCTCGCGAAGCTCGCCTCGGTGCAGATGCACGGGATCCAGACCTCGGGCAACTGCATCCGCAACATCACGGCCGACCAGTTCGCCGGCGTCGCGCAGGACGAGGCGATCGATCCGCGTCCGTGGGCCGAGATCCTGCGCCAGTGGTCGACCTTCCATCCCGAGTTCGCCTGGCTGCCGCGCAAGTTCAAGATCGCGGTGTCGGGCGCGAAGAGCGACCGCGCGGCCGTGCAGATCCACGATCTCGGCGTGTACCTGTCGCGCAACGACGCGGGTGAGGTGGTCGCGAGCATCCTCGCGGGCGGCGGTCTCGGCCGTACCCCGATCGTCGGCGCGATCATCCGCGAGAACCTGCCGTGGCGGCATCTGCTCACGTACTGCGAGGCGGTGCTGCGCGTCTACAACCGCTACGGCCGGCGCGACAATCTCTACAAGGCGCGCATCAAGATCCTCGTGAAGGCGCTGTCGCCGGAGAAGTTCTCGCAGCAGGTCGAGGAAGAGTGGCAGCACCTGAAGGACGGTCCGTCGACGCTGACCGAAGCCGAACTCGAACGCGTGGCGCGCGATTTCGCACCGCCGGCGTACGAGAAGCTGCCGGACACCGATGCGTCGTTCGAGCAGCGCCTGCTCGACAACAAGGCGTTCGCCCGCTGGGTCGAGCGCAACGTCGCGCCGCACAAGGTGGCGGGCTACGTGGCCGTCACGCTGTCGCTGAAGCCGACGGGGCCCGCCCCCGGCGATGCGACCGATGCGCAGATGGAAGCGGTCGCCGACTGGGCGGACGCGTATTCGTTCGGCGAGCTGCGCGTGTCGCACGAGCAGAACCTGATCCTCGCGAACGTGAAGAAGCGCGACCTGTACGCGCTGTGGGAAAAGGCCAAGGCGCAGGGTTTCGCGACGCCGAACATCGGCCTGTTGACGGACATCATCGCGTGCCCGGGCGGCGATTTCTGCTCGCTCGCGAACGCGAAGTCGATTCCGATCGCGCAGGCGATCCAGGCGCGCTTCGACGATCTCGACTACGTGTACGATCTCGGCGACCTGTCGCTGAACATCTCGGGTTGCATGAATTCGTGCGGCCATCACCACGTCGGCAACATCGGCATCCTCGGCGTCGACAAGGACGGCGCCGAGTGGTATCAGGTGTCGCTCGGCGGCGAGCAGGGCACGGGCGCGGGCGGCGCGCGGCTCGGCCGGGTGATCGGCCCGTCGTTCTCCGCGCACGAGGTGCCGGACGTGATCACGACGCTGGTCGACACCTTCGTCGAGCAGCGCGCCGACGGCGAGCGCTTCATCGACACCTACAACCGCATCGGCCTCGCGCCGTTCAAGGAACGTGTGTATGCGGCGCGCCAGCCCGCGCACGCGTGAAACCGGCTACAAGGAATCAGCAGATGGCTTTGATTATCAAGAACCGCGCGGTGGCCGAGGATGCATGGCAGGTCGTGCGCGCGGCCGAGGACGGCGCACTGCCCGCGGCGGCCGCGCTGCCGGCCGGCAAGGTGCTGGTGCCGCTCGCGCTGTGGCAGGCGGAGCGCGACGCGCTCGTCGCGGGCCGCAGCCGCGACGCGCTCGGCGTCTGGCTCGCGCCCGACAGCGAACCGGCCGACCTGGTGGCCGATTTCGATCGGATCGCGCTGATCGGCGTCGATTTCCCGCGTTTCGCCGACGGCCGCGGCTACAGCATCGCGCGCCTGCTGCGCGAGCGTCATGGCTGGACGGGCGAGCTGCGCGCCCTCGGCGACGTGCTGCGCGACCAGCTGCTCTATATGTCGCGCTGCGGCTTCGATGCGTTCGCGGTGCGCGCGGACAAGGACATCCACGACGCGCTGCACGCGTTCGGCGAGTTCTCGCAGCGCTACCAGGGCGCGGTCGACAATCCGTCGCCGCTGTTCCGCCGCCGCGATGGCGCCGTGCAGAAGGTGGGCGCATGAATACCGTCGCGCCGGGCGTCGCGCCTGAACTGGCCGACAAGATCGCCCGCCTCGACGCGCTGCTCGCGACGATCGGCGCGCGGCATCCGCGCGTGAAGTTCGCGAGCAGCCTCGCGGCGGAAGACATGCTGCTGACGCACGCGATCCTGTCGAAAGGCGTGGCGATCGGCATCTTCTCGCTGAACACGGGCCGTCTGCATGCGGAGACGCTCGGTATGTTCGACCGCGTGCGCGAGCGCTACGGCTACGAGATCGAGCAGTTCCAGCCGCGCCAGGACGCGGTCGACGCCTACGTCGCGCAGCATGGCCTGAACGCGTTCTACGAGAGCGTCGACCTGCGCAAGGGCTGTTGCGCGATTCGCAAGGTCGAGCCGCTCAACCGCGCGCTCGCCGGGGTCGACGCATGGGTGACGGGCCAGCGCCGCGAGCAGTCGGTCACGCGCGCGGAGCTGCACGAGGAGGAGCGGGACGAGGCGCGCGGCATCGCCAAGTACAATCCGCTCGCCGACTGGACCGAGGCCGACGTGTGGGCGTACCTGAAGGCCTTCGAGGTGCCGGTGAATCCGCTGCACGCGCGCGGCTACCCGAGCATCGGCTGCGAGCCCTGTACGCGCGCGGTGCGCCCCGGCGAGGACAGCCGCGCCGGCCGCTGGTGGTGGGAATCCCGCGACACCAGGGAGTGCGGGCTGCACATTCCGATCACGCCGCTGCCGTCGGGTGCCCCGACCGAATCTGCCGGCGCCTGAGCCGTCGTAATAAGATTGAATCCCGCGCCACCCGGAAACGGTGGGCGCGACCCAGAACAAGGACTGATGACCATGAGCACGACGCTCGAACACTCCGCCTTTGCCCCGCCCGTCGGCAGCGCCGGCCGGATGGGCCACCTCGACTGGCTCGAGGCCGAGTCGATCCACATCCTGCGCGAACTCGTGGCCGAATGCAGCAAGCCCGCGCTGTTGTTCTCGGGCGGCAAGGATTCGGTGGTCGTGCTGCACCTTGCGCTGAAGGCGTTCGGCCTCGGCGCGAACCGCAAGACGTCGCTGCCGTTCCCGCTCGTGCACATCGACACGGGCCACAACTACGGCGAGGTGATCGATTTCCGTGATCGCCGCGCGCAGGAGATCGGCGCGGAGCTGATCGTCGGCCACGTCGAGGATTCGATCGAGCGCGGCACCGTGGTGCTGCGCCGCGAGACCGATTCGCGCAACGCCGCGCAGGCCGTCACGCTGCTCGAGACGATCGAGCAGCACGGCTACACCGCGATGATCGGCGGCGCGCGCCGCGACGAGGAAAAGGCGCGCGCGAAGGAGCGCATCTTCTCGTTCCGCGACGAATTCGGCCAGTGGGACCCGAAGGCGCAGCGCCCGGAACTGTGGAGCTTGTTCAATGCGCGCCTGCACAAGGGCGAGCATCTGCGGGTGTTCCCGATCTCGAACTGGACCGAGCTGGACGTGTGGCAGTACATCGCGCGCGAAGGGCTCGAACTGCCGTCGATCTACTACGCGCACCGCCGCGAGATCGTGCGCCGCAACGGTCTCCTCGTGCCGGTCACGCCGCTCACGCCGATCCGCGAGGGCGAAACGAGCGAGCAGGCGCTGGTGCGTTTCCGCACGGTCGGCGACATCTCGTGCACCTGCCCGGTCGCGAGCGACGCGGACGACGTGGAGAAGATCATCGCCGAAACCGCGGTGACCGAGATCACCGAGCGCGGCGCGACCCGGATGGACGACCAGGCCTCCGAGGCGGCGATGGAGCAGCGCAAGAAGCAGGGTTATTTCTGAGGCACACGAGGACACCGACATCATGAGCATCATCGAGAATCACGAAGACCTCGGCGTGCTGCGCTTCATCACGGCAGGCAGCGTCGACGACGGCAAGAGCACGCTGATCGGCCGCCTGCTGTACGACAGCAAGGCCGTGCTGTCCGACCAGCTGTCCGCGCTGTCGCGCGCGAAGAACAAGCGCACGGTCGGCGACGAGCTGGACCTCGCGCTGTTGACCGACGGCCTCGAGGCCGAGCGCGAGCAGGGCATCACGATCGACGTCGCGTATCGCTACTTCGCGACCGCGAAGCGCAAGTTCATCATCGCCGACACGCCGGGCCACGAGCAGTACACGCGCAACATGGTCACGGGCGCGTCCACCGCGCACGCGGCGATCGTCCTGATCGACGCGACCCGCGTCACGTTCGAGCAGGGCGTCGCGCAACTGCTGCCGCAGACCAAGCGTCACAGCGCGATCGTCAAGCTGCTCGGCCTGCAGCACGTGATCGTCGCGATCAACAAGATGGATCTCGTCGACTACAGCGAGACCCGCTTCAACGAGATCCGCGACGCCTACGTCACGCTCGCGCAGCAGCTCGGCCTCGCCGGCGTGCGCTTCGTGCCGGTGTCGGCGCTGAAGGGCGACAACATCGTCGGCGCGAGCGAGAAGATGCCGTGGTACGCGGGCGAGGCGCTGCTCGACGTGCTCGAGCGGCTGCCCGTCGAGGTCGACGCTGGCGACGCGTTGCGCTTCCCGGTGCAGTGGGTCGCGCGCCAGGACGGCAGCTCGGCCGATGACTTCCGCGGCTACATGGGCCGCGTCGAGGCGGGCGCGGTGCAGGTCGGCGACGCGCTCGCGGTGCTGCCGTCGGGCCGCGAGGCGACGGTCGCGGAGATCATCGCGCCGGTGCCGGGCGGCACCGCGGCGGTCGAGCGTGCGTTCGCGGGGCAGGCGGTCACGATCCGCTTCGCCGAGGACGTCGACGTGTCGCGCGGCGACACCTTCGTGCCGGCCGCGCGGCGTATCGAGCCTGCGAAGAAGCTCGAGGCGGACCTGTGCTGGTTCGACGACACGCCGTTGTCGACGCAGCGCAAATACCTGCTCAAGCAGACCACGAACACGGTGCTGACGAAGATCGGCGCAGTCCGGCAGGTGCTCGACGTGCATACGCTGTCGCATGCGACCGACCGCCACGATCTCAAGATGAACGATATCGGCCGGGTCGCGCTGACGCTGCAAAAGCCGATCGTGTGCGACACCTACGATGCGCACCCGGGCACGGGCGCGTTCGTGCTGATCGACGAGGCGACCCATCACACGGTCGCGGCAGGGATGATCCGCGAATTTTCCGCATGATGGTCCGGGCCGCGCGTCGCCGCGCGGCCCGCTTGCACGGATTCGAGGAAACGGAACACATATGGGCAAGGTGTATCTGATCGGCGCGGGACCCGGCGCGGCGGACCTGATCACGGTGCGCGGCGCGCGCCTGCTGGCCGACGCCGACGTGGTGCTGCACGACGCGCTCGTCGAGCCGGCGATGCTCGATTACGCGCCGGCGCATGCGCGCCGGATCGCGGTCGGCAAGCGCTGCGGGCAGCGCTCCACCGCGCAGCAGTTCATCAACAAGCAATTGGTCGACGCGGCGCGCGAGCACGCGGTGGTGGTGCGCCTGAAGGGCGGCGATCCGATGCTGTTCGGGCGCGCCGACGAGGAGATGCGCGCGCTCGAGGCGGCCGGGATCGACTACGAGGTCGTGCCCGGCATCACCGCCGCGCTGGCCGGCGCGGCGACGCTCAAGCGCTCGCTGACGCTGCGCGGGGTCGCGCGCAGCGTCGCGTTCGCGACCCACAGCCGCGCGCCGGGCAGCGAGGCGCTCCGCGAGCAGGTGAACGCCGATTCGCTGGTCTACTACATGGGCCGCGACAGCGCGCCCGGCATCGCGCGCGAGCTGATCGACGCGGGGCGCGCGGGCACGACGCCGGTGGCGATCGTCGAGGCGTGCAGCACGCCGCGCGAGCGCCGGCTGACGCTCACGCTCGATGCGATGGCGGCCGGGGACGCGCAGGCCTGGCTCGATGCGACGCAACCGAGCCTGCTGATGATCGGCGAGGCATTCGCCGCGCGAGGAGCGGGCCAGGGCGACGGCGAAGCGGAGCCCGGGGCGGAAGGCGGCGGGATGCGCGACGCCGCGTGAGGCGCGTCCGGGAATAAAAAACGCTGGCCGTGGGCCAGCGTTTTTTTATGCGCGTTTCAGGGCGTCAGGGCGCGGGAGGCGGCTGGCGCAGACAATAGCCGGCGATCGCGTCGAGCACCGCGTCGTTTTCGCCCACCGCGCTCGCGCAGGCGAACGCGATGCCCGGCTGGGCGGCGCGGCAGGCGTCGAGCAGTTGCGGCAGGTCGCGGCGCACGTGGCCGCCCTGGCCGAAGAAGACCGGGATCACGGTGATCGCGTCGCAGCCTTGCGCGGCGAGCGCGGCGGCCGCCTCGGGCAGCGTCGGCGTCATCAGTTCGAGAAACGCGAGCACGACGGGCGCGTCGGCGCCGCGCGCCGCGCGCAGCCGGTCGGCGAGCCGTTCGAACGGCTCGGCCCAGCGCGCGTCGCGCGCGCCGTGGCCGAACAGGACGAGACCGTGTTTGCCCATGATGCTCAGTGACGATCGACCCACTTGAGCGCGAACAACCCGAGCGCAAGGTAGGCGAGGCCCGGGATCGCGGCGGTGAGCGGCGCGGGCCAGGTGTTGAGCGTGCCGATGTGCGAGAACAGCGTGTTGAACAGCTGGAAGCTCATGCCGAGCATGATCCCGCCGAACACCTTGACGCCGACCACGCCCGCGCGCGTGTGCAGGTATGCGAACGGCAGCGACAGCACCAGCATCACGAACACCGCGAACGGATACAGCAGCTTGCGCCACAGCGCGATGTCGTAGCGCTGCGTGTCCTGCTGGTTCTCGCGCAAGTGCTGGATGTAGCGGAACAGGTTGAAGATCGACATCCGGTCCGGCGACACCAGCAGCACCGACAGGATCTGCGGCGTCAGGTCGGAGCGCAGCGAGTATTGCGGCATCTCGACCTGCTTCGACCGATAGACGGGATTCAGCGCGTCGGTCGGCTGGCCGGCCGGCGCGGGTGCGAGGCTCGTGAGCTGGGTGTCGGTGACGTCGGTCAGCAGCCAGTGGCCGGGCGGCTGGTAGCGCCCCGTCTTGGCGATCCGGACGTTCTGCAGCTGGAACTTCGAGTCGAATTCGTAGATGCGCACGTCGCTGATGGTCGAATCGGGCGACAGCTTGCCGACGTTGACGAAGCGGGTGACGGGTTCGCCGTTGTCGCGCGCGGTCAGCGTGTCCTTGACCCACACGCCGGACGCGAAGTTCGACGACACCGACGAGCCGAGCGCCTCGAGCCGCACGCGCTCGGACAGCTGGTCGGAGTAGGGGCCGACGAATTCGCCGATCATGTAGGTGACGATCACGAGCGGCACGCCGATCTTGAGCAGCGAGCGCAGCGCCTGGTTGGTCGCGAGGCCGGACACGCGGAAGATCGTGAACTCGGAGTTCGCGGCCATCTGCGCGAACACGTAGATCGAGCTGATCAAGGTCGCGACCGGGATGATCTCGTAGAAGCGCGAGGGCGTCTGCAGCGCGACGCGCAGCACCGCGTAGCCGAACTTGTAGTTGCCGTGGCCGACCGAGTTCAGTTCGCTGATCAGGTCGAAGAAGAAGAACAGGCCGGAGAACGCGAACAGCACGAACGTGAAGGTCACGTAGATCTGGCGCGCGAAGTATTTCTCGTAGAGGCGCATCGGTCAGGCCCCCTGCGAGCGGCGGAACAGCGCGCGCGTGAACAGCGGGCGATTGCGCACGCGCAGCCAGAAGATCACGCCGACGATCGCGGCCACCACGGTGTGCAGCACGACGAGGCCGACGCTGAACGGCAGCTTGCCGCGTTCGATCTGCGATTGCACCACGTTCAACAGGTTCGAGTAGGTGAGATAGATCAGCACGGCCATCACCAGGTTGATGGTGCGGCCGCGGCGCGGATTCTGGTACGAAAGCGGGATCGCGAGGATCATCAGATTGATCGCGATCAGCGGCAGCCCGGCGCGCCACGCGAACTCGGCGAGGTTTTCGTTGGTTGGGTTGCGCAGCAGGTCGAGCGTCGGGGTGCCGGTGGTGGTCGGCTGGTTGACCACCTGCTTGCTCTGGATCTTCACGCCGTAGCGCTCGAACTCCATGATCTTGAAGTTCGGCTGGCCCGGCGCGCCGTCGTAGCGGCGGCCGTTCTCGAGCACGATGAAGCGGTCGCCGTTCTTCATGGTCTCGGTGTGCCCCGTCTGCGACACGACCACGTTGACCTTGCCGTGCTCGGTGGTGGTCACGAACACGTTCTGCACCTTGCTCTGGTCCGGCGACATCTTCTCGATGAAGAACACCCGGTTGGTCGAGGTCGATTCGCGGAACTGGCCCGGCGCGAGCAGCGATACCTCGTCGCGCTGCTGGAAGCGCGCCTTGATCAGCTTGCTCTGCTGGTTCGACCACGGCCAGCCGATGAACGCGAAGAACGCGATCAGCACGATGATCGGCGTGGCGAACAGGCCGATCGGCTTGATGAGGCGGGTCAGGCTCACGCCGGAGGCGAGCCAGACGACCATTTCCGAATCCCGGTACCAGCGCGTGAGCACGAACAGGATCGACACGAACAGGGTGCCGACGAGAATCATCGCGAGGTAGCCGATCACCGTCAGGCCGATCAGCACCAGCACGTCTTTGGGGCTGACTTCACCCGATGCCGCGTAGCCGACGATGCGGATCATCATCGACGTCAGCATGATCGTGAGCAGCACCATGAATACAGCGCCGGCGGTATACGCAAGCTCGCGCTGGAGGGAGCGTTCGAAGATCATTATTGATGAGAAGAGGGCGGGAGGCAGCGCACGCGTGGGGAGGTACTCACTCCGCCACGGGAAAAATAGCGGATAATTGCGGCTTTCATCCTTAGCCCAGATTTTATCCGAGGACAAGCGCGATGGACTTTAGCATAAAAGGCTGTGATTGGAGCAAAGGCACGTCGAAGGGGTTCGTGACGGGCAAGTCGGACTGCATCGTGCTCGGCGTGTTCGAGGCGCAGTCCCTGTCGGGCGCGGCGCTCGACATCGATACGGCCACGAAGGGCCTGATCTCGCGCGTGATCAAGGCCGGCGATATCGACGGCAAAGCCGGCAAGACCTTGTTTTTGCACGAAGTTTCGGGCATCGGCGCATCGCGCGTGCTGCTCGTCGGCCTGGGCAAGCAGGATGCTTTCGGCCAGAAAGCTTATAACGACGCAGCGAAGGCCGCCTGGCGCGCGCTGCTCGCGACCAAGGTGGTCCAGGCCACCTTCACGCTCGCCCAACTGCCGATCGCGGAACGCACCGCGGATTGGGGCGTGCGCGCGGCGATCCTCGCCCTGCGCGGCGAGACCTACCGCTTCACGCAGCTGAAGAGCAAGCCGGAAACGGCCGCGCATGCGCTCAAGCGCGTCGTGTTCAGCGTCGATCCGGCCGACGAGAAGGCCGCCAAGACCGCGGTCAAGCAGTCGGTGGCGCTCGCCAACGGGATGGACCTGACGCGCGACCTCGGCAACCTGCCGGGCAACGTGTGCACCCCGACCTATCTCGCGAACACCGCGAAGCAGCTGGCCAAGGATTGGGGCCTGAAGGCCGAGGTGCTCGGCCTCAAGCAGATCCAGGCGCTGAAGATGGGCTCGTTCCTGTCGGTCACGCGCGGCTCGGTCGAGCCGCCGCAGTTCATCGTGCTGCACTACCGCGGCGGCGCGGCGAAGGCTGCGCCGATCGTGCTGGTCGGCAAGGGCATCACGTTCGACACGGGTGGCATCTCGCTGAAGCCGGGCGAAGGCATGGACGAGATGAAGTACGACATGTGCGGCGCCGGCTCGGTGCTGGGCACGATCCGCGCGGTCGCGGAAATGGGCCTGAAGCTCAATGTCGTCGCGATCATCCCGACCTGCGAGAACATGCCGGCCGGCAACGCGACCAAGCCGGGCGACATCGTCACCAGCATGAAGGGGCTGACGATCGAGGTGCTCAACACCGACGCGGAAGGGCGGCTGATCCTGTGCGACGCGCTGACCTACGCGGAGCGCTTCAAGCCGGCGGCCGTGATCGACGTCGCGACGCTGACGGGCGCATGCGTGATCGCGCTCGGCCATCACAACAGCGGGCTGTTCTCGAAGGACGACGCGCTCGCGGGCGAACTGCTCGATGCGTCGCGCGAAGCGGGCGATCCGGCCTGGCGCCTGCCGCTCGACGACGAGTATCACGAACAGCTGAAGTCGAATTTCGCGGATCTCGCCAACATCGGCGGCCGTCCGGGCGGCAGCATCACGGCGGCGTGCTTCCTGTCGCGCTTCACCGAAAGCTATCCGTGGGCCCACCTCGACATCGCGGGCACCGCGTGGAAGGGCGGCGCGGCGAAGGGCGCGACCGGCCGTCCGGTGCCGCTGCTCGCGCAGTTCCTGATCGACCGCGCCGGCGCGTGATGGCGCAAGGCGGCAACGCGACGGAGCGCGACGGGCGATGACGCGCATCGATTTTCATTCGAACGTCGGCGATTCGCTCGCGTATGCGTGTCGGCTGCTGCGCAAGGCCTATCAGGCTGGGCAGCCGGTCGTCGTGCTCGCCGACGCCGCGCGCCTGCGCGCGCTCGACGAGCGGCTGTGGACCTTCTCGCCGCTCGATTTCGTTCCGCACTGCTCGGTCGACAGCCCGCATGCGGCGGGCACGCCGATCGTGCTGACGGTCGACCTCGAGCGCGCGCCGCATCATCAGATCCTGTTGAACCTGGGCGTGGACGTGCCCGCGCAGTTCGCGCGCTTCGAGCGCCTGCTCGAAGTCGTCGGCAACGCGCCGGACGAGCTGGCGGCGGGCCGTGAGCGCTACCGGTTCTACCGCGATCGCGGTTACGCGCTCAACAACTACAAGCAAGGCGCCTAGCCTTGCCGGACGGAGGTCACGTGCAGGAAGTCCCCGCATCCTCGATTCCGGTGCTGACCGACGTGCTGACGCCGGGCAAGCCGACGGCGCCAGCGGAAGGGCGCAGGCCGGTTGTGTCGGCCTCGATGCCGCCGGTGTTGACCGATGTCCTCGTGCCCGGCTCGCGCACCGCGGACGAGCCGGGGGCGTTGCCGCCGGTATTGACCGAGGTGCTGGCGCCGGGCGAGCCGGTGGCGCCCGGGGCCGAGGCGGCCCCGATGCCGCCGTTGTTGACCGATGTGCTGACGCCGGGCAGGCCGGTGGCGGCGCCGTTGGCGGAGGGCGAGGCCGAGGCGTCGATGCCGGTGCCGGCGGAGCCGGGCGCCGTATCGCCGGCCGATGCGCTGCTGGCGGCGGGCGAGGCGGCCTCGACGCCGCCGTTGTTGACCGACGTGCTCAAGCAGGGCGCCCCGGAACGATTCGAGGCGGCGGAGCCAATGGACGCGCGGACGCTCGCATCCGCGATGCCGCTGGTATTGACCGAGGTATTGACGCCGGGCCGGCGGCCGGAGGCGGCGCCGGGTGAACCGGCGAGCGCGTTGCCGGCGGCGGGGCGTGGGGAGGCGGCGGAAGCCGTGTCGCCGACCGAACCGCCCGCGATGCCGCCGCTCCTGACCACCGTACTGGAGCGGGGCAAGCCGGACGCGACGTCGGGCGAAGCGCTCGCCGCACCGCCGGCGGGCCGTGCCGAAGCGCCGGAAGCCGCGTCGCAGGCCGAACCGTTCCCGATGCCGCCGACGCTGACCGAGGTACTGGAGCCGGGCAAATCGGGTGCGACGGCGTTTGCACCGGTCGGCGCATCGCCGCCGGCAGGCCGTGCCGAAGCGCCGGAAGCCGCGTCGCAGGCCGAACCGTTCCCGATGCCGCCGACGCTGACCGAGGTGCTGGAGCCGGGCAAGTCGGGGGCGACGGCGTTTGCACCGGTCGGCGCATCGCCGCCGGCAGGCCGTGCCGAAGCGCCGGAAGCCGCGTCGCAGGCCGAACCGTTCCCGATGCCGCCGACGCTGACCGAGGTGCTGGAGCCGGGCAAGTCGGGGGCGACGGCGTTTGCACCGGTCGGCGCATCGCCGCCGGCGGGCCGTGTCGAAGCGCCGGAAGCCGCGTCGCAGGCCGAACCGTTCCCGATGCCGCCGACGCTGACCGAGGTACTGGAGCCGGGCAAGTCGGGTGCGACGGTGCTTGAACCGGTCGGCGCATCGCCGCCGGAGAAGCGCATCGAAGCGCCGGAAGCCGTATCGCCGCCCCCCGCCGATATACCGCCCCCCGGCAAGCCGTCGGCGATACGCGCCGAAGCGCTCGGTGCGATATCGCCGGCCGACGCGTCCACGCCGACGTCTGCCCAAGCCGCATCGGCCTTGTCCGCGCCGTTCCCCGGCCGGCCCTTGGCGACCTCTCCCTTGCTCGCGGGCGCAACGGCGTCGCACGAGGCATCGGCCGCATCCGCGCCGACCGACGATCCCGCCACGAGCGCGAACCATGAACCGGCGCGCGCGACCGAGCTGGCACCACCCGCCGACGGCGTCGACCTCCAGGCCGCCACGCCGGCTGCCGAATTGTTGACCGCATTCGACGCGCCGCCGGCGTTTGCCGACGAGTTGCCGGCGTCCCATTCCGCACCCGAAGCGGTCACGCCGCCGCCGCTGGCGTCGTTCGCGGCCGCCGCGGCGGATGCGCGCGTCGACGCGCGCGAGATCGCCGGCCGCCTGCAGCGGCGCGTGGCCGATTATCTGGGCGGAGCGGGGCGTGCGCTGATCGAGGCCCGCTGCGAGGCGGCCCTGCGGGATCACGGCGCGCGGCTCGTCGACGAGGTCACGCGCGAGGTGGCGCGCACGCTCGAGGTGGAGATCGCGGGCTGGGTCAGGGAAGCGGTCGACGACGAACTGGCGCGCCGCGCCGCGCGCGGCGCCGATACCGATACCGCATGAGGCGGCGCGCGCCGCTTACTTGAGCGACAGGATCCAGTGGGCGAGCGTGCCCGCTTCGGCGTTCGTCAGTTGCGTATTGGCGGGCATCGGCACGCTGCCCCACACCCCCACGCTGCCTTTCACGATGGCCTGCGCGAGATAGGGCGCGGCGTCGGCGCGCGCCGCGTATTTGTCCGCGATCGCGTTGAACGACGGCCCCATCAGGGGCTGCGAGATCGCATGGCAGGCCATGCAGTTCCTGCGCTGCGCGAGCGTCGGGCCATCGGCTTGCTGCGCATGCGCGTTGGCTCCGGCGGCAACCAGCAGGATTGCCATCAGACGCAACGGGATTCGTATCATCTAGAGGTCTCCGCCGGCGTGGGTGTCCGGCTTGGTTTGCGCGCATTATAAAAGCAAAGGGGGCGCGAGTTTTTCGCGCCCCCCGCTTCCTTGACGCAGCCGGGATGCCCCGGCCGTTGTCCGCAAGCGTCAGCCCGTCACCGCGCCCTTGTTCGCGGGCAGCGCGAGCGCCGCGTACTTTGCCAGCACGCCGCGCGTGTAGCGCGGCGCCGGCTGCTTCCAGGCGGCGCGGCGGCGCGCCAGCTCGGCGTCGTCGATGTTCAGCTGCAACAGCAGCCGGTGCGCGTCGATCGTGATCGAGTCGCCTTCCTGCACGAGCGCGATGGTGCCGCCGACGAAGGCTTCCGGCGCCACGTGGCCGACCACCATGCCCCAGGTGCCGCCCGAGAAGCGGCCGTCGGTGATGAGGCCGACCGTTTCGCCGAGCCCCTTGCCGATGATCGCCGAGGTCGGCGCGAGCATTTCCGGCATGCCCGGGCCGCCCTGCGGGCCGAGATAGCGCAGCACGACGACGTCGCCCGCATTGATCTTGTCGTCGAGGATCGCCTGCAGCGCGCCTTGCTCGTCGTCGAACACGCGCGCCGGGCCGGTGATGACCGGGTTCTTCAGGCCGGTGATCTTCGCGACCGCGCCGTCTTCCGCGAGATTGCCCTTCAGGATCGCGAGGTGGCCTTCCTTGTACAGCGCCCGGTCGATCGGGTAGATCACCTTCTGGTCGGCGCGCGGCACGCTCGGCACGTCCTTGAGCGCTTCGGCCATGGTCTCGCCGGTGATGGTCATGCAGTCGCCGTGCAGCAGGCCCGCGTCGAGCAGGATCTTCATCACTTGCGGGATGCCGCCCGCCGCATGCAGGTCGGTCGCGACGAACTGGCCCGACGGCTTCAGGTCGCAGATCACCGGCACGCGCTTGCGGATCCGCTCGAAGTCCTCGATCGACCAGTCGATCTCGGCCGCGTGCGCGATCGCGAGGAAGTGCAGCACGGCGTTGGTCGAGCCGCCCGTGGCCATGATCACCGACACCGCGTTCTCGATCGACTTCTTCGTGATGATGTCGCGCGGCTTCAGGTCGCGCTTCACCGCCTCGACGAGCACGCGCGCCGATTCGGCGGCCGAGTCGACCTTCTCGTCGTCCGGGTTCGCCATCGTCGACGAATACGGCAGCGACATGCCGAGCGCCTCGAACGACGAGCTCATCGTGTTCGCGGTGTACATCCCGCCGCACGAGCCGGTCGTCGGGCACGCGTTCTTCTCGACCCCTTCGAAATCTTCCTGCGACATCCGGCCCGCGGTGAACTCGCCGACCGCCTCGAACGAGGACACGATCGTCAGGTCCTTGCCCTTCCAGTGGCCGGGGCGGATCGTGCCGCCGTACACGTAGATGCCCGGCACGTTCAGGCGCGCGAGCGCGATCATCCCGCCCGGCATGTTCTTGTCGCAGCCGCCCACGACCACGACGCCGTCCATCCATTGACCTTGCACGCAGGTCTCGATGCAGTCGGCGATCACCTCGCGCGACACGAGCGAGTACTTCATCCCCTCGGTGCCCATCGACATGCCGTCGGAGATCGTCGGCGTACCGAAGATCTGCGGATTCGCGCCGGCGTCCTTGACCGCCTTCACGGCGGCGTCGGACAGGCGCTGCAGGCCCGCGTTGCACGGCGTGATGGTCGAGTGGCCGTTCGCGATGCCGATCATCGGCTTGTCGAAATCGTCCTTCTGGTAGCCGAGCGCGTAATACATCGAGCGGTTCGGCGCGCGCGCGACGCCTTGCGTGATGTTCTTCGAGCGGCGGTTGTACGACATGGGGAACTCCATCCGTTTGTTGTCTTGATTGCGGGGCGGCCGGCCGCGGCACGGGCGGAACGGCTCAAGTGGGCCAAGGATGCAGTTTCTCTTTGGGAATGTCCAATATATTATTCATAGCCGATTAGGTCGATCAACATATCAGGGAGCGTGACCGAGGTGAGCCCCGACCTGCGCCAGTGGCGCTATTTCGTGACCGTCGCCGACGAGCGACATTTCGGCCGCGCGGCCGCCCGGCTGTCGATGACGCAGCCGCCGTTGTCGCAGGCGATCCGCGCGCTGGAGGAGGCGCTGGGCGTCGCGCTGTTCGCGCGCACCAAGCGCTCGGTCGAGCTGACGGCGGTGGGCGCGGCGCTCCTGCCCGAGGTCGAGCGGCTGTTGGCTGCGGCGGACGCGCTGCCGCCGCTCGCGCAGAGTCTCGCGCGCGGCGAGGCCGGCTCGCTGTCGCTCGCGTTCGTGTCGACCGCGGACTACGGCCTGCTGCCGAACCTGCTGCGCGAGTTCGGCGCGCGCAATCCGCACGTGCGGCTGCAACTGACCGAGGCGACGAGCGACGTGCAGATCGACGAACTCGCGGCCGGGCGGATCGACGCCGGGTTGATCATTCCGCCCGTGCCGCCGCGGCATGCGGCCGTGCTGTCCTATCTGCCCGTGGCGCGCGAACCGCTCGTGGTGGCGATGCCGGCCGACGCGTCGAAGGCGGGCGAGGAGACGCCGGTGCGCCTCGCCGAGGTCGCGGACTTGCCGCTCGTGATCTTTCCGCGTCGTCTGGCGCCCGGCTTTTATGACATCATTACGGGCTGCTACGGCGCGGCGGGCGTCACGCCGCGCATCGGCCAGGAGGCGATCCAGATGCAGACGATCGTGAGCCTCGTGTCGGCCGGCATGGGCGTCGCGCTGGTGCCGCAGTCGCTGCGCAACCTGCGGCGCACGGGCGTGATCTACCGGCCGCTCGCCGCCGACGCGCCGGTCGTCGAGACCGGGCTGGCCTGGCGCACGGGCGACGTGAGTCCGGTGCTCGCGGCCTTCATCGAGATCGTGCGGCGCGCGGCGCCCGGCATCGACGGCTGAGAACCTCGGCGCGCGCCCGCCGTCAAACACGCGTCGCGCACCTCGTGCGCGGCGCGATGAATCCGAACCCTACACCGTTTATCCATGATCATTCACCCGCATTTCGATCCCGTCGCGATCCACCTCGGGCCGCTCGCCGTCCGCTGGTACGGCCTCATGTATCTGGTCGCGTTCATCGCGGCGATCGTGGTCGGCCGGCTGCGGCTGCGCCTGCCGCACGTCGCGGCGCAAGGCTGGACCGCGAAGGACATCGACGACATGATGTTCTACGGCGTGCTCGGCACCGTGCTCGGCGGCCGTCTCGGCTACGTGCTGTTCTACAAGGCGAGCTTCTATTTCTCGCACCCGCTCGACATCTTCAAGGTGTGGGAGGGCGGCATGTCGTTCCACGGTGGCTTCCTGGGCGTGGTGTTCGCGATGTCGCTGTTCGCGTGGCAGCGCAAGCGCAGCTGGATGGAGGTGACCGACTTCGTCGCGCCGATGGTGCCGACGGGGCTCGCCGCGGGGCGTCTCGGCAATTTCATCAACGGCGAGCTGTGGGGCCGCGTGACGAGCCCGGACGCGCCCTGGGCGATGTTGTTCCCCGGCGCCGCGCGCGACGATGCCGCGTGGCTCGGCGCGCATCCGGCGCTTGCCGCGAAGTGGAACCTCAACGAGGTGTTCATGCAGTATCAGATGCTGCCGCGCCATCCGTCGCAGCTCTACGAGATCGCGCTCGAGGGCGTCGCGCTGTTCTTCGTGCTGTTCTTCTTCGCGCGCAAGCCGCGGCCGCTCGGCGCGGTGTCGGCGGTGTTCCTGATCGGCTACGGCCTCGCGCGTTTCACCGTGGAGTTCGCGCGCGAGCCCGACGACTTCCTCGGACTGCTCACGTTCGGCTTGTCGATGGGGCAGTGGCTGTCGTTGCCGATGATCCTCGCGGGCATCGCGATGCTCGTGTGGGCCTATCGTCGTGGCGCGCGCGCCGCGCGCGCATGACGGGCGGCGTGAGCCGCGCACCATGAAGAACGCCGGCGGGAGCCGGCGTTTTTTTATCGTCGCGCGTCGCGCGTCACTTCATCTGGACCGAGCCGTTCACGTTGACGGTCACGGTCGCCTTGCCGCCCTCGACCGAGATCGGCGCGCCGGCGTCCTTGGACATCGGCGCGGCCGCGGCCATCGCCATCATGCGCGGATACGGCTGCACGTTGTGACCGCCGCCGACGTTGACGTCGCGGATCGAATAGCTGCTGTAGCCGAACGCCTTCGAGGCTTCCTCGGCGCGCGTGCGGAACGACTTGATCGCTTCCGTCGTGAGCTTCTGCTCGGCGGCGCGCTGTGCCTCGGGCGACAGCGAGAAGTCGACGCCGGCGATCTGCAGGGTCGTGGCGAGCTGGCCGGCGAGCTTCGAGGCGGCCGCGAAGTCGTGCGATTCGAGCACGACCTCGGTGCGGCCGCGCCATGCGGAGATCTTGCCGTCGCGGTCGGTGCTCGGATAGACCGAGAACGCGCCCGTGCGCGCGGTCACGCCGGCGACGCCGCGCGCCTGCGCGAGCGCCGCGTCGGCGCGGCGGTTCAGGTCCGCCGTGAGGCTGCCGGGGTCGCGCGCCTGCTGCTCGTAGAACAGCGTGATCGTGACGACGTCCTGCGGCACGTCGGCGCTGGCCTGTGCCGACAGCGACAGCACGCCGGCCGGCGGCGGTTGTTGGCCGACGCTCTGCGCGCGTGCGACGGACGGGGCGAGCGACAGCGCGACGGGCACCACGGTGGCGACGGCGAGAGCGAGCACGAGGGCGGTTTTTTTCGTCATGTTGGACTCCTTGAACGGAAGCGCGCACGCGATACGCGCAAAAACGCGGTACGAGGCCGCGCCTGATGAGGATCGTAACCGGCGGCTTGCCGGCTGAGCGACCGTTAGGCCAATGAAAGGCGCGCCGAGTTCCGCTGCGCGGCCGGCCGGGCCGGCCGATTTGACTTTCCTTGAAGCGGGCCGCGGCGCGACCTCACTTCATCAGCTTCTGCGTGATGAAGCGCCATTCGGCGGGCGTGACGGGCGTGATCGAGAGGCGGTTGCCTTTCGCGAGCACGCGCATGTCGGCAAGGGCGTCGTGCTCGCGCAACGCGGCGAGCGGCACGAGCGGCGACTTGCGCACGAACTTCACGTCGACCAGCATCCAGCGCGGTGTTTCGCGCGTGGATTTCGGATCGTGATAGGGGCTCTTCGGATCGAACTGCGTGGGATCGGGATAGGGCGTCGAACAGACCTCGGCGAGGCCGGCGATGCCGGGCTCGGGGCAGCTCGAGTGATAGAACAGCACGCCGTCGCCGATGTGCATCGTGTCGCGCATGAAGTTGCGCGCCTGATAGTTGCGCACGCCGGTCCACGGCAGCGTGCGCTGCGGCGCGTTCGCGAGATCGTCGATGCTCGCTTCGTCCGGTTCGGACTTCATCAGCCAGTGGTGCATGGATCGTGATCGACGCAGGAAAAAGGCTGCCGCAAAAGGAAACGGCATCGGGAATCGCCCGATGCCGTTGAAAAGGCCCCCGCCTTGGCCGCTAGGCCGGCATCCTGAACCTGGGGTTCAGAATTGGTCGCAGTTAGCAGCACATCGGGTACATCAGACAGAGTGACGCGCGCGCCCGTGCTACAAATTTCCGCAACCGTGCACATGGCATTGGTTCAAGGAATATATGACCTTGGCGAACCAGGCAGGGAAGCTGACTAATCGTGCGGATCGTGTTTGGATTCAGTGGCTTGCGCGATGCTCATCACGCTGGACATCAAGCACCACGAGAACCCGTGCGACCCGCTTACTGCGCTTCGTGCTGTGCGAGCACTGCACCAAGCTGTTCATTCATTTGATGCATTGTACGCCGGATTTCCTCCGCGGGAAATGCTTCTCCGTGCCGCACGCTCTGTTGCAGCCTCAAAAGCTCCGACGCGAGCGACAGCGCGGCCATCACGGCGATGCGATCCGTGCCGCGCACGGAGCTGTTCGAGCGGATCTTCGACATCTCCGCATCGACGCGCGCGACCGCCTCGAGCAACGCGGCTTCGGTGTCGGCGGAGCAGGCGAGCCGATACGCCTGACCGAGGATCGATACTTCGATCTGCTTGGTGCTCATGCATGTTCTCCGTGGCTGGCCGGGCCGCCCTCGCGCGCATCATCGCGCGGGTCGAGCAGGTCGAGCTGGTTTTCCGCGTCCGGCGCGTTCTTCGCGCGCGGCAGCTTCTCGAGAATCGCATTGAGCTTCACCTGGGCATCGTCGATCTTCGCCGACAGCGCGTCGCGCTCCGCCGCAAGGGCGTCGCGTTCCTCGCGCAGTTGCGAGAGTTCCGTGCGGGTCGCTTCCGCTTCCGTGCGCAATTGCGCGAGCTGCTCTTCGAGCGCGAGCCGCTCCGTGTGATGACGCTTGTTCAGCGCGATCAAACGGCCAATATTTTGAGATAGAGTTTCGAGTTCGTTGAGCATCTGCTGCGTCCTCTAAAGACCCAGCATTTTAGCGCGGATTATCGTCCAACCCGAGATCCGGATCGTATCGAGACGTAACGTTCATGCGTGTTGATGCGAATTTTGCGACAAATCTGGGTCAAATCCCGCGAGCTGGGGGGCGCGCGCGGCGCGCGGGAGGCTTTCTTGACGGCCGGCACCCGCGCTCCTACACTGGCGCCGCTTTGGTGCTCGCGTGCACGCGCACGCGGTTAAACGGGAAGCAGGGCGCACGGTCCGCCAGGACCGGCCAACCTGCGCTGCCCCCGCAACGGTAAGCGGCGCATCGCGTGCGATGCCAGCTGTCCCCACAAGCGCGGCGTTTGCCGCGCGGCCACTGCGCGATGCGCGCGGGAAGGCGGGGCGGTGACGCCGCCAGCCCGGATACCGGCCAGGGCGGGAGGGCGGACGCGCGATGCGCGCCGTCCTCGTGAGGCGGAACCTGCGGGGAGGCGGGGGCCGCACCGTTCAACAGGATTCATCGATGCGAACCCAGATCGCCCGCGCCGCGCTCGTCGCGTGTTCCGGGCTGCCGTGCGCCGCCGTCGCGCAGAGCACGCCGCCTGCTTCTTCCCCGCCGCCTTCGTCCGCCGCCGCGCCGACCCAGCTCGAGCCGATCGTCGTGACCGCGCAGCGTGCCCCGCAAGCGCTCGCGGACGCGCTGCCGCAAACCACTCTGTTTACCCGCGCGGACATCGAGAACAGCAATGCGACCGATCTGCCCGGCCTGCTCGCGCTCGCGCCCGGCGCGCAGATCGTGCGCAACGGCGGGCCCGGCGCGACCGCGAGCCTGTTCCTGCGCGGCGCGCAGTCGACTCAGTCGCTGGTGTTGATCGACGGCGTGCGGGTCGATTCGGCGAGCCTCGGCCAGGCGCAGATCGCGCAGCTGCCGCTCGACCAGATCGAGCGGGTCGAGATCGTCAACGGCAACGTGTCGTCGCTGTACGGCTCGGGCGCGATCGGCGGCGTCGTGCAGGTGTTCACGAAGGACGGCGGCGATCATCCGCCGCGCTTCAACTTCTCGGTCGGCTATGGCAGCTATCACACGCAGAGCCAGACCGCGGGCGTGTCGGGCCGGCTCGACGCGGCGGGCGACACGACCTTCAGCGTGTCGCTGTCGCGCGACAAGACCGACGGCTTCTCGGCCATCGATCCGGTCCGGCAGCCGCAGGCGAATCCGAATGCGAACGGCTATCTCGACGAAAGCGTGGCCGCGTCGCTCAAGCATCGCTTCAACGCGCGCTGGAGCGCGGGTGTCAGCTACTTCCAGAGCAACGGCGACACCAGCTTCGACAATGCCTACGGGCAGCCGACCGATCTCAACAGCCTGTATACCAAGGTGCAGCAGATCGCCGCGTTCGCGGACGGCAAGCTGACCGACTGGTGGACCACGCATCTGCGCGTCGCGAGCGGCAACGATCGAAGCCAGTCCTGGCTGAACGGCGCCTATACCGATCACTTCAACACCGACAACCGCCAGTACACCTGGCAAAACGATTTCGCGCCGCTGAAGGATCAGCGCATCCAGGCGGGCTATGAGCGGCTCGACCAGGCGTTCGACTCCGACGTGTTCGCCGCGCCGCAGCGTCATGTGAATTCGGGCTGGCTCGGCTACACGGGCCGCTTCGGGAACAGCCAGTTCCAGGCCAACGTGCGGCGCGACCAGTACTCCGATTTCGGCGGCGCCAACAGCTACTATCTCGGCTATGGGCTCGACGTGACCGAGCACTGGAAGGTCACGGCCAGCTATTCCGATGCATTCCGCGCACCGAGCTTCAACGATCTGTACTACCCGAACGCAGGCAATCCGGCGATCCGCCCCGAGCGCAGCCACTCGGTCGAGGCCGCCGTGCAGTACGCGTCGGACGCGCTCGGCGTGGCGCGCGTGACGGTGTTCCAGACGCGCTACACGGACCTGATCGACTACCAGCCGGTCGCGAACAGCTATTACTATCAGGCCGTGAACATCGGCCGGGCCAAGGTGCAGGGTGTCGAGGGCTCGTGGCAGGGCCATGTCGGCAAGACCGAGGTGCGGGTCGCGGCGACCGTGCAGAACCCGGTCGACGAGACGGCCGGCCAGGACCTGAACCGGCGCGCGCGCCGCTTCGCATCGTTCGCGCTGAACCGCGCGTTCGGCGGCTGGCGCGTCGGCGGCGAATGGCTCGTCAGCGGCGCGCGCAACGACACCGGCAATCCGCTCGGCGGCTACGGGGTCGTCAACCTGTCCGCGCGCTACAACATCACGAAGGCGTGGTACGTGAGCGCGCGCATCGACAACCTGCTCGACAAGGATTACGAACTTGCCTATGCGTACAACACGCCGCGCCGCGGCGCCTACGTCACGATCGGCTGGCAGCAGCCGTGACGCACGCGGCGGGGCGCGCGGATGAACGCGCGCCGCGCGGCCCTGATCTGGGCCGGGGCCGCGGGCGTCGCGGCCGCCGTGTTCGTCGCGTCGCTGACGTGCGGCAGCCTGCCCGTCTCGCCCGGACAGGCGCTGGCCGCGCTCGCGCCGCATGGGGGCGGTGACGCGACGCCGCTCGCGGTCGAGGTCGTGCGCACGCTGCGCCTGCCGCGGGCGCTCGCGGGCTTCAGCTGCGGCGCGCTGCTCGCGCTCGCGGGCGCGCTGTTGCAGGTGCTGCTGCGCAATCCGCTCGCCGAACCTTACGTGCTCGGCGTATCGGGCGGCGCGGCGGGCTTCGCGCTCGTCGCGATGATCGCGGGCGGCGCGTGGTGGATGGTCGACGCCGCGTCGTTCCTCGGCGCGCTCGCGTCGATCGCCGTGCTGCTCGGTCTCGGGCGTCGCGCGCTGTGGCGCGGCGACGTTCGCGACGCATCGCCGCGTCTGCTGCTCACGGGCGTGGTGATCGCGGCGGGGTGGGGCGCGCTGATCACGCTGCTGCTGTCGATCGCGCCGGACAACCGGCTGCGCGGCATCCTGTTCTGGCTGTCGGGCGACCTGAGCGGCGCGGCCGCGCCCTGGTTCGCGCTCGCGGCGCTCGCGGCGGCCTTGCTCGCCGCGCTGCCGGTCGCGCCGCAGCTCAACGCGCTGCTGCGCGGCGACGCCGTGGCGGCGGCGCTCGGCGTGCCGGTCGCGCGGCTGCGGCTGCGCATCTACCTGATCGCCTCGCTGGCCGCCGCGGCCGCGGTGACCACGGCCGGCACGATCGGCTTCGTCGGCCTCGTGGTGCCGCACGCGCTGCGGCTCGCATTCGGCAACGACCAGCGCATGCTGCTGCCCGCCGCCGCGCTCGCGGGCGGTGGCGGCGTGATGGCGGCCGACCTGCTCGCGCGCACGGCGATCGCGCCCGCGCAATTGCCGGTCGGCGTGATGACGGCGTTGATCGGCGTGCCGGTGTTCCTGTGGATGCTGCTGAGGCGGGCGCGATGAGCGCGCCGCGCCTGCTTCCGGATGCCGTCGCGGCGCGCTGCGATGCGCGGCGGCTCGCACTGCAAGCGGGTGGCCGCCTGCTGCTCGACGATTTCACGCAAGGCTTCGGCCCGGGCGAGCTGTGGTGCATCGCCGGCCCGAACGGCGCGGGCAAGACAACGCTGATCTCGACGCTCGCCGGACTCGCGCCGCCCGCGCGCGGGCAGGTCGAACTCGACGGCGTGCCGCTCGCCGCATGGTCGCCCGCGCCGCTCGCGCGGCGGCGCGCGCTGATGGCGCAGAGCGTGCACGACGCGTTCAGCGCGAGCGTGTTCGACACCGTGCTGCTCAACCGCTTGCCGCATCTGTCCGGCTGGGGCTGGGAGCGTCCCGAGGATCGCGCGGCCGCGCAGGCCGCGCTCGACGCGCTCGGGCTCGCGGCGTTCGCCGCGCGCGACGTGCTGTCGCTGTCGGGCGGCGAGCGCCAGCGCGTCGCGCTGGCCGGCGCGCTGTGCCAGGACGCGCCGCTGCTGTTGCTCGACGAACCGCTCGCGCATCTCGACCTCCATCACCAGATCGATTGTCTCGCCGCGCTGGCCGACTGGCTGCGCGGCGGCGCGCGCACCGTGATCTTCTCGTGCCACGACCTGAACCTCGCGCGCCGTTTCGCGACCCACGCGCTGCTGCTCGACGGGCGCGGCGGCGCGCAGGCCGGCCCCGCGCGCGAGGTGCTGAGCGCCGAGCGCGCGAGCCGGGCGTTCGGCTATCCGCTCGTGTTGATCGAGCGCGACGGCCGCGAAGCGCTGGTGCCGGTGTGGCCGGCGCAGACGGCGCGATGATGTCGGGCCGCCCGTACGTGTTCGCGTCCGGGGGCCGCCCGGCGCCCCCGGCGTTGTTTCCGATCCCGTTTCCGTTTCCGTTTCCGATTTCGACTCAGGCGAACCCATGACCTCGACTTTTTCCGTGCCCCGGATCGATCCGCTCGACGCAGCGGCGCGTGCACCGCTGCAGCACCTGCTCGATCACAAGACGAAGCCGCCCGGCAGCCTCGGTCGGCTCGAAGCGCTCGCACTGCAACTGGCGCGGATCCAGCAGTGCGATGCACCGCGCGTCGAGCGGCCGGTGATGATCGTGTTCGCGGCCGATCACGGCATCGCGGCGGAGGGCGTGAGCCCGTATCCGCAGGCCGTGACCGCGCAGATGGTCGCGAACTTCCTGGCGGGCGGCGCGGCGATCAATGCGTTCTCGGGCGTCGCAGGCTGCGCGCTCGAAATCGTCAACGCGGGCGTCGCGACGCCGCTGCCCGCGCACGCGTCGTTGCTCGACCTGCCGATCGCCGCCGGCACGCGCAACTTCGCGCACGAACCGGCGATGTCGCGCGCCGAGTGCGAGGCGGCGCTCGCGGCGGGCGCGGCGCGGGTGCGCCACCACGCGGCGCTCGGCACCAACGTGATCGGCTTCGGCGAGATGGGCATCGCGAACACGTCGGCGGCCGCGTGCGTGATGAGCCGCCTGCTCGACCTGCCGCTCGACGCGTGCGTCGGGCGCGGCACCGGCCTCGACGACGCGGGGCTCGCGCACAAGCGCGCGGTGCTGTCGGGCGCGCTCGCGCGCCACCCGGATGCGCGCGCGCCGCTCGACGTGCTGGCCGCCTTCGGCGGTTTCGAGATCGCCATGATGACGGGCGCATTTCTCGCGGCGGCGGCCGCGCGCATGACAGTGCTCGTCGACGGCTTCATCGCGACCTCGGCGCTGCTGGTCGCCGATGCGCTCGCGCCGGCGCTGCGCGAGTATTGCGTGTTCTCGCACGCGTCGGACGAGCGCGGGCATCGCCGCATGCTCGCTCATTTCGGCGCGGAGCCGCTGCTCGCGCTCGACCTGCGGCTCGGCGAGGGCACGGGCGCCGCGCTCGCGCTGCCGCTCGTGCGGGCCGCCGCCGCGTTCCTCGTCGAGATGGCGAGCTTCGATGCGGCCGGCGTCGCGAACCGTGACGCCTGAGCGCGCCGTGGGCCTGCGCGCGGAGCTGCGCTATGCGTTCGTCGCGCTTGGGTACTTCACGCGCGTGCCGGTGCCGCGCTGGGTCGGCTACGAAGCGGACGACCTGAATCGCGCGGCGCGCTATTTCCCGCTGGTCGGCGTGGGCGTCGGCGCGGTCGCGGCCGGCGTGTACCTGCTGGCCGCGCGACTGTGGCCGGCCGGCGTGGCGGTGCTGCTGTCGATCGCGGCCACGCTGCTGTTGACGGGCGCGTTCCATGAGGACGGCCTCGCGGACAGCTGCGACGGCTTCGGCGGCGGGTATCGGCGCGAGGACGTGCTGCGCATCATGCACGACTCGCGGATCGGCACCTTCGGCGCGGCGGCGCTCGTGATCGCGCTTGCGCTGAAGTGGCAGGCGCTGGTCGCGCTGCCGCCCACGCATGTCGCGTGGACGATGCTCGCCGCGCATGCGGCGAGCCGCGTGGGCGCGGTGAGCCTCCTGGTCACGCTCGACTACGTGCGCGGCGAGGGCAAGGCGAAGCCGGTCGCGCAGCGGATGTCCGCGCGGGCGTTCGGCTTCGCCGCGCTGGGCGGGCTGCCGTGGCTGCTGTGGCCGGACTGGCGCATGGGGCTGGTCGCGCTTGGCGTGCTCGCCGGATTGCGCGTGCTGCTCGCGCGTTACTTCGTCGCGCGGATCGGCGGTTATACCGGCGATTGCCTCGGCTTCGCGCAGCAGCTGTTCGAACTGGCGATCTATCTGGTGGCGCTCGGATGGATCTCGTCCTGATCCGTCATCCGGCCGTCGCGGTGGACCCGGGCGTGTGCTACGGGCGCAGCGACGTACCGCTCGCGGTCGACCCGGACGAGGCGGCCCGTGCGTTGATGCGTGCGTTCGACGCGCGCGGCATTCCGGTTCCCGATGCGCTCGTCACGAGCCCGCTGTCGCGCTGCGCCGGGTTCGCGGCGGCGCTCGCGCGCGGCTGGCGAGCATCGTTGCGGAGCGAGCCGCGGCTGCGCGAGATCGACTTCGGCGCGTGGGAGATGCTGCGTTGGGATGAGATCGGCCGTGAGGCGATCGAACGCTGGAGCGCGGACTTGTGGGGCGCGCGCGAGCATGGCGGCGAGAGCGTCGCGCAGTTCGTCGCGCGGATCGCGCCCATGCTGCCGGCGTCGAATGCGTCGAATGCGTCGAATGCGTCGAATGCGACGAATGCGACGAATGCGACGAATGCGACGAATGCGACGAATGCGACGAATGCGACGAATGCGACGAATGCGACGAATGCGACGAATGCGACGAATGCGACGAATGCGACGAACGCGACGAACGCGACGAACGCGACGAACGCGACGAACGCGACGAACGCGACGAACGCGACGAACGCGACGAACGCGACGAACGCGACGAACGCGACGAACGCGACGAACGCGACGAACGCGACGAACGCGACCAACACGACCAACACGACCAACACGACCAACACGACCAACACGACCAACACGACCAACACGACCAACACGACCAACGAAATGCGCGGCTACGTCACGCATGCAGGCGTGGTGCGCGCGCTCGCGGCTCGGGCGCTCGACCTGCCGCTCGACGGTCTGTTGCAACGGCCGGTCGCGTATGGCGGCGTGGTGTGGTTGCGCGCGGATCCGGCGACGCGTTCGGGCTGGCGGCTGATGGCGTGGGATGAAGCCTGACGGCTCGGGCGCGAGGATCGGATCCGCCGGCTGATTCGTTTCGTATCCTGATGGTTCTCTCCGTCGTTGCGCTGATGGGCCTGCGCGGACCCAGCTGATTCACGGCAGCGAACCGCCGCCACGCCACCGGCGCGTCCTTCCATGTCGAGATCGTGCTGGGCGCGGCACCCCGGGCGTCAGCCGCGCGATGTTCTCCCCCTGAGCCCTACATCTCCTTCGTACCGCGGCGGGTTGCGCCGCTGGAGCCAGGGAGCCGCGCACGCTCGCAGGCCCCGGCGAGAGGGTTCCTCGACAACCCGATCGGATCATCATCTGCACCGGACGTTCGATCCCACGCGCTTTCTTTCCCGGCTCCCGCAGCGTCCGCATCATCGGCGGCCTCGATTTCGAACAATCGCAGCCACCTTCCCGATGGCGGAAAAAATACGCGTTTCTTGTCCTGCATCAAGCTATCTGCCCGCCCGGCCATCGCACGCGCGCACGCATTTCGCTAAGCAGCAAATCCCACGATCGCGATCTTGCATCTTGCGGATTTCCTCCTATGATCAACGACATAAGAATATGGTGCAGTGCTCCAGCGAACGCGGTTTTCGCGGAGGGTAGAGGGCCATATCTTCGCTGTGTATCCCCATGTCTCCGCTATTTCCGTTTTCGGAACGGAGGGTCGATCGTTGCCTCCGCAATCGGGAAATGGTTGGAAAGACGCACGTGTCGAATTGCCGTAATCCGACGGGATCGATCGTCGGCGCGAGGGAGCATTCGATGAGGCAAATGGACCGGTTCACCGTCGCGCGTTCATCTCCGAGCGCGGCGAGGCCGGGCACAGTCCCACGGGCCTCGTGATTGGCGACACCGATGTTGTTCCACATGACCGCGGCGGCGAGCACGCACGCGAGCGGTCTGCGCTGCGCGAAGCACACGGCCGCCCCGAGCGGGCGGGCCGGGCAACATCCTGACGGGCGCCAAGCCCGTATCCATTCACGATGAGGCGCGCGCGTCGGCGACGCGGTCGGCGCGCCCGTTTTCGATGAGGAGGCCGTCGCGATGTCCACCGAAGTCATACCGAGCCAATCGTTTCTCTATCAGCAATGGGTGCAGGGCCTGAGCGATTCGTACGAGGCGTTTCGCCTGCTCGCCGATACGCCCTTGCGCGTGAGCCTGCTTGCGCTCGAGTCGGCGCAGTCCCTGCTGCGCACCGCGATCGACGAAAACGTCGCCGGCAAGCTGTTCAGCCAACAACTGAGGGAGGCGATCGTGGTGGCGGTGCAACTGTCCGCGGATGGGTCCGCCAACGACGCGACGGCCGTTTCCCACGCATCCCGGTGAGGGCGCGATGACAACCTTCCTCCACGAGCGCATCCGTTCGTTCGGCGCGCGTCCCTGTCTCGTCTCGGCGGACGAGACCATCGCCTACGACGCATTCGCCGACCGGATCGATTTCTGGCGCGGCGAACTCGACGTATGGTGCATCGGACGCGGCGACACGGTCGCGGTCTGCGGCGACTACGCGCCGAACGTCTGTGCGCTGCTGCTCGCCCTGGCATTCGCGGGCGCGATCGTCGTGCCGATCGCGTCGGCCGGCGCGAAGCGCGGCGAGTTTCTCGACATCGCGGAAGTCGGCTTCGTCGTCACGTTCGACTCGGCCGGCGCCACGCGGGTCGAGCGCCGCACGACGCCGGCGGCGTCGCATCCGCTGCTCGAACAGCTGCGCGCGGCCGGCTCGGCCGGCCTGATCCTCTTCAGCTCCGGCTCGACCGGCCGCAGCAAGGCCTCGCTGCTCGATCTCGATCGCATGCTGGGGAAGCTCGAACGGACGAAGGGCCGCGCCTACGTGACGCTCGTCTTCCTGATGCTCGATCACATCGGCGGCATCAACACGCTGCTCAACGTGCTGAGCCAGGGCGGCACGATCGTGACGCCCGCCAGCCGGACGCCGGACGCCGTGTGCGACGCGATCGCGCGCCATCGCGTCGAACTGCTGCCGACCAGCCCGACGTTCCTCAACATGATGCTGATCGCCGATGCGGGCGCGCGCTACGACCTGTCGTCGCTGAAGCTCGTCACCTACGGCACCGAGCCGATGCCCGAGACGACGCTTGCCGCGCTGCACGCCGCGCTGCCCGAGGTCCGGCTGAAGCAGACCTACGGGTTGTCCGAACTCGGCATCCTGCCGACGCAATCGAAGGAATCGGGCTCGCTGTGGATGAAGCTCGGCGCCGACGGGTTCGAGCACCGCGTCGTCGACGGCGTGCTGCACGTGCGCTCGGAAACCGCGATGCTCGGCTATCTGAACGCGCCGTCGCCGTTCGACGACGCGGGCTGGTTCAACACGCAGGACGTCGTCGAGACGGACGGCGACTACGTGCGGGTGCTCGGCCGCCGTTCGGAAATCATCAACGTCGGCGGCGAGAAGGTCTATCCGAGCGAGGTGGAGAACACGCTGCTCGCGGCCGGCAACGTGCGCGACGTCACCGTGTCGGGCCGGCCCAATCCGGTGACCGGGCACGTCGTCATCGCGCGCGTGTCGCCGATCGAACCGGAGACGCCGGCGGCGCTCGCCGCGCGCTTGCGGACGTTCTGCGCGAGCCGCCTCGAACGGTTCAAGGTGCCGGTCCATATCGATGTCGACGAAAGCGCGCATCACAACGACCGGTTCAAGAAAGCCAGGGTGTCACGACCGACGGAGCAAGCCAGATGAGCGACGCAAACGACGTAGTCATCGTCAGCGGCGGCAGCCGGGGGCTGGGGCTCGCGCTGGTGCGTACGTTCCTCGACGCGGGCAGGCGGGTGGCGACGTTCAGCCGCTCGCGCACCGCCGGGATCGACGACCTGATCGAGCGCGACACGCGCGGCGCGCGGTTTCACTGGGCGCAGGTGGACGGCACCGACGGCGCGGCCGCGGCGGCGTTCGTGGCGGGCGTGGCCGAGCGCTGGGGCGGCGTCGACGTGCTCGTCAACAACGCGGGCGTGAGCCACGACGGGCTGCTGGCGCTGATGCGCGAGGAGCAGATCGAACAGATGATCGCGGTCAACCTGACCGGCGCGATCCTGCTCACGCAGTGCTGCGCGAAGTGGATGATCCGCGCCAACCGCGGCGCGATCGTCAACATCGCGTCGGTCAACGCGATCCGCGGCCATGCCGGCGTGGCCGTGTACAGCGCGACCAAGGCGGCGCTCGACGGCCTGACCCGCAGCCTCGCGCGCGAGCTGGGCGCGCGCGGCGTGCGCGTGAACTCGGTCGCGCCCGGCTACTTCGAAAGCGAGATGGTCCAGCATCTCGACGAGGCCGCGCGCGCGCGGATCGCCCGCCGCACGCCGCTGGGCCGGCTCGCCGACACGGACGACATCGCCCGGGTCGTCGAATTCCTCGCATCTGATCGCGCCGCGTTCGTGACGGGGCAGACGATCGCCGTTGACGGAGGCATCACATGCTGACCACGCATTTCGATCGCGACGAGACCGCGCGTCTCGTCCACGGCGCCGTGCTCAAGGTCATGAGCCAGCAGGGACAGCCGCCGCGCGAGCTGCGCGACGACGACAAGCTCAACGCGACGCTCGGCCTGAGTTCGCTCGATCTCGCCCAGCTCGTGTTCGAGCTTGAATTGACGTTCGGCGCGGACCCGTTCCGGACCCTCGTGCCGATCACGTCGGTGCAGACGGTGGGGCAGCTTGCCGGCGCCTACCTGCGCCTCTTCGACGATACGGCGACGCCGGCCGACGCACGCGACGAGCTCGCCGACGCGCAGGCGGCGAGCGAACGCCGCCGGCAACGTCGCGGGGCGCGGGAATGACGGCGGCGAAGGTGTCGGAGCCGGCCGACGACGCGCCGCCGCCGGATGCCGCGCATGCCGCGCCCGGCGGCATCGCGATCGTCGGGATCGGCTGCCGCCTGCCGGGCGCGAACGATTGGCGGACGTTCTGGCAGAACCTCGTCGACGGCGTCGAATCGATCCGCTTCTTCGACGACGCGGCCTTGCTGCGCGCGGGCGTCGACCCCGGGCAGCTCGCCGCGCCGGACTACGTGAAGGCGTCGCCCGTGATCGACGATTTCGACCGCTTCGACGCGGGCCGCTTCGAGTATTCGCCGCGCGAGGCGCGCGTGATGGACCCGCAGCATCGGGTCTTTCTCGAAGTCGTCCACGATGCGCTCGAAGACGCGGGCTACTGGCCCGACGCCTATGACGGCGCGATCGGCGTGTTCGCCGGCGCGGGCGGCGTGGTCAGCAGCTATTTCGCCTCGAATCCCGCGCTGCACGGCTCGACGGGCGGCGTCGAGCACATCGGCAACGACAAGGATTTTCTCGCGACGCGCGTGTCGTACAAGCTGAACCTGACCGGGCCGAGCGTGACCGTGCAGACCGCCTGCTCGACCTCGCTCGTCGCGATCCATCTCGCATGCGGCAGCATCCTGAACGGCGAATGCGACATGGCGATCGCGGGCGCGTCGACCGTCCGCGTGCCGCACCTCGCCGGCTATACCGCGCGCCAGGGCGACATCCTGTCGCCGGACGGGCACTGCCGCGCATTCGACGCGCGGGCGCAAGGCACGGTCTTCGGCAGCGGCGCGGGCGCGATCGTGCTGAAGCACGTCGAGGATGCGCTCGCGGACGGCGATCACATCTATGCGGTGATTCGCGGCACGGCGATCAACAACGACGGCGGATCGAAGGTGAGCTACACCGCGTCGAGCGTGACCGGGCAGGCGAAGGCGATGCTGGATGCATTCGCCGGCGCGGGCGTCGAGCCGCGCGCGATCGGCTACGTCGAGGCGCACGGCACCGGCACGGTGGTCGGCGATCCGCTCGAGATCGATGCGCTCACCAAGGCGTTTCGGCGTCACACGCAGGACACGGGCTTTTGCGCGGTCGGCTCGGTCAAGACGAATCTCGGCCACCTCGAACAGGCGTCGGGCGTGGCGAGCGTGATCAAGGTCGCGCTCGCGCTCGAGCGCGGGCGGATCCCGCCGAGCCTCCATTTCGAGACGCCGAACCCGCGGATTCCGTTCGCGCAGACGCCGTTCTTCGTGAACACCGCGCTGCGCGACTGGCCGCGCGGCGCCGCGCCCCGGTTCGCGGCCGTCAATTCGCTGGGGCTCGGCGGCACGAACGCGTTCGCCGTGCTCGAGGAGGCGCCCGCGCAGCCGCGCGCGGCGGCCGCGCAGGAGCGGCCGCTGCACGTCCTCGCGCTGTCGGCCCGCTCGGAGCGCGCGCTCGCCGCGCTCGCGGACCGCTGGCGTCAGCATCTGGCGGCGACGGACCAGCCGGTCGCCGATCTCTGTCATACCGCGAACACCGGGCGCGCGCAGCTCAACGTCAGGCTGACCGCGATCGGCGGCACGGCGGGCGAGCTGTCGGCCCAGCTCGCGGCGCCGTCCGTCACGGCGCGCGGCGAGGCGCGGCCGCTCGCGTTCCTGTTTACCGGGCAGGGCTCGCAGTACGCGGGAATGGCGGCCGAGTTGTACCGGACGCAGCCCGTGTTCCGCGATGCGCTCGATCGCTGCGACGCGCTGCTGCGCCCGCATCTCGACACGCCGCTGCTGTCGGTTCTCTACGGCGATGCGGACGCGAGGGCGCTGATCGACGAGACGGCCTACGCGCAGCCGGCGCTCTTCGCGATCGAGTGGGCGCTCACCGAACTCTGGCGCGCGTGGGGTATCGTGCCGAGCGCGGTGCTGGGCCACAGCGTCGGTGAATACGTGGCCGCCTGCGTGGCCGGCTGCTATGACCTCGAGACGTGCCTCGCGCTGATCGCGGCGCGCGGCCGGCTGATGCAGGCGCTGCCGAAGGGCGGCGCGATGGCGGCGCTGTTCGCGGGGGAGGCGGCCGTCAAGCGCCTGCTCGACGCGAGCGACCCGAAGCGCATCGCCGTCGCGGCGTACAACGGGCCCGAGAACACCGTCGTGTCGGGCAGCGCCGACGCGGTGGCCGAGGTGGTCGAGCGGGCGCGGCAGGCCGGCATCGGCGGGCGCGAGCTGACCGTGTCGCATGCGTTCCACTCGCCGTTGATGACGCGCGCGGCGGCCGAACTCGAAGCGCTCGCGGGCCATCATCGCGCGGCCGCGCCGCGCCTCCCGCTGGTTGCGAATCTGACGGGCGAGCTGGCCGACGGCCCGCCGACGCCCGGCTATTGGCGCGATCACGCGTTGCAGCCCGTGCATTTCATCGCGGGCGTGCAAACGCTCGCGCGGGCCGGCATCGTCGACTTCGTCGAGGTCGGCCCGGGCACGACGCTCGTATCGCTCGCGCAGCAGATCCTGGGGAACGACGCGGCCGACGGGCGGCGCTTCCTCGCATCGATCGGCCGCGAGCGCGAATGGAGCGAGCTGACGGCGACGCTCGCCGCGTTGTGGCGGACCGGCGCGCCGGTCGACTGGCGTGCGTTCGACGCGCCGTATGCGCGTCGCCGCGTGTCCGCGCCGACCTATGCGTTCGAGCGCGAGCGCTACTGGCTCGACGCCGGCCAGGGCAGTGCGACGGCCGGCGCGGGCGCGGGTTCGCGAGCGGGCGCCGACCTGACTGGCCGGCGCCTGTCGTCGCCGCTCGCCGCCTGGCAGTACGCGGCGACCTACGACCTCGACGCGCTGCCGTGGCTCACCGATCACCGCATCTTCGGCATGGCCGTGCTGCCGGTCGTGGCGGGGCTCGTCGCGCTCGCCGCGGCCGCGCGCGAGCGGGTGGGCGGCGCGGCCGTCGCGATCGAATCGCTGACCTACGACGACGCGCTCGTCATTCCCGACGACGGCGCGCGCGCCGTGCAGATCATCCTGCAGGGCGACGACGAGATCGATGCCGAGCTGGCGAGCCGCGCCGCCGGCGACGAAACCTGGCGTCGCCACCTGCGCGCGCGCGTGAGCGCGCTCGCGGCGTCGCGCCTCGCGCCGCTCGCGACGCCGTTGCCGGCCTCGATCGGCGTCGAGCGGATGGCGCAGATCGATCCGGCGCGCTACTACGATGCGATCGCGCCGCTCGGATTCGGCTACGGCCCGGGCTTTCGCGGCATCGTCGCGCTGTGGCGCGGCGACGATGAAGCGGTGAGCCGCGTGCAGTTGCCCGAGCCGCTCGACGCGGCCGCGTACGCGCTGCATCCCGCGCTGCTCGATGCGTGCTTGCACCTCTATCCGGCGCTGGTCCCCGAATATCGGAGCCTGGCCGATCTCGAAGCGAAGCCGGAGGGCACCTGGCTGCCGATCTCGATCGAGCGCTTCGAGATGGCGCGCGACGGCGCGGCGCACGTGTGGGTGCGGGCGAAGCGCCGCCAGGTCGCGCAGCCGGACGTCGTCACGTTCGATATCGAAATCCACGGCGACGACGGCGCGCCGGTCGCGCTGCTCGGCGGGCTGACGGTGAAGCCGATCACGCGCGCGCAGCTCGCGCCGCGCGCGAGCGCGTCGCGCAATCGCGCGCTGCATCGGCTCGAATGGATCGAGCGCTCGACGCCGCCGCTGCCGGAGGCCGCGGCGGCCGGGCCGTCGGACTGGCTGATCGTCGCGGGCGTCGAACGCGGCATCGCCGACGCGCTTGACGCGCAGTTGCGCGCGCTCGGGCATCGCGCGGCGGTCTTGCCGCTGCCCGACGACGGCTCGGACGCCGAGCTCCAGGCCGCACTGAGCGCCGCATGGGCCGGGCGCGCCGCCGATGCGGCCGGCCCTGTCGGCGTCGTGCTCGCGCACGGTCTCGGCGAGCGCGTCGACGAGACGACCACGGTCGACGCGCTCGCGGCCGCGGAACGCCGGGCGAGCGGCCGCACGCTCGCGCTGGTGCGCGCGCTCGCGGTGCTTGCCGATCCGCCGCCGCGCGTGTGGCTCGTCACGCGCGGCGCGCATGCGCCCGCGCCGCGCGCGCCGGGCGGCGACCCGTTGCAGTCGTCGCTGTGCGGCATCGGGCGCGTCGCGATGCTCGAATATCCGGAACTGTGGGCCGGGACGATCGACCTCGGCGGCGAAGAGGATGTCGCGGCGCTGGGCGCGGCCCTGCTCGCGGGCGACGCCGAAAGCGAGGTCGCGGTGCGTGGGGGGCGTCGCTATGCGCCGCGTCTCGACCACGACGACGAGCCGGCGCCCGAGCGGATCGTTCCGCCGTTCGATCCGGCCGCGACCTATCTGCTCACGGGCGGGCTCGGCGCGCTCGGCCTGAAGGTCGCGGACTGGCTCGTCACCGCGCAGGGCGTGCGGCATCTGGTCCTGACCGCGCGGCGCGCGCCCGGCGAGGCGATCGGCGCGGTGCTCGAGCAGTGGCGGCGGCTGGGCGCGAACGTGGTCGTCAAGCAGGCCGACGTCGCGCGCGCGGCCGACACGCAGGCGTTGATCGAGCAGATCGGCGTCGAGCTGCCGCCGCTGAAAGGCGTGTTCCACTGCGCGGGCAATCTCGACGACGGCGTGCTGGCGCAAATGGACTGGGACAAGTTCGCGCGCACGACCGGCCCGAAGGTGCTCGGCGGCTGGGCGCTGCATACCGCGACGCGCCATCTGCCGCTTGATCATTTCGTGCTGTTCTCGTCGGTGCTGAGCGTGACGGGCGCGATGGGGCAGGCGAACTACGTCGCCGGCAACGCGTTCCTCGACGGCCTCGCCGAACATCGCCGCCGGCTCGGCCTGCCCGCGCAGGCGATCAACTGGGGGCCGTGGGGCGGCGCGGGCCTCGCGACCGAGTCGGGCGAGCGGGGCGCGGCGATCTGGCGCGCGCGCGGAACCGAGTACATCGACGCGGAAGACGGCATGGCCCTGCTGCATGCGATTCTCGCGCGCGGGATCCAGCAAAGCATCGTGACGCTGACCGAGTGGCCGCAGTGGGCCGCGCAGTATCCGAGAAGCCCGGCGCTGCTGGAGCGGCTCGTGCGCGGCGCGCCGGCGCGCGCGGTCAATGCGCTCTTCACGCGCGCGCAGGTCGATGCGCGGCTCGCGGCCGCGCCGGATGGCGAACGGCGCGACGTGTTGCGCGACATCGTCGGCCAGATGGTTCGCGCGGTGCTCGAGATCAAGGGCGATTTCGATTCGACGCAGCTGCTGCGCGAGCTGGGGCTCGACTCGCTGATGGCGATCACGCTGATCAACCAGCTCGACGCGGCGGTCGGCGTGCGGCTGCCGGCCGCGGCGATGCTCAAGGGGCCGAGTCTCGACCAGCTCGTCGACGAATTGCTGCCGAAGCTCAGGATTGCCGAGACGGCGGGCGAGGCGGCGCGACCGGCTGCGCCCGCCGTGCTCGCGCAGGGCGCGGCCCCGCTCCGGCACGAACGCTGGCTGGCCGAGATCCGGCCGAATCCCGCGGCGCGCTACCGGCTGATCTGCTTCCCGTTCGCGGGCGGCGGCTCGGCGATCTATCGCGCCTGGGCCAACGGCGCGGACCCGCACGCCGAGATTTTCGCGGTCGAGCCGCCCGGCCGGCTGTCGCGGATCGGCGAGCCGCCCGTGAACCGGATCGATCGGTTCGTCGACGGGCTGCTCGCGGAACTGCGTCCGCTGCTGGACAAGCCGGTCGCGTTCTTCGGGCACTGCATCGGCGGCCTCACGATGTACGAGACGGCGCGCGCGCTGATCGACCGCGAGGGCGTCGCGCCCGTGCACCTGTTCGCATCGGGCGCGCGGCCGCCGCATAGGCTCATGGCCGACGCCGCGTTCGAGCGCAAGCTCACGTCGATGCTGCTCGGCCTGCGCGATTTCGACGTCGTCGCGCCGCTCTACCGGCAGCCGGACGACGTGCTCGCCGAAGCGCTGCGCCACTTCCAGATCGATGCGACGGAACAGATGCTCGCGATTCCGGAGCTGCGCGAGCTGGTCCTGCCCGTCGTGCGGGCTGAATTCGAGATGGCGAGCCGCTACGTGTTCGTGCCGAATTCGGGCTGGTCGATGCCGATCACGAGCTTCCGGGGCCGCGACGACATCTACGTGACGCACGAGGACGCGCTGGCCTGGCGCGAATTCACGAGCGGCGAGTTCAACCTGTTCACGCGCGATGGGGCGCATTTCGGGGTCGTCGATGATCGCAGCTTCATTCTCGACGCGATTTCGGATGCGCTCGCCGCATGAGCGCCCGGGCCCGCGTCTGCCGTCCGCGCGCCCGGCGTCGACCCGCTGTCGCCCGGCCATCTGCGATGCGCGCGACGACGCGTCGATGCGTGGGAGAACGAAACATGGATGACGATCTGCGTCATTTGCGGGACATGCAGCACCGGATCGGCCGCATTCGCGAATACACGCGCGACGGCCGCCAGGCGCTCGACGGGTCCGACCTGCTGCAGGACGCCGTCGTGCGCAACATCGAACTCATCGGTTACACGTGGACCTGCCTCAGTCCCGAGTTCCGCCTGCGCCTGCCGGATTTCCCGTGGCGGCTGATCGGCATGCGCGCGGAATACCTGAAACACACGCATGACTCCGCGCGGCTGAAGAAACTCGTCTGGCTGGCCGTGCAGCGCAGCGTGCCGCAACTGGAGCAGGCGATCCGGCGGCAGTTTCCGGATCTCGGCGGCGCGCCCGCGGACGCGGACGGACGATCGGGCGCGCGGCCGGGCGGGAAGCGCGGCGCACGCGCGGCGGCGGAGCCGCGCCCCGCGCGGCGCGCGGCCTGCGTCGACGATCTCGGCGACGCCTAGGCGCGCGGGCCTGACGGAGAGACAGATGAACCTTGCCGGAAAGACCGTGTTCATGTCGGGCGGCAGCCGCGGCATCGGCCTCGCGATCGCGCTGCGCGCGGCCCGCGACGGCGCGAATGTCGCGCTCGCCGCGAAGACCGCGACGCCTCACCCGCAGCTCGACGGCACGGTGTTCACGGCCGCGAAGGCGATCGAGGACGCGGGCGGCCGGGCGCTGCCGCTCATCGTCGACATCCGCGACGAAGCCCGCGTCCAGGCCGCGGTCGAAGAGACGGTCGCGGCCTTTGGCGGGATCGACATCGTCGTGAACAACGCGAGCGCCATCCGCCTGACGGGCACGCTCGACACGCCGCCCAGGCGCTATGACCTGATGCACGGCGTGAACGGACGCGGAACCTTCGTGTGCGTGCAGGCGTGCGTGCCGTATCTGCTCAAGGCGTCGAATCCGCACATCCTCACGCTGTCGCCGCCGCTGTCGACCGATCCGAGATGGTTTCGCGACTACCCGCCGTACATGATCGCGAAGTACACGATGAGCCTGTTCACGCTCGCGTTCGCGGCCGAATTCGAGCATGTCGGCATCGCGGTCAACTCGCTGTGGCCGCGCACGACGATCGCGACCGCGGCGGTGCGCAACGAGCTGGGCGGCGCGGACCTGATCGCCGCGTCGCGCAAGGCCGAGATCATGGCCGACGCCGCCCATGCGATCCTGACGCAGCCGGCGACCACCTGCACCGGCAACTTCTTCATCGACGACGTGGTGCTGCTGGCCGCGGGCGTGCGCGATTTCGCGCAGTACGACGTGCAGGCGGGCTCGCCGCTGCAGGCTGACTTTTTCGTCGACGCGCTGCCCGGCATGCGCGCCGCCAGCTCAATCACGAAGCGCGCCGCGTCCTCGTGACGCCGCGCGCTTCGCCTCGCGGGAGACGCGGATGAGTGCATCACGATTCAAGGCTCTGATGCTGAAGGAGACGGACGGCGTGGTCGCGCCGTCGATCGAATGGCTGGGCGTCGACGACCTGCCGGACGGCGACGTGACCGTCGACGTGCATTATTCGAGCATCAACTACAAGGACGCGATGGCGCTGGCCAATCGCGGCATCATCCGCGCGTTTCCGGCGATCCCGGGCATCGATTTCGCCGGCGTCGTCGCGACCTCGGCGACGCCGCGCTTCCGGCCGGGCGACGCCGTCGTGCTGACCGGCTGGGGACTCGGCGAGCGGCGCTGGGGCGGCTTCACGCAGGTCGAGCGCGTCGACGCCGACTGGCTCGTCCCGCTGCCGCCGGGGCTCACGCTGCGGCAGGCGATGGGCATCGGCACCGCCGGCCTCACGTCGATGCTGTGCGTGCTCGCGCTGGAGCGGCACGACGTGCGACCCACGAGCGGCGAGATTCTCGTGACGGGCGCGAGCGGCGGCGTCGGCAGCCTGGCGACCGTGATCCTCGCGCAGCTCGGCTATCGCGTCGTCGCCATGACGGGCCGGCCCGGGAACGAGGCGTATCTGAAATCGCTCGGCGCGGCGCGCACGATCGGCCGCGACGATTACGCCGGGGCGCTGAAGCCGGGCCGTCACGGCATGGAGCCGGAGTTGTTCGCGGGCGTCGTCGATACCGTGGGCGGCCCGGTGCTGTCGTCGGCGCTCGCGCGGCTCGCCTACGGCGGCTGCGTGGCGGTATGCGGGCTCGTCGGCGGCATCGAATTGGAAACCACCGTGTTTCCGTTCCTGCTGCGCGGCGTGTCCGTGGTCGGCATCGATTCGGTGCGCTGCCCGACCCCGCGGCGGATCGAGGCGTGGCAGCGGCTCGCGCAATGCGTGCCGCTCGCGGCGCTCGACAGCATGTTGCGCGAGGTGCCGCTCGAAGGGGTCGTCGAAGCCGCGGCGGCGCTGGCGAAGGGGCAGGGACAGGGCAGGACGGTCGTCGATCTGCGGGCGACGTGAGCGGCTGCGGGCGCGGCACGGGGCGGCGGCGGGGTTGCCCTATGTTGTTCGTCAAGCGTCAGGGGCTGACTTGGGTGGGTAAATGGTGCCGTCGCGCAGCATGGCGAACAGGACGTCACAGCGTCGCCGTGCCGGCGCAGCGAGCGCTTGGGCGTGGCGCTTGCCCTGGTGGATCTTGCGCGCGTAATAGGCCCGCGAAACGGGGTCTCGCAAGGCGGCAAAGGCGGAGAGGAATCGTGAGCGATGCCGCACGCGTGCGCCGCTTCGTCGTTTGGGATGGCCACGGCACGCCACGTCTCGCGCTTGCGCCGGCGTCATCATGCGCGGTCGGCGCGCGTTGGCGTCGCGACGGCGCGCACGGTTTTCACGGCAAGTTCGACGCGGCGAGGTTGCTGCAGCGGGGCCGTGACGGCGCGGCCGTGACGGCAGGACTGCAGGTCGATACGCCGGGGGCGTGACGGCGTGCCCGTCACGGCCCCGGCCGCCGCGCCCGCGCCTCCTCCAGATCCTTGCACAAGGCCTCCGCGCCCAGCGCGAGGCGCGGCGCGGGCCGCGTCAGCCAGTCGCCGTCGATCGCGAACAGATTGCCGCGCGCGACCGCTTTCAACGCCGGCCAGGCGCGCCATCGGTCGAGGCTCGGCGGCGGCGTGTCCGACGCGGTCGCGCCCGTGCGCGTGGTCACGATCGCCTCGGGATCGGCGGCCAGCACCGCCTCGTCGGTCACCGACGGCACGAGCGGCTTCAGCTGCGCGAACACGTTGCGGCCGCCGCACAGCGCGATCACGTCGCTGATGATGTGGGTGCCGTTGAGCGTCATCAGCGGCCGGTCCCAGACCTGGAAGAACACGTCGACGCGCGGCTGGTCCGCATAGCGCGCGCGCAGCGCCGCGATGCGCCGGCGGTAGTCGGCCGCCGCCGCGTCGGCGGCCGCGCGCGTGCCGAACAGGTCGCCGAGCCGGGTCAGCGCGCCGGCGACGTCGTCGACATGCTTCGGTTCGCTGTAGAACAGCGGGATGCCGAGCGCGCGCAGCCGGTCGGTCTGGCGATCGGCGTTGCCGTGTCGCCAGACCACGATCAGGTCGGGCCGCAGCGCGGCGATCCGTTCGAGATCGAGCGCCTTGTTGTCGCCGACGCGCGGCACCGCGCGGGCGGCGGGCGGGTAGTCGCTGTACGACACCGCGCCGACCAGTCGATCGCCGCCGCCCGCCGCGTAGATCAACTCGGTGACGTGCGGCGCGAGGCTGACCACGCGCCGCGCCGGCGCGGCGAGCGTCACGGTCCGGCCGTCGTCGTCGGTGACGGTGATGGCCGCGTGCGCGGCGCCGGCGACGAGCGCGGCGCACGCGGCGAGGAGACGGAGCAGGCTGCGCGTCATCACAGGGGCGCCGGGGCGGCGGTCGCCGCCGTCGGATCGCCGAGCGTCGCGACGGCTTCCGCGAGCGCCTGCTCGAAGCGCCGCCATGCCGCCTCGTCGTCGGGCAAGCCGATCCGCAGGCTCGGCGCGTGCGCGAAGTAGCGGGTCCAGACGCCGCGCCGCGCGAGCGCCTCGTGCAGCGCGGCGGCGCGCGGGTCGTCGGTCCAGCTGAACAGCGGCGTCGCTTGCGTCGCGAAGCCCTGCGCGCGCAGGCCGGCCGCGAGCCGCGCACCGTCTACCGCGAGCCGCGCGCGGGTGGCCCGCTGCCAGTCCGTGTCGGCGAACGCGGCGGCGACCGCATGGCCCGCGGGGCCGCTCACGGTCCACGCGCCGAGCCGGTCGCGCAGGTCGCGCAGCAGGCCGGGCGCGGCCAGCGCGAAGCCCGCGCGGATCCCGGCGAGCCCGAAGAACTTGCCGACCGAGCGCAGCACGATCAGGCCCGCGCGCCCGACCTCGGCGGCGAGCGAATCGGCGTCGTCCGCGTCCGCGAATGCCTCGTCGACGATCAGCGCGCCGCCGCGCGCGTGCAGCTGCGCGTGCCAGCGCAGCAGGCGCGCGGGCGCGACGTGCTCGGTGGTCGGGTTGTTCGGGTTGCCGACGATCAGGTGGGTGAGCGCCGCGGGCAAGGTGTCGTGTGCGCACGAGAACGCCTCGACCGCATGACCGTGGCGCGCGAACGCGGGCCCGTATTCGCCGTACGCGAGCGGCGCGACGCCGGCCGTGCCGAGCGGCAGCAGCGCGGGCAACGCGCGGATCGCGGCCTGGCTGCCGGCGACCGGCAGCACGTGGGCGGCGTCCGGCGCGCCGTAGTAGCGCGCGGCGGCGGTCGCGAGCGCGTCGTCGTCGTCGGGCAGGCGGCGCCACGCGGCGGCGGGCACGGGCGGCACCGGATAGCCGCGCGGATTGATGCCGGTCGACAGGTCGAGCCAGCTGTCGTACGCGATGCCGTGGCGGCGCGCGGCCTCGCGCAGGTTGCCGCCGTGGACGATCGGCGCGTCACCCATGATGCGTCGCGAGCGCGAAGGCCGCGCCGACCAGCAGCAGCGCGAGCCACAGGATCGCGGTGCGGGCGACCAGCGCGAGCGCCGCCCGCACGTGCCCCGGGCCGGCCGGCTGGCCCGCGCCGAGCACCGGACGGACTTCGAGCGCGCCGTGATAGACGGCAGGGCCGCCGATCACGACGTTGAGGCTGCCTGCGCCGGCGGCCATCACCGGGCCGGCGTTCGGGCTGTCCCACAGGCGCGCCTGGGTGCGCCAGCAGCGCCACGCGCTCGCGGTGTCGCCGAGCAGCGCGTAGCTCGCCGCGGTGAGGCGGGCGGGGATCCAGTTGAGGGCGTCGTCGATGCGCGCGGCGGCCCAGCCGAAGCGCAGCAGGCGCGGGGTCTTGTAGCCCCACATGGCGTCGAGCGTGTTGGCGAGGCGGAACAGCAGCGCGCCCGGGCCGCCCGCGATCGCGAACCAGAACAGCGCGCCGAAGATCGCGTCGTTGCCGTTCTCGAGCGCCGATTCGACGGCGGCGCGCGACAGCGCACTGGCGTCCGCGTCGCGCGTGTCGCGCGACACGATGCGCGCGGTCAGCGCGCGCGCGCCGGCGAGGTCGCGGCGCGCGAGCGCGGCCGCGATCGGCGCGATGTGATCGGCGAGGCTCTTCGCGCCGAGCGCGAACCACAGCAGCGCCACGTGCAGCGCGGCGGCGAGCGCCCACGGCAGGACCGCGGTGAACCACGCGGCGAGCGCGACGAGCGGCACCACCGCGAGGCACCAGGCGCCGAGCCCGACGAGGCGGCCGCGCCGCCCGTCGTTCAGGGTGGTTTCGAGATGCGCGGCGATCCGTCCGAAGCCGACGAGCGGATGGCCGGCGCGCGGTTCGCCGATGCGCAGATCGACGAGGAACGCGGCGATCGCGAGGATCGCGACGGCAGGCATCGAGAGCATCAGCATCAGCCGGCCCGCCCGTTCTTCAGGTCGAGGGGCAGCCCGGCGACGAGCAGCGTGACGCGCGTCGCGCACGCGGCGATGCGCTGGTTGAGCCGGCCCAGTTCGTCGACGTAGCGGCGCGTTTCCGCGCCGAGCGGCACCACGCCGAGGCCGATCTCGTTGCTGACGACGATGAGCCGCGCGCGCGTCGCGCCGAGCGCGGCTTCCAGCTCGGCGACCCGGGCCTCGTACAGCGCCGGGTCGACGGGCGCGCCGTCGGCGGGACAGAGCAGGTTCGCGAGCCACAGCGTGAGGCAGTCGACCAGCACGCAGGCGGCGGGATCGTCGAGCCGCAGCAGGGTCTGCGCCAGCTCGACGGGCGCCTCGACGAGCGCCCAGTCGGCCGGGCGCCGCGCGCGATGATGGGCGATGCGCGCGGCGAATTCGTCATCGGCGACGCGTGCGGTGGCGACATAGGTGACGGCCTGCCCGCTCGAGGCGGCGAGCTGCTCGGCGTAGGCGCTCTTGCCGGAGCGCGCGCCGCCGAGGACGAAGGTGAGATCGTGCGGAGTCATCGCATGATTGTAACGGCGCGGGCGATAATGCGACCTTCGCTTTTTGCCGGAACGCCCGCTTCGATGACCGCCTCCGTTTCCCCCGCGCGCGTGCGCGGCACGCTGATGATCCAGGGCACCACGTCCGACGCGGGCAAGAGCACGCTCGTCGCCGGGCTGTGCCGGCTCGCGCGCCGCGCGGGCGCGCGCGTCGCGCCGTTCAAGCCGCAGAACATGGCGCTCAACAGCGCAGTCACGGCGGACGGCGGCGAGATCGGCCGCGCCCAGGCCCTGCAGGCGCTCGCGGCCGGCATCTCCGCGCATACCGATTTCAACCCGGTGCTGCTCAAGCCGACCAGCGACCGCGGCGCGCAGGTGATCATCCACGGCCGCGCGCGCGCGAACCTCGATGCGCGCGCCTATCACGCGTACAAGCCGATCGCGTTCGAAGCGGTGCTCGAATCGTATGCGCGCCTGCGCGCGGGCTACGACGCGGTGGTCGTCGAGGGCGCGGGCAGCCCCGCCGAGATCAACCTGCGCGACGGCGACATCGCGAACATGGGCTTCGCCGAGCGCGTCGACTGCCCGGTGGTGCTGGTCGCGGACATCGATCGCGGCGGCGTGTTCGCCCACCTGATCGGGACGCTCGCATGCCTGTCGGAGAGCGAGCGAGCGCGCGTGCGCGGGTTCGTGATCAACCGCTTTCGCGGCGACCCGGCGCTGCTCAAGCCGGGGCTCGACTGGCTCGAGGCGCGCACCGGCAAGCCGGTGCTCGGGGTCGTGCCGTACCTGCACGGGCTCGTGCTCGATGCCGAGGACATGCTGCCCGCGCAGGCGCGCACCGTCGCCGCCGAGCGCGACGCCGGCGTGCTGCGGGTCGTGGTGCCCGCGCTGCCGCGGATCAGCAACCACACCGATTTCGATCCGTTGCGCGTGCATCCGCGCGTGGATTTCACCTACTGGAAAAGCGGGCCGGTGCCGGCCGCGGACCTGCTCATCCTGCCGGGCTCGAAGAACGTGCAGCGCGACCTGGGCTGGCTGCGCGAGCAGGGCTGGGAGGCGGTGCTGAAGCGGCACCTGCGCTACGGCGGGAAGCTGCTCGGGATTTGCGGCGGGATGCAGATGCTCGGCCGGACGCTCGACGATCCGCATGGCCTGGAGGGCCCGCCCGCCTGCGTGCCGGGCCTGGGCCTGTTCGATTACGCGACGACCCTGCGGCCCGACAAGACGCTCGTCAACGTGACCGGCCGGCTCGCGTTCGGCGGCGCGCCGGCGCTGGCGGGCTACGAGATCCACATGGGCGAGACGCACGGGCCGGCGCTCGCCGCGCCCGCGCTGCGGCTCGACGGCGCGGCGGGCGGGCGCGACGACGGCGCGCGCTCGGAAGACGGGCAGATCCTGGCCACCTACGTGCACGGGCTGTTCGACGCGCCCGGCGCGTGCGCGGCGCTGCTCGCGTGGGCGGGCCTCGACGACGGCGCGGAGGCGGTCGACTACCCGGCGCTGCGCGAGGCGTCGCTGGAGCGGCTCGCCGATACGCTGGCCGCCCATCTCGACCTGCCGCGCGTGTTCGACGCGTTTGCATGAAAGCAGCCGGTCGCACGATTATTCGTTCCAAACAGGAAATAATTAAAGCCGGTCAGGCGATTTTTCAACCCGCCGGGTTCGAATAAAGTCCGTTCCATCGATCTCAACGAACCGGAACAAGGAACCCGACATGAACCCGACCCGCCTGACCGATCTGGCCGCCACGCTGCTGCGCGTGGCGCTCGGTGTGTTGTATCTCGCCCACGTCGCCCAGAAGGTATTCGTCTTCACGCTGCCGGGCGCCGCGCAGTTCTTCGTCTCGCTCGGGCTGCCGGGCTGGCTGGCCTACCTGACCACCGTGGTCGAGCTGGCGGGCGGCCTCGCGCTGCTGGCGGGCTTCCGGGTGCGGCTCGCCGCGCTCGTGCTGCTGCCGTTCATGCTGGGCGCGGTGCTCGCGCACCTGCCGAACGGCTGGAGTTTCGCCGCGCCGAACGGCGGCTGGGAATATCCGGCGTTCTGGGCCGTCACGCTCGCGGTGCAGGCGCTGCTCGGCGCGGGCGCGTTCGCGGTCGAGCGCCTTCGCGCCGCCTGAAACCCGGGTCGCCGCGCGGGCGGCCGTCGTCCCCGGCCGCATTTGCCGATATCATCGCTCCCTGTATCCGCAACGGGTGCGGCGTCGGCTCCGGCCGGCGTCGCCGACGGCTTTTTCGGGGGAATTCATGACGGTGATCGTGGTGGCGAATCCGAAGGGCGGCGTAGGCAAGAGCACGCTGTCCACCAATCTGGCGGGGTATTTCGCGGCGCAGGGCGCGTGGGTCGCGCTGGCCGATCTCGACCGGCAGCAGTCCGCGCATGCATGGCTTGACCTGCGGCCGTCGACCTTGCCGCCGATCGAGACCTGGTCGCTCGATCCCGACGCGCCCTCCAAGCCGCCGCGCGGCCTGGAATACGCGGTGATCGACACCCCGGCCGGCCTGCACGGCGGCCGCCTGAATCTCGCGCTGGATTTCGCCGACAAGGTGATCGTGCCGCTGCAGCCGTCGCTGTTCGATATCCTCGCGACCCAGCAGTTCCTGGAGCGGCTCGCGAGCGAGAAGGCGGTGCGCAAGGGCGCGGTGGAGGTGGGGATCGTCGGCATGCGGGTCGATGCGCGCACGCGCTCGGCCGACCAGCTGCACCGGTTCGTCGAGGGGCTCAAGTTGCCGGTGCTCGGCTACGTGCGCGACACCCAGAACTACGTGCAGCTCGCCGCGCACGGCCTCACGCTGTGGGACGTCGCGAAGAGCCGGGTCGACAAGGACCTGGAGCAGTGGCAGCCGATCGTCGAATGGGCGCAGGCGCGGGCCTGACGCGCGCATAAAAAACCCCACGCCCGGGCGGGTCGTGGGGTGGCCGGGGCCGGGCGGCGCGCGCCGCTCAGGTCCAGCTTTGGGTCGGCACGTGGTCGCGGCTGCCCTTCATCTTGTTGTGCTCGTCGACGAACACCAGGTCCGGCTTCCAGCCGGCCTGCAGCGCTGTCTCGTCGACCATCGCGAACGCGGCGATGATCACCAGGTCGCCGAGCTGCGCGCGCCGCGCGGCCGAGCCGTTCAGCGAGATCATGCCGCTGCCGCGCTCACCCTTGATCGCATAGGTCGAGAAGCGCTCGCCGTTGTTGATGTTCCAGATGTCGATGCGCTCGTTCTCCACGATGTTCGCGGCTTCGAGCAGATCCTCGTCGATCGCGCACGAGCCTTCGTAATGCAGCTCGCAGTGCGTGACCGCGACGCGGTGGATCTTCGATTTCAGCATGTGGCGCTGCATGGTGACTCCTAGGTGCTTCAGATTTCGAGGTTGTCGATGAGGCGGGTCGCGCCGAGCTTCGCGGCCGCGAGCACGACGAGCGGCTCGCCGGCTTCCCGTTGCGCCGCGTCGGGCGCGACCAGGTTCGCTTGCCGGCGGATCGACACGTAGTCGGGCTGCCAGCCGCGCGCGGCGAGGCTCGTGAGCGCGTCGCGCTCGAGCGCCGCGAGGTCGCGGGCGCCGCCCAGCACCGCGTCGCGCACGCGATGCAGCGTGCGCACGAGTTCCGGCGCCTCCGCGCGTTCGCGCTCGCTCAGGAAGCGGTTGCGCGACGACAGCGCGAGGCCGTCGGCGTCGCGCACGGTCTCGGCCGCGATGATCTCGACGGGCAGCGCGAGCTGCTGGCACATGCGCCGCACGATCATCAGCTGCTGGTAATCCTTCTTGCCGAACACCGCGACGCGCGGCTGCACGCAGGACATCAGCTTCGTGACCACCGTGCACACGCCGGTGAAGAAGCCCGGGCGGAACTCGCCCTCGAGGATGTCGCCGAGATCGTGCGGCGGCTGCACGCGGTATTCCTGCGGCTCCGGGTACATGTCGCGCTCGCTCGGCGCGAACAGCACGTAGACGTTGTCCTTCTGCAGCTTCTCGATGTCGTCCTGCAGCGTGCGCGGGTACTTGTCGAAATCCTCGTTCGGACCGAATTGCAGACGGTTCACGAACACGCTCGCGACGACCGGGTCGCCGTGCTGCCGGGCGAGCCGCATCAGCGACAGATGGCCCTCATGCAGGTTGCCCATCGTCGGCACGAAGGCAACGCGGTTCTGGCCGCGCAACTGGTCGCGCAGTTCCTGGATCGAGCTGATGACTTTCATGGTGGCGGGTCGGATTCCTCGCGCGGGTCGCGCGTTGCGCCGCCTACGGCGGCGTCATGACTGGGTGCGGGGCGCCCGGGCGTGGAGCCAGGCGGCGAGCGTCGGGATTGTAGAGGATTTGCCGCTCCAGCGCATCGATAAAGGCACGACCGTTCGCATCAAGACGGAGGGCGGGAAATAGGGGACGATGCACGCGCGGCGGCGCGCGTCAGGCGGGCAGGTAGGCGAGCCGGACGTAGATCGGCGCGAACGGTTCGGGCTGGGTGATCTCGACGAGCGACTCGCGCGCGAGTTCGAGCATCGCGATGAAGTTGACGATCACGACGGGCACGCCGCGCGAGGTGTCGAACAGGTCGGCGAACTCCATGAAGCGGGCGTTCTGCAGGCGGCGCAGGATCAAGCTCATGTGCTCGCGCACCGACAGCTCCTCGCGCGAGATCTTGTGGTGCTGGACCAGCTTCGCGCGCTTGAGCACGTCGGCCCAGGCGGCGCGCAGGTCGTCGGAGTTCACGTCGGGGAAGCGCGGCGTGATGCTCTGCTCGATATAGACGTCGGCGCGCAGGAAATCGCGGCCGAGCTGCGGCAGATGGTCGATGCGCTGCGCGGCGAGCTTCATCTGCTCGTATTCGAGCAGGCGGCGCACCAGCTCGGCGCGCGGATCCTCGGCTTCCTCGCCGGTGTCGGCCTTCTTCACCGGCAGCAGCATGCGCGACTTGATCTCGATGAGCATCGCCGCCATCAGCAGGTACTCGGCCGCCAGTTCCAGGTTCGACTCGCGGATCTGGTCGACATAGCCGAGGTACTGGATGGTGACCTGCGCCATCGGGATGTCCAGCACGTTGAAGTTCTGCTTGCGGATCAGGTACAGCAGCAGGTCGAGCGGACCCTCGAAGGTCTCGAGGAACACCTCGAGCGCGTCCGGCGGGATGTACAGGTCCTGCGGCAGCTTGAAGAGCGGCTCGCCGTACAGGCGCGCGAACGCGGCGACGCCGTCGACGGTGTCGGGCGTCGAATCGGCGCCCGACGGGGCGGCGATCGCCTGTTCCGGTTGCGAGGCGCCGGCCTCGTCCGCGGCGCTCACGGCGTCAGAAGTTCTGGTAGTAGACGTAGGACGTCTGCTTGACGCGGGATTCCTGTTGCGCGTCGCGCTCGTCGAGGTCGACCGGCTGCTTGTCCCACAGCAGCGAGCGGCCCTTGCGCTGCTCGTCCTCGAGCGTCGGCTTCTGCTGCTTCAACTGATTCAGGAATTGCGTGACATCGGACTGGTACGGCATGGTTCGGGCTTCCGTTCAGAGGAGGGCGCACCGCGCCCGGAATACGATCGACGGGATTTTACCGCAATGCGGGGAACAGCCGGCGCAATCCGGCGTCGAATGCGCTCCCGCCGCGTCGCGTCGCTTGAACATCTTTCACGCCCGGCGCGGCGGCGGGGTTGCTCCGGTGTGGTCAAATGGCGGTTTATTCACAGGAATCCGACGCGGAGGTCGTATTTGGCAGGGCAGGCGAGACAACAGCGCGCGACGGCGCGCGGCGATCACGGGCAGCTGGCGCGCCGGCGGCGCGGCCGGCTGCCGGTGCGAGGCTGGCGGGCGCTGCTCGCGTGCGTGGCGCTGACCTGCGCGTGGCCCGCGGCCGCCAAGTACGGCGTCGACATCGACGCGCCGCGCTCGGTGCGCGCGCTGCTCAAGCAGCATCTCGACATCGCCCGCTTCGCGAAGCGCGACGACATCAGCGACGACCAGTTCGACTTCCTCGTCACCGCGACGCCGCAGCAGGTGCGCGATCTGACCGCGACGGCGGGCTATTTTTCGCCTGTGGTGCGCACCGACGTGCGCACCCGCGACGGCAAGCGCAGCGTCACCGTGTCGGTCGATCCGGGCCCGCAGACCACGGTCGAGGCGGTCGACCTGAACTTCAGCGGGCCGATCGACGGCGAGGACCCGAAGCAGGCGGCCGCCGCCCGCTTCGCGTTCTCGCTGAAGCCCGGCGATCCGTTCACGCAGTCCGGCTGGGATGACGCGAAGCGCGCCGCGCTCAAGCAATTGCAGTCGCGCCGCTACCTGGGCGGGAAGATTACCGCGTCCGAGGCGCGCATCGATCCGCGCACCCGCCGGGCAAAGCTCACGGTCGCGTTCGACAGCGGCCCGACCTTCACGATGGGGCCGCTCGACGTGTCGGGCGTGCAGCGCTATCCCGAGCGCATCGTGCGCAACGTGAGCCCGCTGTCGGTCGGCGAGATCTACGACGTGCAGCGCATCAACGAGCTGCAGCGCCAGTTGCAGAACACGCCGTACTACGCGAGCGTCGCGATCGACGTCGGCGACGACACGCAGCAGCCGGAGCGCACGCCGGTGCACGTCAAGGTCAGCGAGTACCCGTACAACAGCGTGCGCGGCGGGGTTGGCTATTCCACCGACACCGGCCCGCACGTGCAGGGCTCCTACAGCTATCTCGACACCTTCGGCGCCGCGTGGCCGCTGTCGGTGTCGGGCCGGCTCGACCAGATCCAGCAGTACGGCCAGATCCAACTGTCGATGCCGCCCGGCGAGAAGGCGTGGACCAACAGCGTGCTCGCGTCGTACACCAACACCAACGTGTCGGACACGCGCATCTACAGCGCGCGGGTCGGCCTGCAGCGCACCCGCACCGGCCAGTTCATCGATTATTCGTACTCGCTGATGTACTACCAGGACCGGCTCGACCAGAACGCCGTCGGCCCGACCACGAGCCGCGCGCTGGTGCCGCAGTGGGCCTGGACGCGCCGCAACGTCGACGATCCGCTGTTTCCGCGCGCGGGCAGCCTGATCCACGCGGAGGCCGGCTTCGCGGTGAGGGGCGTCGGGACCGACCAGACCTTCGTGCGCGGCTACGCGCGCGGCCAGCAGTACCTGCCGCTCGGCAAGCGCGACCTGTTCGTGTTCCGCGCGGAACTGGGCGGCGTGTTCACGGGCGGCAGCTCGACCGGCGTGCCGGCGTCGCTGCTGTTCCGCGCGGGCGGTTCGAACTCGGTGCGCGGCTACGGCTATCAGAGCATCGGCAACAACGTCGACGGCTCGGTGCTGCCGACCAAGTACCTGGTGACGGGCACGGCCGAGTACCAGCACTGGTTCAACCACGACTGGGGCGCGGCGACCTTCTTCGACATCGGCACCGCCACCGACGCGTGGGGCGAGAAAGTGTTTTTCCAGGGCGTCGGCCTGGGCGCGCGCTGGCGCAGCCCGGTCGGCCCGGTCAATTTCGACGTGGCCTACGGGCTGCGCAACCGGAGCGTCAGGCCGTACCTGACGCTCGGCATTGCCTTCTGATCTTCGAGACCGCGAACCCGCATGACCCAGGACGTTTCCGCCCCGCCGCCCGCCGCCGCCGCACCCGGCGCCGAGCCGCCCGCCCCGCGCCGCAGGCGGCCGCTGCGCGCGCTCGCGCGGACGCTCGGCGTGCTGGCGCTGCTGGCCGCGCTGCTGGCGGGCGCGCTCGTCGCGGCCGTGGCGACCGAGCGCGGCACGCGCATCGCGTGGCAGGCCGCGGTGAAGCTGCTCGGCGGCCGTCTCGCGGGCACGCTCGAGGGCGGCTCGCTCGCGCACGGCGTGCGTCTGTCCGGGTTCGCGTGGACCAGCCCCGACGGCGCCGGCACCGAGGTCCGGATCGACCGCGTGAGCGGGCGCTGGGCGCTCACGCGCGCGCCGCTGCGTCTCACGATCGACACGCTGCGCGCGGGCGCGATCGACGTGCGGATCCCGCCGTCGCCGCCGTCGCCGACGACCCTGCCGGAGGATCTGCGCCTGCCGCTGCAGCTGACGGTGCGCGACCTGCGCTTCGACACGCTGTCGATCCACGAAGGCGGCTCCACCACCGAACTGGCCGGGCTCGTGTTCAGCGGTCGCAGCGACGGCCGTCATCACGACGCGACGCTCGAACGGCTCGACACGCCGTTCGGCGCGCTGAGCGCGCGCGCGCGGCTCGACGGCGTGAGGCCGTTCGCGATCGCCGGCGACGCGGCCTACACGGGCAAGTTCGCCGACGAGCCGGTCAACGCGCAGGCCCGGGTGTCCGGCTCGCTTGCCGCGCTGGTGGCCGAGCTGGACGCCTCGGGCATGAAGCTGAACGGGCGCGCCCAGGTCGAGGCCGCGCCGTTCTCCGACGTGCCGCTCACGCGCGCGACGCTCGCGTTCGATCACGTGAACCCACAGGCCTTCGCGCCGGGCGCGCCGCGCGCCGATCTCGCGGTGCGTGCGCAGCTCGCGCCGGCGCCGGCGGATCCGCGCCATCCGGGCGCGTTCGTCGTCACCGGGCCGGTGTCGATCGTCAACGCGAAGCCGGGCCCGCTCGGCGACAACCTGCTGCCGGTGCTCGACGCGCGCGCCGACGCGCGGCTCGACGCGCACGCGCAGCGCATCGACGGCCTTGCCCTGCGCCTGCTGCGCGGCGGCAGCGTGACGGGCGGCGGCGCGCTCGCGGGCGGGCGCGGGCGCTTCGACCTGAAGGTCGCCGACCTCGACCTGAACGCGTTCGTCGCCGCGCTGCGGCCGATGAAGCTCGGCGGGCCGGTCGGCGTGACGCTCGCGGAGGGCGGACAGACCATCGCGTTCGATCTCAGCGATCCGAAGCTCGCGCTCGGCGCGAAGGCGAAGGTCGCGCTCGAACCGCGCCAGATCGCGATCAGCGAGGCGCGCGTGACGGCGGGCAAGGGCCGCGTCGATCTCGCGGGCACCCTCAAGCACGACGCGCGCAGCAGCTACGACCTGAAGGCGACGCTCACCGACTTCGATCCGCTCGCGTTGACGGCGGCGGGCACGCGGCCGGGGGCGGGCGGCCCGCGCGCGGGCACGGCGCGCGTCAACGGCACGCTCGCGGCGAGCGGCGCGCTCGAACCGGGCTTCACGGCGCGCGCGCAGTTCAAGCTCGGCGACAGCGTGTACGACCGCCTGCCGCTGACGGGCCAGGGCACCTTGCAGATGGCGGGCGCGCGGATCCTGCCGAGCAACGTGAACCTGTCGATCGCGGGCAACCAGGTGGATCTGCAAGGCAGCTTCGGCGCGGCCGGCGACCGGCTGCGCTTCGCGGTCGACGCGCCGCAGCTCGACCGGCTCGGCTTCGGGCTCGCCGGGCTGCTGCAGGCGAACGGCGACCTGACGGGCTCGTTCGCGCATCCGAACGTGAGCGCGGCGTTCAAGGCGAGCGGCGTCGCGTTTGGCGAGAACCGCATCGGCAGCGCGCAGGGGCAGGCGGAGATCCGCGACGGCGCGCACGGCGCGCTCGTCTTCAACGCGCAGGCGGCCGATCTCGCGCTCGGCGCGGTGCGGCTCAGGAGCGCGTCCGCGAACCTGAACGGCACGCGCGCGAAGCACACCTTCGAGGCCGCCGCGCTCGGCGCCGCGGACGGCCGCGTGATCAACCTGAGCGTCGCGGCGGCGGGCGGGCTGGTCGAGACGCGCGAGGGACCGCGCTGGGACGGCACCGTGACGCGGCTCGCGAATCGCGGCACGCCGTCGGTGTCGCTCGACGCGCCGCTCACCGTGTCGGCGGGCGCGGGCCGCGTGCTGCTCGGCGCGGCGCGGCTCGGCATCGAGGGCGCGCAGCTCGATCTGAAATCGTTCGCGCTCGATCACGGCAAGCTGCGTTCGGCGGGCGCGATCTCGAACCTGTCGGTCGCGCGCGCGCTGACGATACGCGAGGAACTGACGGGCGCGCGCACCCCGCTGCGCACCGACCTGGTGCTCGACGGCGACTGGGATTTCGCGCTCGCCGACACCGCGAGCGGCTATCTGCAGATCAAGCGCCGCAGCGGCGACGTGACGCTCGAATCGGGGCGCGGCGTCGCCTCGCTCGGCATCACCGACATCACGGCGCGCGCCGCGTTCGGCGCGGGCAACCGGCTCAACGCGACGGTGCGCGCGCAGGCGAACCGGATCGGTACGCTCGACGCCTCGCTCGCGGTGCCGTTCACGCTGCGCGACGGCGTGCTCGCGCCCGCCGCCGACGCGCCGCTGTCCGGGCGCATCGACGTCGACGTGCCCGCGCTCAAGACCACGGGCGGCCTGTTCGGCCCGAGCTACCTGCTCGACGGGCACGCGGCGCTCAAGCTCACGCTGGGCGGCACGCCGGCGAAGCCGAGCCTGTCGGGGATGCTGACGGGCGACGGCCTGTCGGCGACGATGGTCGACCAGGGCGTGCAGCTCAAGGATGGCGTCGTGCGCGTGAAGCTCACCGAGAACCTGGTCGAGTTCCAGCAGGTCGAGTTCCACGGCGGGCAGGGCACGCTGCGCATGCTCGGCCGCGTGCGCCTCGACGGCAACGAGCCGGACCTCGCCGCGAGCATCGTCGCGGACAAGCTCGAACTGTTCGCCGCGCCCGACCGCAAGCTGTCGCTGTCGGGCAAGGCGACGGTCGAGAACGACGGCGCGCGCGGCGGAGTCGCGATCAACGGCAAGTTCACCGTCGACCGCGCGCTGTTCGACCTGCCCGAGGAATCGGCGCCGCATCTGTCGGACGACGTCGTGATCGTGCGGCCGGACGGCACCGTGCGCGGCGAGACGCGCACCGGCACCGCGATCGCCAAGCCGGCGCCGGCCGCCGACAAGCCCGCCCCGTCGCTCGCGCCGCGCGCGAACGTCGACATCGATCTCGGCAGCGACTTCCGTTTCAAGGGACATGGCGCGGATCTCGGCCTGCGCGGCACGATCACCGTGATGAGCGCGCCGGGCGTGCCGTTGCGCGCGGTCGGCAACGTGCGCGTGACGGAAGGCTCGACCTACACCTCGTTCGGCCGCAAGCTCGCGATCGAGAACGGCTTCTTCACGTTCAACGGGCCGGTGTCGAACCCCGGCATCAACATCCTCGCGATGCGCCGCAACCAGGAGGTGGAGGCCGGCGTGCAGGTGACGGGCACGGTGCAGGCGCCGGTCGCGAAACTCGTCTCGGAGCCCAACGTCGCCGACAACGAGAAGCTGTCGTGGCTGCTGTTCGGCCACGGCACCGACCAGGGCAACAACCTGGGCCAGCAGAACACCATGACCACCGCGCTCGCGCTGCTCGGCAGCGCGACCGGCAAGCGCGTCGCGCAGACCTTCGGGCTCGACGAGTTCTCGATCGGCCGCAGCGAGGTCGGCCTCACCGATCCGCAGGTCGTGATGGTGTCGAAGGCGATCAACGAGCGCTTCGTGCTCGGCTACGAGCAGGGCCTGCAGTCGGCCAGCAACGCGTTCAAGGCGACGCTCAACCTGACCCGTTTCTGGTCGGTGTCGGCGTACACCGGCACGTTCCAGGGTGTCGACCTCAACTACACGCGGCGTTTCGATCGCTGGTGGTGGTAGCGGCTTGACATTCGATCAGCCCATCCTAGATTGAGGACACCGCCCGGCATTTCATCGGCGGATACAGACGAACGCATGATGCATTGCGCCGCCAACGGGGTTGGCGCGCCGGCCTGCGCGCTGCGAGTTTGCCTGTCCTGACGGGAGGCAACGGATGGACGCGGTTTTTGCTCATATCGCGCGACGCCAGCGCGCGTACGCTGCGCTGCCGTTGTTCGAGCGGCTGCGCGACGACGGCCTGCCGGCGCGGGCGAGGCTCGGCTTCATGCCCTGCCTGGCCTTCTTCGTGATGGCTTTCGCCGACCTGAACCGTTACGTGCTGCGCCGCGAGCCGCCGCGCGACCCGTACGATGCGCGCGTCAACGCGCACACCCGCGAGGACGATCATCATTGGGTCTGGTTCCTCGAAGATCTCGATACGCTCGGCTGGAACGCGGCGACCACCACCACCGACGCGCTGCGCGCGCTCTGGCGCGACGACACGTACCGCAGCCGGATCCTGATGTACGAGTTGTGCGCGATGCTCGGCGGGGCGAACAGCGTCGAGCGCTACGCGATCGTCGAAGCGATCGAGGCGACCGGCCACGTGCTCTTCGCGCTGACGACGCGCGCGGCCGAGGTATGGCAGGCGGCGACGGGCCGGCCGTTGCGTTACATGGGCGCCGACCATTTCGCCCTCGAGAACGGCCATCTGCAGCGCGATGACGGCACCGTTGCACTGGAACGGATCGCGTTGTCGGACGACGTCAGGCAACGATGCGTGGTGTTCGTCGACCGGGTGTTCGACGTGTTTGCCGCCTGGACCGAGGAGGCCGAGCGGTTCGTCGGGCGCACCGCCGCGGAGCAGGGCGCGCGGCAGGGCTCGCCGATGATGGAGCGCGTGGCGCTCGCGACGCACGGGAGGGCATGATGCGCGCGACCTCGGTGCGTCAGGACGACGCCGCGCTGTTCGACGTGATGCTGGGTCTCTACGCCTTTCCCGCGCTGTTGCTCGCGCATCGGTTCGGTTTGTTCCGCCGGCTCGCCGAGGGCGCCTGCACGCTCGCGGAGTTGGGCGATGCGTTGTCGCTCGCGCGGCGGCCGGCGGAGGCGCTCGCGAACGTGGCGGTCGCGCTGGGCTTCGCGCGCCGCGCCGCGAACCGGTTCGCGCTGACGCCGCTCGGCGCGGATTATCTGATCGAATCGAGCCCGACCTACTGGGGCGCGATGTGGGACCTGATGGCCGACCACGCCGGCAATTTCACGCTCGCGGGGCTGGAGGCGGCACTGCGTCGCGACGCGCCGCGCGCCTACGACACCGACGACATCTTCAGCACGCACGAGCGCCAGGCCGAGCTGGGCCTGCGCTTCACGCGCGCGATGCACAGCGCGGGCGGGGCGCACGCGCAGGCATGGCCGACGCGGCTCGACCTGTCCGCGCATCGCGTGATGCTCGACGTCGGCGGCGGCTCGGGCGTGCACCTGCATGGCGCGCTGGCCGCATGGCCGGCGCTGCGCGGCGTGCTGTTCGATCTGGGCGGGGTGTGCGAGATCCACGGCGAGTTCGTCGACGACGAGGTGCTGCGCGCGCGGATCACGCTGCATCCGGGCGACATGTGGACCGACCCGTATCCGCCGGCGGACCTGCATTTCTATTCGAACATCCTTCACGACTGGTCGCCGGCGCAGGGCGCATGGCTCGCCCGCAAGAGCTTCGACGCGTTGCCGAGCGGCGGACGCATCGCGCTGCACGAGATGCTGCTGCGCGACGACAAGAGCGGGCCGCTCGCGGCGGCGGGCTACAGCGTGGTGATGATCGCGTGGACGGAAGGCGAGCAATACACCTCGGCGGCGCTGTCCGCGATGCTGGCCGAGGTCGGCTTCGTCGGGATTCGGACCGTGCCGACCTGCGGGTACTACAGCATCGTGACCGGCGTGAAGGCTTGAACGTCCGACCGCCTGACATCCCGAATGCCGACGACAGAGGGCCGCGCAAGGCGGCCCTCTGTCGGCCGTTTCCTTGCTTCGCCTGCCCCCACCGTACTGGAACGGCCTGAAGCTCGCCACCAACGGCTGGTACGCGCTGCCGCGGATCGATCCGTACTTCATGGAGCGGGTCGAGGTGCTGAAGGGGCCGGTCTCCGTGCTGTACGGGCTTCGCTTCCCGTGGGCGGGACTGCGGGACTGCGCGACTGCGGGACTGCGCGACTGCGGGACTGCGGGACTGCGCGACTGCGCGACTGCGGGACTGCGCGACTGCGGGACTGCGCGACTGCGCGACTGCGGGACTGCGGGACTGCGGGACTGCGGGACTGCGGGACTGCGCGACTGCGCGACTGCGCGACTGCGCGACTGCGCGACTGCGCGACTGCGCGACTGCGCGACTGCGCGACTGCGCGACTGCGCGACTGCGCGACTGCGCGACTGCGCGACTGCGCGACTGCGCGACTGCGCGACTGCGCGACTGCGCGACTGCGCGACTGCGCGACTGCGCGACTGCGCGACTGCGCGACTGCGCGACTGCGCGACTGCGCGACTGCGCGACTGCGCGACTGCGCGACTGCGCGACTGCGCGACTGCGCGACGCGGGGTCGGATGACGCTTCTGCGTGGTCGAGGACGACGCGCCCCGGGGGCGATTCGCCGGAACTATTCGGTCCCGCCCGCGATCATGTTAACTTTCGCCATCGTCCTTACCACGGGCCGCCTCGATGCGCGCCCGCTCGTCGACCTATGCGACAGATCCTCGTTGGCTGGCTGCTTGCCGCCGTCGTCACGGCCGCCCAGGCCGCCGCCAGTGCGCCGGCCGCCGCGCCGGCGAACGTTCCCACCTCATCCGCGACAGCGCCCGCGCTGACTTCGCAGCAGGCGCAGCAGGCGCTCGCCGTGCTCGAGAACCCGCGCGATCGCGCGCAGGTCGAGACCACGCTGCGCGCGATCGCCGCCGTCGGTGCGCTGAGCGCGCCTGCCGCGAGCGCGCCGCCGCCGGCCAGCGCCGCATCGGACGCCGCCGCGCCCACCGCGCTCAAGTCGAACGGCCTCGCCTCGATGCTCGTGCGCCAGGGCTCGCGCTGGGCCGTGGATCTCGGCCGCGCGCTGCACGAATCGGCGCGCTCGCTGCTCGACATCGGCTCGGTCGGACACTGGTGGCAGGACCTGCTGACCCGCGCCGACGCGCGCGCCGCATTCCTGCGCGCGCTGTCGATCATCGTCGCCGTGCTGCTGCCTGCGCTCGTCGTCGAGCGCCTTGCCGCGCGTCTGTTGCGACGCACGCTGAATGCGCTGGCCGCGCGTCGCGGCGCCGGCGCGCCCGCGCAGGAACCCGCGCCCGCGTCCGGCAGCGACCCCGATCCGTCGCCCGACGCCGCGGCCGCGCGCGGACGCGGCCACGTGCGACGGCACAGCACGCTGCTGCAACGGATGCCGCGCGCGCTCGTCAGCCTGCTGTTGCGCGCGGTGCCGGTGCTGGGATTCGTCGGCGTCGCGAGTCTCGCGATGTCGATCCTCGCCGACGAAGGCACGCCGGCCGAAGCCGCGCTCGAAGCGCTGATCGACATCTACGTGATCTGCCGCCTGATCGTGATCGTCGCGCGGCTGTTCTTCCAGCCGGACGCGCCGCAACTGCGGCTGCTGCGCATCGGCGATCGCTGGGCGGGCTTCGCGCAGCACTGGATCGGCCGTTTCGTGACGATCGTCGGCGGCTGCACCGCGCTCGTCGAGACGGCCGCGAACTTCGGCCTGAGCGAAGCGGGCCACGTCGCGCTGCTGAAGGCCGTCGCGCTCGTCGGCCACGTGCTGGTGTCGGTGCTGATTCTGCGGTGCAGCCGGCCCGTCGCCGCGCGGATCCGCGCGCATGGCGCGGGCCGGCCGTCGTTCGCGGCGCTCGGCCACGCGCTCGCGGACGCATGGGCGCCCGCGTCGGCGCTGATCGTGATGGCGCTGTGGTTCGTGTGGGCGCTCGACGTGCACCACGGCTACCGCGTGCTGGTCACGCTCGGCGGCCGGTCGGTCGCGGTGCTGATCGTCATGCGGATCGTGTCGATCGTCGTGTTCGGCGCGCTCGCGCGGCTGTTCCAGCGCCGCGACGACGACAGCACGCTCGTCCATCGCCATGCGTACCGCTATTACCCGCTGCTGCGCCAGATCGTATCGGCCCTGGTCGGCCTCGTGACGCTCGCGCTGCTGCTGCAGGTGTGGGGCGTGCCGGTGCTGCGCGCGTTCGAAGTCGGCACGATCGGCCACCGGCTCGCGTCCGCGCTCGCGACGATCGCGATCGCGGCCGTGGTCGCGCTCGTGGCGTGGGAGGCCGCGAACATCGCGATCGAGCGCCGTCTGCAGACCTGGTCGAACGACGGCAACCTGATGCGCGCCGCGCGCCTGCGTACGCTGCTGCCGATGCTGCGCACGCTGCTGTTCGTGCTGATCGCGCTGGTGGTCGTGATGACGGGGATGAGCCAGCTCGGCGTGAACGTCGGCCCGCTGCTGGCCGGCGCGAGCATCTTCGGCGTCGCGCTCGGCTTCGGCTCGCAGAAGCTCGTGCAGGATTTCATCACCGGGATCTTCCTGCTGATGGAGAACGCGATGCAGGTCGGCGATTCGGTCACGCTCGCGGGCGTGTCGGGCACGGTCGAGTACCTGTCGATTCGCACGGTGCGGCTGCGCGCCGGCGACGGCTCGCTGTACACGATCCCGTTCAGCTCGGTGACGACCGTCAACAACACGAATCGCGGGCTCGGCAACGCGGCCGTCAAGGTGTCGATCGCGTACGGCGAGGACGTCGACCGCGCGGTCGCGGCGCTGCGGGAGATCGGCGCCGCGTTGCGCGACGATCCGACCTACCGCGACGGCATCCTGTCGGATTTCAGCTATTGGGGCGTCGACCAGGTCGACGGCGCGTCGCTCGCGCTCGTGGGGCAGATGCAGTGCACGGACACGACGCGCTGGAGCGTGCAGCGGGAGTTCAACCGGCGCATCGCGACGCTGTTTTCCGCGCGCGGGATCCGGATCGCGAATCCGCAGCGCAGCGTGGTCGCCTACGAGGGCGGCGCGCCTGATCCGGCTCATCCCGCCGCGCGGCAGGCGGCCGTGGCGGATCGCCCATGAAAACGGCCCGATCGGCGTACGCGGATCGGGCCGTTTCGGGGCGGCTCGGCCTGTTCGCCAAGCCCCGCGCGAACGGGCGCGAACGGGCGCAGACGGCTGCGCGGGGCGCGCTTACTTCACGCGCATGCCGGGCTTCGCGCCGCCGTGCGGTTCGAGGATGTACAGGCCCGGTTCGGCCTTCTCGTCCGCGGCGGAGGCCGCGAGCACCATCCCTTCCGACAGGCCGAACTTCATCTTGCGCGGCGCGAGGTTCGCGACCATCACCGTGAGCTTGCCGACGAGCTGCTCGGGCTGATATGCGGACTTGATGCCCGAGAACACGTTGCGGGTCTTGTCCTCGCCGATGTCGAGCGTCAGTTGCAGCAGCTTGTCCGATCCTTCGACCGCCTGGCACGCGACGATCTTCGCGATGCGCAGGTCGACCTTCGCGAAATCGTCGATCGTGATGAACGGCTCGTCGCCGGCCGCGGGCGCCGCGGCCTTGGCGGCGGGCTTCGCGTCCTTGCGCGCGGGCTGCGCCGCGGCTTCCGCGCCTTGCAGCGAGCCGCGGTTCGCCGCGAGGAGCGCCTCGATCTGCTTCGGATCGACGCGCGTCATCAGATGCTGGTACGCGCGGATCGGCTGCGTCGACGACAGCGGGCGCGCGGCGTCCGACCACACGAGCGGCTCGATCCCGAAGAACTGTTCGACGGCGGCCGCGACGCCCGGCAACACCGGCTTCAGCGCGAGCGTGAGCAGGCGGAACGCTTCGAGGCTCACGCTGCAGGTCTCGTGCAGCGCGACCGCGTTGGCGGGATCCTTGGCCTGTTCCCACGGCTTCGCCGTATCGACGTAGGCGTTCACCGCATCGGCGAGTTCCATCGCGTGACGCAGCGCGCGGCCGTATTCGCGCGCCTCGTAGTGGGCGGCGATGGCGGGGATCGCGTCGCGCAGCGTCGCGAGCAGCGGATGGTTCATCGCGCTGTCCTGCACGCGGCCGTCGAAGCGCTTGAGCAGGAAGCCCGCGGCGCGGCTTGCGATGTTCACGTACTTGCCGATCAGGTCGCTGTTGACGCGCGCCTGGAAGTCCTCGAGGTTCAGGTCGAGGTCTTCCATCGTCGCGTTGAGCTTCGCGGCGAAGTAGTAGCGCAGCCACTCCGGGTTGAGGCCGGCGTCGATGTAGCTTTGCGCGGTGATGAAGGTGCCGCGCGACTTCGACATCTTCGCGCCGTCGACGGTCAGGAAGCCGTGCGCGAACACGTTGGTCGGCGTGCGATGGCCGGAGAATTCGAGCATCGCGGGCCAGAACAGCGTGTGGAAATACAGGATGTCCTTGCCGATGAAGTGGTACTGCTCGGTCGTGCTGTCCTGGCGGACCCAGGCGTCGAAATCGATGCCGCGCTGCGCGCACAGGTTCTTGAAGCTCGCGTAATAGCCGACGGGCGCGTCGAGCCACACGTAGAAATACTTGCCGGGCGCGCCCGGGATCTCGAAGCCGAAGTACGGCGCGTCGCGCGAGATGTCCCAGTCGGCGAGCTTCGCCTCGCCGGCGTCGCCGAGCCATTCGCGCATCTTGTTGGTCGCCTCGGCTTGCGCGAGGCCGCTCACCCAGCTGCGCAGGAACGACTCGCAGCGCGGATCGGAGAGGCGGAAGAAGTAGTGCACCGACTTGCGGCGCTCGGGCGCCGCGCCCGACACGACCGAATACGGGTTGAGCAGGTCGGTCGGCTGATAGGTGCTGCCGCACACCTCGCAGTTGTCGCCGTACTGGTCCTTCGCGTGGCACTTCGGGCACTCGCCCTTGATGAAGCGGTCCGGCAGGAACATCTGCTTGACCGGGTCGTAGGCCTGCTCGATCTCGCGTTCGGCGATCAGGCCGGCGTCCTTGAGCGCGAGATAGATCTGCTCGCTCAGCACGCGGTTCTCGTCGGAGTCGGTCGTGTAGAAGTTGTCGAACGAAATCCCGTAGCTGTCGAAGTCGCGCTTGTGCTCGCGCCACACGCGCTCGATCAGCTGCTTCGGCGTCAGGCCTTCCTGCTCGGCGCGCAGCATGATGGGCGTGCCGTGGGTGTCGTCGGCGCCGATGTAATAGACCTCGTGGCCGTGCATGCGCAGCGCCCGCACCCAGATGTCGGTCTGGATGTATTCGACCAGATGGCCGATGTGGATCTGTCCGTTCGCATAGGGCAGCGCGGACGTGACGAGGATCTGGCGGCGGGCGTGCGGTGCGTCGGCGGGCGCGGAAGTGAGGTCGGAGGCGGACATAGGGTCGGTAGAAGGCAGTGGAGACGATCTCGGGGAAGCTGCGATTCTAGCAGGCGCGGGTTTGCCCGCCGTTCGCCGGGGGCGGTGGACGGTCCGGCGCGGGACGGGGACGAACCCAGGACGGGGGAAGCGGGCGGCGGCGCGGGATGGGGGACGGGCGCCAAGACGCGCGGAGGCACCGGAAAACGATGCCGATGCTGCGCTGCGCAAGGGAAACGACAGGCAAAAAAAACCGGGGCGGATTCGGCCCCGGAGCAACAACGACAAGAGGAGAATGGTGACGCGCCGGCAGCACCAGCCACGTACCGTATAGAAAGACCGGTGGGCGTCGAGGAAGTTCGAAGATTTTTTCGATTTCTTGCCAGACGCCCGCCGAGCCTTGTCCGGCGGGGCTCGGCGCGCCGCGCGCGGCGTCTCCCGGGGCGTCGTGCTTACTGCGCCGGCTGTTGCGGCGCGCGCAGGTAGATCTCGACGCGGCGGTTCTGCGCGCGGCCGGCCTCGGTCGCGTTGTCGGCGATCGGGTTCGACGCGCCCATGCCTTGCGCGGACAGGCGGCCGCCCGCCACGCCGCGCTGCACCAGCGCGGTCACCGTGCTCTGCGCGCGGTTCTGCGACAGCGTCTGGTTGTACGGCGCCGAGCCGGTGCTGTCCGTGTAGCCGACCACCGACGCGGTGATCTGCGGGTTCTGGTTCAAGGTCGACGCGAGGTCGTTGAGCAGCGGCGCGAAGGCGGGCGTGATCGCGTACTGGTTGGTCGCGAACGTGACCGAACTCGGCACGTTCAGCTTGAGCGAGCCGTCCGGCTGCTCGGTGACCTGGGTGCCCGTCTGCTGCGCCGACGGCGCGAGCTTGTTCTTGATCGCCTGCCAGTTGTAACCCGTCACGCCGCCGACCAGCGCGCCGACGCCCGCGCCGATCGCCGCGCCCTTGCCGCCGCCCGCGAGCGCACCGATCCCGGCGCCGAGCGCGGCGCCCGCGCCGGTGCCGACCGCCGTGTTATTGCCCTGCGGCGTCGCGCAACCTGCCAGCATGGCGCCGGCGAGAGCGAAAACGGACAAGCGCATCGCGATTTTGGTATTCATGTTGGATTCCTCTCTGGATAGATCGAGTCGACAAGGACACAAATAAGCACTGCTTGGCGGCCGAGGCCGCCTGCGCCGCGCGGCAAACCCCGACCATCACGATGGCCGTTCGGACAGGGCGTCGCCTCAGCCTCTACAATATAGGCGCTACGGGGCGGATATGGCCCCGATCTGCGCCGCCCGCGAAGCGTGCGCCGCAACGCGTCGCCGCGCAATGGCGTGCAACACATTTTTTCACTTTTCCCGCTTTCAGCCCCGTTATTTGAAGATTATTGATGATTTGGGCGCTTTTAAGCGACGTTCTTCCCACGGAGTATCGATGAGCATTGACCGGGCTTTGGTCGACGCCGCACTTGCGGCTCTCACTGACCCCAATACCGGCCGCCCGTATGCGGCGAACAAGGGCATTCGCGATGTCGCGATCGACGGCGACGCGGTGACGCTCGAGGTCGTGCTCGGCTATCCCGCGCGCAGCCAGTTCGAGGCGGTGCGCGGGCAGGTCGCCGCGGCGCTGGCCGCGGTGCCGGGCGTGCGCGAGGCGCGCATCGCGGTGTCGCAGGACATCGTGGCGCACACGGTGCAGCGCGGCGTGAAACTGCTGCCGAACGTGAAGAACATCGTGGCGGTCGCGTCCGGCAAGGGCGGGGTGGGCAAGAGCACCACCGCGGTCAACCTCGCGCTCGCGCTCGCGGCCGAGGGCGCGTCGGTCGGCGTGCTCGACGCCGACATCTATGGGCCCTCGCTGCCGACCATGCTCGGCATCCACGGGCGGCCGGAATCGCCCGACAACCAGTCGATGAACCCGATGGTGGGGCATGGGCTGCAGGCGAACTCGATCGGCTTCCTGATCGAGGAAGACAACCCGATGGTGTGGCGCGGCCCGATGGCGACCTCGGCGCTCGAACAGCTGCTGCGCCAGACCAACTGGCAGGCGCTCGACTACCTGATCGTCGACATGCCGCCGGGCACGGGCGACATCCAGCTCACGCTCGCGCAGCGCGTGCCGGTGACGGGCGCGGTGATCGTGACGACGCCGCAGGACATCGCGCTGCTCGACGCGAAAAAGGGGCTCAAGATGTTCGAGAAGGTCGGCATCCCGATCCTCGGCATCGTCGAGAACATGAGCATCCACGTGTGTTCGAACTGCGGCCACGAAGAGCCGATCTTCGGCGCGGGCGGCGGCGCGCGCATGGCGCAGGATTACGGGGTGAAGGTGCTCGGCAGCCTGCCGCTCGACATCGCGATCCGCGAGCAGGCGGACAGCGGCACGCCCACCGTGGTCGCGGATCCGGGCGGCGCGCTCGCCGAACGCTATCGCGCGATCGCGCGCAGCGTGGCGATCGCGATTGCCGAGCGCGCGAAGGACATGACCTCGAAGTTCCCGAGCATCGTTGTTCAAAATACGTAAAATGCCTTGCCGGACGGGGGGTGCCGCTGTTTTAAGCGCGACGAGGCGCGGTATGATGTCGACTTTTCCAGGTCCACTTACCCGTCCGGCGGGCGCGGCGCGCCACCCCGCGCGCATCAGCCGGCATGAGGAACGCATGAAACCACGACTCGACGGCGCATTTGGCCGCCTCGCGCGCGGCGTGCTCGCCCTCCTGGCCGCCGGCGGCATGCTGGCCGGCTGCACGTCGTTCGCGTCGCAGCACGAGAAGCGGGCCGACGCGATGCTGCAGCCGACGGTCGGCAGCCAGGCGCGCGGCACCGTGACCTTCGTCGAGCGGCCGGATGGCGTGCAGGTCACCTACAACTTCTCCGGGCTGCCGCCGAACAGCGACCACGCGCTGCAGGTTCACGAGCGCGGCGACTGCAACGCGGGCGACGGCTCGAGCGCGGGCCCCGTGTTCTCGCCCGCGGCCGACCGGCTGCGCGCGGGCGCGCGCGTCGGCGGCGATCTCGGCAACATCCACGCGGATGCGAACGGCGTCGCGGCGGGCTTCATCGTCGCGCCGGACGTCGCGCTCGACGGGGTGCGCTCGGTGCTCGCGCGGTCGGTGCTCGTGCATCGCGACGCGAGCGATCCGCTGTTTCCGCAGCACGGCGCGGGCCCCGGTCTCGCGTGCGGCGTGATTCGTCCGTAAAGCGCCGCGTCGACGCGGCGCCGATCGCGTAAAATGTGCGCCTTTCGCGGCCGCCGTCCGTCGGCCGGCCTCCTTCCTCGTTTTCTGGCGCTTTTTTATGAGCATCAAGTCCGACAAGTGGATTCGGCGCATGGCCGAAGAGCACAAGATGATCGAGCCGTTCGTGCCCGGTCAGGTCCGCGCGTCCGAGGACGGGCGCAGGATCGTCAGCTACGGCACGTCGAGCTACGGCTACGACATCCGCTGCGCCGACGAATTCAAGATCTTCACCAACATCAATTCGACGATCGTCGACCCGAAGAACTTCGACGAAGGTTCGTTCGTCGACTTCAAGGGCGACGTCTGCATCATCCCGCCGAATTCGTTCGCGCTCGCGCGCACGGTCGAGTACTTCCGGATCCCGCGCACGGTGCTGACCGTGTGCCTCGGCAAGTCGACCTACGCGCGCTGCGGGATCATCGTCAACGTCACGCCGTTCGAGCCCGAGTGGGAAGGCTACGTGACGCTCGAGTTCTCGAACACCACGCCGCTGCCCGCGAAGATCTACGCGAACGAAGGCGTCGCACAGGTCCTCTTCTTCGAGAGCGACGAGGTGTGCGAGGTGTCGTACGCCGATCGCGGCGGCAAGTATCAGGGGCAACGGGGTGTCACGCTCCCGAAAACCTGATCTGCTTGTATATCGAACACCGCCAGTTACCGGGTGACCGCTGCGCGTGATGCGCCGCGGTCGTTTCTTTTTGGAGAATCGCCCATGAAGTTTCGTTTTCCCGTCGTCATCATCGACGAAGATTTCCGCTCCGAAAATATTTCCGGGTCCGGCATCCGGGCGCTGGCGGAAGCGATCGAGAAGGAAGGGGTGGAAGTCCTCGGCCTCACGAGCTACGGCGACCTGACCTCGTTCGCGCAGCAGTCGAGCCGCGCGTCGTGCTTCATCCTGTCGCTCGACGACGACGAACTGATGCTCGGCGAGACCGGCGCGGACGGCGAGCTGCCCGAGCTGGCGACCGCGATCATCGAGCTGCGCGCGTTCGTGACCGAAGTGCGCCGCCGCAACGGCGACATCCCGATCTTCCTGTACGGCGAGACGCGCACCTCGCGGCATCTGCCGAACGACATCCTGCGCGAGCTGCACGGCTTCATCCACATGTTCGAGGACACGCCGGAGTTCGTCGCGCGCCACATCATCCGCGAGGCGAAGGTCTATCTCGATTCGCTCGCGCCGCCGTTCTTCAAGGAGCTCGTCAAGTACGCGGACGAGGGCTCGTACTCGTGGCACTGCCCGGGCCACTCGGGCGGCGTCGCGTTCCTGAAGAACCCGCTCGGCCAGATGTTCCATCAGTTCTTCGGCGAGAACATGCTGCGCGCGGACGTCTGCAACGCGGTCGACGAGCTCGGCCAGCTGCTCGACCACACCGGCCCCGTCGCGGCCTCGGAGCGCAACGCGGCGCGCATCTTCAGCGCGGACCACCTGTTCTTCGTCACCAACGGCACCTCGACCTCGAACAAGATCGTCTGGCACGCGACGGTCGCGCCGGGCGACATCGTGCTGGTCGATCGCAACTGCCACAAGTCGATCCTGCACGCGATCACGATGACGCATGCGATCCCGGTGTTCCTGACGCCGACCCGCAACCACTTCGGCATCATCGGCCCGATCCCGCGCGACGAGTTCAAGCCGGAGAACATCCGCAAGAAGATCGAGGCGAACCCGTTCGCGCGCGAGGCGCTCAAGAAGAACCCGAACCTCAAGCCGCGGATTCTCACGATCACGCAGAGCACCTACGACGGCGTGGTCTACAACGTCGAGCAGATCAAGGATCTGCTGGGCGATCTGCTCGACACGCTGCACTTCGACGAAGCGTGGCTGCCGCACGCCGAGTTCCACCCGTTCTACCAGGACATGCACGCGATCGGCGCGGGCCGGCCGCGCACCGGCGCGCTGGTGTTCGCGACCCACTCGACCCACAAGCTGCTGGCCGGCATCTCGCAGGCCTCGCAGATCGTCGTGCAGGATTCCGAACACCGCACCTTCGACAAGCACCGCTTCAACGAAGCGTACCTGATGCACACCTCGACGAGCCCGCAGTACGCGATCATCGCGTCGTGCGACGTCGCGGCCGCGATGATGGAGCCGCCGGGCGGCACGGCGCTCGTCGAGGAATCGATCGCCGAGGCGATCGACTTCCGCCGCGCGATGCGCAAGGTCGACGCCGAATACGGCGACGACTGGTTCTTCTCGGTGTGGGGGCCGGACGATCTCGCGGAAGAGGGCATCGGCTCGCGCGAGGACTGGATCCTGCAGCCGAACGACCATTGGCACGGCTTCGGCCCGCTCGCCGAAGGCTTCAACATGCTCGATCCGATCAAGGCGACGATCATCACGCCGGGGCTCGACGTGGACGGCGAGTTCGGCGAGACCGGGATTCCGGCGGCGATCGTCACGAAGTACCTGGCGGAGCACGGCATCATCGTCGAGAAGACCGGCCTGTACTCGTTCTTCATCATGTTCACGATCGGCATCACGAAGGGCCGCTGGAACTCGATGGTGACCGAGCTGCAGCAGTTCAAGGACGACTACGACAACAACCAGCCGCTGTGGCGCGTGCTGCCGGAATTCGTCGCGCAGTTCCCGATCTACGAGCGCGTCGGCCTGCGCGACCTGTGCGCGCAGATCCACGACGTCTACCGCGCGAACGACATCGCTCGCCTGACGACCGAGATGTACCTGTCGAACATGGAGCCCGCGATGAAGCCGTCGGATGCGTTCGCGAAGCTCGCGCACCGCGAGATCGATCGCGTGCCGCTCGACGAGCTGGAAGGCCGCGTGACGAGCATCCTGCTGACGCCTTACCCGCCGGGCATTCCGCTGTTGATCCCGGGCGAGCGCTTCAACAAGACCATCGTCAACTACCTGCGGTTCGCGCGCGATTTCAACGCGCGCTTCCCGGGCTTCCACACCGACATCCACGGCCTCGTCGCGGAAGAGATGAACGGGCGCGTCGAGTACTACGTCGATTGCGTGCGCGACTGACGATGCCGACGATGGGCGTGACGCGCATGCGTAGGCCGCTCGCGCGTGCGGCGCTGGTCGCGGCGCTTGCCTGGGCCGCCGCCGCGGGCGTCGCGCGCGCGGAAGTCGCGGCGGCCGATCCGATCGACGTCGCGATGCGGCAGTGTCTCGCGCAGCGCGACCGCTCGTCGACCGTCGGCCAGATCCAGTGCATGGACGAGGCGCGGCAGAAATGGCAGGCCGCGATGGGCGAGACGTACGCGCGGCTCGTGCGGGTGGCGCCCGCCGATGCGAAGCGCGGCTGGCAGGAGAGCCAGCGCCGCTGGCTCGCGTGGCGCGGCGACGAGCTGCCGCTCGCGCGCGCGGTGTACGAGACCACGCAGGGCACGATGTATGCGATGGCGAGCGCCGACATGCAGTTGCAGCCGGTGCGCGACCGCGCGCTCGCGCTGCGCGAGGCGGCCGACCGCTATGCGCAGCCCGGCGGCGCGAAAGGCGCGGTGCACCGGGTGCGGCCGTGCGCGCAGGACGCCGCGTGCGAGCACGCGCAGTTCGATCTGAATCGCTACGCCGCGAAGCTGCAGAAACGCATGCCGGCCCGCTCGCGCGCGACGCTGATGCGCGCGCAGCGCGCCTGGGCGTCGTTCCGCGACGGCACCACGCCGCTCATCAGCGAGGACGAGCGCGTCGACCTGATCGGCGCGCGGGTCGCGACGCTCAAGCGTTTCTCCGAGACGGTCGGCAACCGCTGAGCGGCGGGCCCCCGCCGCTCAGGCGGCGCCGGCGCGCGGCGCGGCGGCGAACCACGTGGGCACGTGCGCGACCGCCTCGTCGAGCGAGGTGAGGATCCTGAAACTCAATGCGATGACTTCCGGCGTGGGCGTCTTGAGGTCGGGCACGGTGATGACCGATGCGCCCGAGCGGGCGGCCGCATGCGCGCCGAAATCACTGTCCTCGAACGCGAGGCAGGCCTGCGCGGGCACCGCGAGGCGCTCGGCCGCGAGCCGGTAGACGGCGGGATCGGGCTTGCCGCGCGCGACCTCGTCGCCGCCCGCGAGCGCGGCGAAGCGCTGCAGCACGCCGACTTCGTCGAGCCTCGCGCGGATCACGTCGCGGCCCGACGACGAGGCGACCGCGCACGGAATGCCGGCGCGCGCGAGCGCGTCGAGCAGGGCGAGCGCGCCGGGCTTGAGCGGATACTTCGGGGTCGACGTCGGCGTGGCGAGCTGCGCGCGCACGCGTCCCGCCACCACGCTGAACGCCGCTTCGCTGCCGAGCAGGCGGGCGAGGATCCGCTGCCCTTCCGCGAACGAGCGGCCGACGATCTGCAGGTAGTCGGCGGGCGCGAGCGTCACGCCGTGTTCGCGGGCGACCGCGAGCCAGGTGTTCATGATGGTGCGCTCGGAATCGATGAGCAGACCGTCCATGTCGAAGATCGCCGCTGAGAACATCCGCTTCCCTCGTGAGGTGTGATGCGGCCGCGCGTCGCGCGGCGAAAAAAAAGCGGACACCGCCGGTGTCCGCCGTGGCGCCGCAGCCGCTCAGCGGCCGAGCGTCGCGCGCGCCGCCCGCACGGCCGCGCGCACCTGGTCGGGCGCGGTGCCGCCCGGGTGGTTGCGGCTCGCGACCGACCCTTCGAGCGTCAGATAGCCGAACACGTCGTCGCCGATCAGGTGCGCGACGTTCGGCAACTCCTGCTTCATTTCGTCGAGCGTCAGGTCGGCGAGGTCGCAGCCGCGCACTTCGCAGATCCGCACCGCGTGCGCGACCGCTTCGTGCGCGTCGCGGAACGGCAGGCCGCGCTTGACGAGGTAGTCGGCGAGGTCGGTCGCGGTCGAGAAGCCCTGCAGCGCGGCGGCGCGCATCGCGTCCGGCTTCACGGTGATGCCCGCGACCATCTCGGCGAAGATGCGCAGCGTGTCGGCGACCGTGTCGACCGTGTCGAACAGCGGCTCCTTGTCTTCCTGGTTGTCCTTGTTGTAGGCGAGCGGCTGGCCCTTCATCAGCGTGAGCAGCGCGATCAGGTGGCCGTTCACGCGGCCGGTCTTGCCGCGCGCGAGCTCGGGCACGTCCGGGTTCTTCTTCTGCGGCATGATCGAGCTGCCGGTGCAGAAGCGGTCCGCGAGATCGATGAAGCCGACGCGCGGGCTCATCCACAGCACCAGTTCCTCGGACAGGCGCGACACGTGCGTCATCACGAGCGCCGACGCGGCGGTGAACTCGATCGCGAAGTCGCGATCCGACACCGCGTCGAGCGAGTTCGCGCAGATGCCGTCGAAGCCGAGCGTCTTGGCGACCGCGTGGCGGTCGATCGGGTAGCTGGTGCCGGCGAGCGCGGCCGCGCCGAGCGGCAGGCGGTTCACCCGGGTGCGGCAGTCGCGCATCCGTTCCGCGTCGCGCGTGAACATTTCCACATAGGCGAGCAGATGGTGGCCGAAGGTCACGGGCTGCGCGACCTGCAGGTGCGTGAAGCCCGGCAGGATGGTGTCGGCGTGCTGCTCGGCGAGGTCGAGCAGCGCGCCGCGCAGGTCGCCGAGCAGGTCGCCGATGCGGTCGATCTCGCCGCGCAGCCACAGGCGGATGTCGGTCGCGACCTGGTCGTTGCGCGAGCGGCCCGTATGCAGGCGCTTGCCCGCGTCGCCGATCAGCGCGGTCAGGCGCGCCTCGATATTCAGGTGCACGTCCTCGAGATCGAGCTGCCACTCGAATTCGCCGCGTTCGATCTCGCCCTTGATCTGCGCCATGCCGCGTTCGATCGCGGCCAGGTCGTCGGCGCCGATGATGCGCTGCGCGGCAAGCATGTTCGCGTGCGCGAGCGAGCCGGCGATGTCGACGAGCGCGAGGCGCTTGTCGAAAAAGACCGACGACGTGTAGCGCTTGACCAGTTCCGACATCGGTTCCGAGAAGCGGGCCGACCAGGCCTCGCCCTTTTTGTGCAGTTGGGACGTCATGGCGATTCTTTGAGGGGGAGTGAAGGCGGCTCGCGCCGCGCAGGGATAGCGGATCATTCTAGCATCGCGGCGCGCCCGGGCCGGCGGGCGCCGCGCCTACTTGAGGTCGCACACGAGCGGGCCGAGGGTGGGCGGCGTGCCGTCGGCCGGGCGCGTGTAGGGGAACGACACGTCGCAGCGGCGGCCGTTGCCGCTGATCTCGAGGTGATTGAGCGCGCCGAGGCCGCTCACGAAGGTCATGCCGTCGTAGCCGACGATCGTGCGCGCGCCGTTCTCGACCTGGCGCACCGCGAGGCCGGGCGGCAGCGGCGCGCCCTGCGCGTCGCGCAGCAGCACCGACGCGGCCTGCTCGCGCGTGATCGCGAAGCGCGCGAGCACCCCGGAGCCGGCCTGCGGCACCACGTTCCGCATCGTGTCCGAGAGCCGCACGTCGATCGGCAGGCGCAGGCTGTCGATCGCGATCCGGTTGTTCTGGTACGAATTCAGGTCCGGAATCAGGAAGTGGCCGCGCCCGTCGGTCGTGCCGATCGCGCGGTTCTCGTGCAGCACCGGCACGCCGGGCGCGGCGTCGGTCGACACCAGCGCGAACGCGTCGTCGATGCGCCGCGACGGCAGCGCGCTGCCGTCCATCAGCACGAGCGCGCCGCTCACGTCGAGCGAGACGTTGCGGCGGCCCGCGATGGTTTGCGCGAGCGCCGTCACCTGGCCGGCGCGGCCGAGGTACTGGGCCTGCGCCTGGCCGTAGCGCACGTCGCCCGCGTTGCCCGCCTGCACCGCCCAGCCGGGGCCGCCGTCGTAGTCGGGCGGCCGGGTCGCGTTGACGCTGTAGATCGATTCGCCGTTCTGGCGGCCGACGTTGGCGTTGATCGAGGTGTTGTTGCCGAGGCCGAGGTTCATGCTGAGGAACGCGCCGCGCGAATCGCGCTGGCGGAAGTCCTGGAATGCGCTCACGGTCAGCGACAGCAGGCCGCCGAGGCTGATCGAGTAGGCCACCGAGCCGATCTGCGAGGTCGGCGCGCCCGGATACTTGAGGCCGATGTAGCTGAGCGACAGCGTCTGCGCGCGGATGAACGGCAGCGACAGCGTGACGCGGTCGGTGACGGTGGGCACCGGCGTGCCGTCGCGCGCGGCGAGGTCGCCGTAGTTCGCCACCGTGCGCAGGGTCTGCGCGTCGATCGAGAAGCGCGGCTCGATCAACTGGTAGCCGAGCCCGAACTGCGCGCCCGCGAGCCGGCCCGCGCTCGCGGCGGCCGAGGCGCTGACGACGCCCGCCATGCCGAGCCGCAGCAGCGCGCCCGCGCCCGCGTTGTAGAGCCCGCTCGTGACCTCGGCGTGGGTCTCGGCGGTGAACGTGTCGGTGAGCCCGTAGCGCGCGGTCGCGCTCGCGGCCGGATGCGGGTCGTAGTCGAACGAATCGAGTCCGTAGGCGCGCCGCAGGAAACCCGCCTCGACGCCGTAGCTCGCGAGTCCGGGCGCGAGCATCCGGGTGTCGATGTAGAGCGGCAGCGAGGTCGCGATCGAGCGTCCGAGCGCGTCGCGCGTGATCACGGTCGCGTTGCCGCCGCCGATGATGCCCGGCACGTTGTTGATCACGAACGGCCCGCTCGGCACGTTGCTGCTGAATTGGCGCACGTTGTTCACGTACAGGTCGACCGAGGTCGGCACGACGGCCGAGCCCGGCAGCGCGGGCACCGGGAAGGTCACGAGGTCGGGGCGCAGCGCGAAATTGCTGCGCCACTGCACGCCGCCGAGGCGCAGCGAACGGCTCCAGGCGAGCGACGACGAGATGGTGTCGCCGAGCTGCAGGGTGCTCAGCGTCTTCGGATCGGAGCGGCTCCACGAGGTGTCGTAGCGCGTATAGCGCTGGTCGCCGCGATAGAACGACGCGATGCCCGTCGTGCTGAACACGCCGGCCGGATCGAAATAGCGCAGTTCGCTCCACAGCGACACCGGCGCGTGCTCGCCGCTTTGCGCGTAGAGGTCGTAGTTGAGCAGCACGCCGCGCCCGGCGGTGGCGTTCGGGGTGGCCTGGATTGCGCGCGTGTCGTAGGTGTGCGGGATGCGCAGCGCGTTGGGCACCTCGAGCGCGATGGTCTGGCTCGTGACGTCGTAGCGATAGCGCAGGCCCGGCAGCGCGTCGAGCGCGACCAGCGCGTTGGCGGGCAGCTTCAGGCTCGCGGTCGTGATGCCGAGGTCGTTGAGATCGTCCTGGCTGGCCGACAGCCGCTCGTCGTGCACGCTGAAATGCACGATCAGGTGGGTCGGTTCGCCGTTGAGCGTGACGTCGAGATACAGGTCGTCCGGCGCGCCCGCGGCGGAGCCGGGCAGGGCCGCGCGCGCGTCGGACGGAATCACGCGCGGCAGGTCCTGCGCACGCGCGGCCGGTTCGAACGCGGCGAGCGCGAGCGCGAGCGCGGCGGCGGCGGCAGGGGCGGCCAGGCGCCCGGGGCGCCCGGACATCGTCGGGCGGGGCGCGGGGCGAGCGAGCGGCACGGTCGGACGAGCGGGAGCGGGGGGGCGTCGGGTTCAGGGCGAGGCCACGGCGGCCTCGACCTTCTGCAGGTTGACGATGGCCTCCACGCGGCGGATCTGCGGCCCGATCGCCGGATCGAGCCGCAGCGGCCACTGCCGCGCGCTGCCCGCGAGCGCATAGCCGAGCAGGCCCTCGGTGATCTCGTAGCGCTTGCCGGCCGCGTCGACGAGGCGCACGGCCGAGATTTGCGCGTGATGCTCGCCGCGGTTCGCGACGCGCAACTGCCAGGCCTGCTCGCCGCGCGCGAGGCTCCAGTCGAGCTGGGCGGGCGCGCCGGCCGTGGCGGGCGCGACGAACACCGGGATCGAGTAGCGCAGGCGGATCGTGATGCCGCTCGTCACCGGCGCGTCGGGCGTCGGCAGCTCGTCGATCAGCACGCGGTAGCTCTGCTCGCGCGGCGGCTTGTCGCGCGCGGTGCGCACGAGCCGCACCAACTGGTCCGACTGCGCGCCGATCTGCAGCAGCGGCGGGCTCGCGACCAGCTCCGGGGCGGGCGTGAGCACGTCGTCGCCGTGTTCCTGGGTCCAGCGATAGGTGCGCACCTGGCCGTAGATCGGCCGGTCGCCCGGGTTGCGCAGCGTGAGGGCCGCCGCGGGACTGTCGGCGGCGAGGTCGAGCGTGACGGGCGAGATCTGCAGGGTCGCGCCGTGCGCCGCGGCCGCCGCGAGGCCGCAGGCCAGCGCGCAGAGCAGGCGCGCGCGGATCGGGAAAAGGTCAGAAGAAGACACTCGCGGTAATGGTGGACTGGTAGGTGTCGTTTTGCGGGGTGGTCTGCGCGGGCACCTGGCCGTAGACGGTCAGGGTCTGCGTCGAGCCGGAGCCGGTGCCGCCGAGCGTATTGGTGCCCTGTGTGTTGCCCCAGATGGTCGTGTGGCCGGCGTCCTGGTAGAGCTGGTAGTTGACGACGGCGAGGTTGAGCAGCAGGCTGCCCGCCAGCACCCGGTTCGTCACGGTCGAGCCGAGCACCGAGCCGCCGTCGAGCCCGACGTTGTACGGCGTCGCGTTCGAGCAGGTGACCGAGAGGGTCGTGGTCTGGTTGATCGCCGTGGTCAGCACGCCGGTCGTGCCGAACGCGAGCGGATTCGCCGCGATCGTGCAGTTGGCCTGGATCGTCAGCGTGACGCCGAAGGTGCCCGTCGCGGTGCCGTTCGAATACACGGCGGCGCGGACCGCCTGCATCGGCGGCATGGCGGCCAGGCTCGCGGCGAGCGCGAGCCTGGTGAAGACGCGTGCGGTCGCATTCATGGGCGGCTCCGGTGAGGTCGCGCGGCGCTCGCCGCGCGCGTCGGTCAGAAGTAGACGGTTGCGGTGACGGTGGTCTGGTACGTGTCGGGCTTCGGCGTCGACTGGGCGGCCACCTGGCCGTACACGTTGATCGTCTGCGCGGAGCCGGAACCGGTGCCGCCGACGGTGTTGGTGCCCTGCGTGTTGCCCCACACGGTCGTGTGGCCCGAGTCCTGGTAGAGCTGGAAGCCGACGGTCGTGCCGGTGTTGCCGGTCGCGGTGCCGGCCAGCAGCCGGGCGGTGACGGTCGAGCCGGTGACGTTGCCGGCGTCGAGCCCGACGTTGTAGGGCGTCAGGTTGGAGCAGGTGACCGACAGCGTGGTCTGCTGGTTGAGGGCGGCCGCGAGCACGCCGGTCGTGCCGAACGCGAGCGGCGTCGCGGCGATCGTGCAGTTGGCCTGGATCGTCAGCGTGACGTTGAAGGTGGCCGTCGCCGTGCCGTTCGAGTAAACCGCGGCCTCGGCGGGCTGGAAGGCCGGTGTCGCGGCGAGCAGCGCGGCCGCCGCGGCCGACAGAAACGGACGGAAAGAGTGGTTCATCGCGTAGCGCTCCTGCTGTTCTGGTTGTGAACCGCCGGGACTGCTCCCGGGGGTGAAACAACACCTCGAGGATCGGCGAATCGGACGGATTTTTATTCAGGATATTCCTGATGTTTTAGGTAAGATTAGCGCACGGATTATTGGGCTGCAACGGTGAAAGTGAAAAATCAATTAATAAGTATTGGAAAAGGAGAATTAAAGTACTCTGGATGCATGTCATTTCAAGCCTATGCTGGTTAATGATCCCGTGGATCGGTGCATTCGTGGAATACCGATCGAGGCGCAAGAAATTCTTTTATGGAATCGAATTGTTTGTGTCTGAATAAGATTGTTCATGATTTTTGAAATTGAATTGTGGGCGACTATTTCGTGGAGTTGGAATGACGGAGTCGGCAGTGCTGCGCATTGAAAAACAACGGCGCGGATGGATGCGGTTTCTGAAACGGGGCCTGTTCGCGCTCGGCATGCTGATCGCGTTGGCGGCGCCCTGGGCGGCCGCGCGCGCCGAGACCTGCACGGTGACCGCGCCCGCGCCGAGCTTCGGTTCGGTGAGCCCGATCGCGCTCACCGCGGTCACGACCACGTCGACCATGACCGTCACCTGCACCTGGTCCGCGATCACGCTCGTGCCGAACGTGCTCGTGTGCCTGAACCTGGGCGGCACGAGCCCGCGCTACCTGACCAGCGGCGCGAACCAGATGCAGTACGACCTGTATCAGGACGCCGGCTATACGACGAGCTGGGGCTCGACCTACTCGGGCACGACGCCGATTTCGCTGATCCTGACGAAGCCGGCGCTGTCGACCACCACGAGCGCGAACGTGACGATCTACGGAAAGATCGCCGCGAACCAGCCGACGGTGCCGTCGGTCGGCAACGCGAACACGGTCTACTCGCAAAACTTCGGCGGCAGCCAGACCTCGCTCAACTACCTGTTCTACCTGTTGGGGCCGCCGAGCTGCACGGGGCAGACCGCGTACGGCACGTTCGCGTTCACGGCCACCGCGACGGTGATCAACAACTGCAACATCACGGCGACCAACGTCGCGTTCGCGGCGGCCGGCCTCTTGACGAGCGCGCTGACCGCGACCGGCTCGATCAGCGCGCAGTGCACCAACGGCGACGCGTTCGAGATCGCGCTGAACGGCGGCACGAGCGGCAGCGTCTCCGCGCGCACCATGCTGCGCTCGGGCGGCGGCGGTTCGGTCGGCTATCAGCTGTATCTCGATGCCGCGCACGCGAACCCGTGGGGCGACGGCACGAGCGGCACCTCGATGGCGACCGGCACGGGCAGCGGCGTCGCGCAGGCGCTCACCGTGTACGGCCGGGTGCCGACGCAGGCCACGCCCGCGCCGGGCAGCTACAGCGACACGATCACCGCGACCATCAGCTTCTGAGGGGCGGCGCGTCGCCCTCGCGCACCAGCACGACGAGCTTGAGATCCTCGCGATGCGCGGGCTTGAGCGTCAGCTGCTGGTAGACGAGCCGCCCGTCGCGCGGATGGTCGAACTCGCGCACGCCGCCCTCGCGCTCGCCGACATCCTGCGACGCCCAGTAATGCGCGAACGCGTCGCTGTCGGCGAGCAGGGCGTCGATCAGCGCGCGGGTCGGCGCGTCGTTCTGGTGGCGGATCGAGTCGGCGCGGAATTCGGCGGCCAGCCGGCGCGCCCGGGTTTCCCAGTCGACGATTAGCGTGCGCGCGGCCGGATCGATGAAGGTGAAGCGCAGCAGGTTGCGGTCGTGCTCGCCGTCGAGCCAGCCGGTGAACAGCGCGGCGGCCGGTGCGTTCCACGCGAGGGCGTTCCATTGGCGATCGAGCAGGTAGGCGGGCGTCGTGATCAGCGCGACTGTCGCGACCAGGGTGGCGGGCACGTCGGTGGCCGCGAGCGCCGGTTCGGCCGGGTCGCGCTGCGCGGCCAGCTCGAACAGGTAGGCGCGCTCGGCGCGCGACAGCTGCAGCGCGACGGCGATCCGCGCGAGCGCATCGGCGGAGGCCGACACCTGCCGGCCCTGCTCGATCCAGGTGTACCAGGTCGGACTCACGCCGCACAGCTGCGCGACTTCCTCGCGCCGCAGCCCCGGCGTGCGCCGGCGCGGCCCCGGCGCGAGCCCGACCGCCGCGGGCGTCAGGCGCTCGCGGTGGGCGCGGATGAACTCGCCGAGCGCGCGGGCCGGCGTGGCGTCGAGGGGGGGCGGGGCGGATGAGGTGGTGCGCATGCGAAAAACAGGGGCGGATAACAGACGGGTGGCACGGATACCGGAATAACTGCTTGACTTGTACCGGTACTGATCGGGTTCTATTGTAGCGGCTCGCCGGCTCGTGGTGCGTCGAGCCGGCCTTCCCTTCAATACCAGCATAGAGAGGTGCATGCGATGAAACATCACGATCAGGTGGCGGATGCGTTCGGTTCGACGGCGGCCGCCTATTTGACGAGCACGGTGCACGCGACCGGCGCGGATCTCGCCGCGCTGGCCGCGGAGATCGCCGCGACGCCGGACGCGCTCGTGCTCGACCTGGGCTGCGGCGCGGGCCATGCGAGCTTCGCGGCGGCGGGCGCCGGCGCGGCCGAGGTGGTTGCCTACGACATCGCGGCGCCGATGCTCGCGACGGTGACGGCGGCCGCGCGCGAACGCGGCCTCGGCAACATTCGCGTGCAGCAGGGGCCGGCCGAGTCGCTGCCGTTCGCGGACCAGGCGTTCGACTGGGTCGTGAGCCGGATGAGCGCGCACCACTGGCACGACGTGCCGCGCGCGCTCGCCGAGGTGCGCCGCGTCCTGAAACCGGGCGGCCGCGTGCTGTTCATCGATATCGCGGGCGGCGACCACCCGCTGCTCGATACCCACATCCAGGCGATCGAGCTGTTGCGCGATGCGTCGCATATTCGCGACTACCGCGCGGACGAATGGCTCGCGCTGTTCGCGCGGGCGGGCTTCAGCGCGCAGGTGCGCACGCGCTGGCGCTTGTCGATCGAGTTTGCGTCGTGGGTGGCGCGGATGCGGACGCCGCCGGAGCGAGTCGAGGCGATCCGCTCGATGTGGCGCGGCGCGCCCGACGAGGTGCGCGCCCATTACGCGGTGCAGCCCGACGGCTCGTTCGAGCTCGACGCGCTGATGATCGACGCGCGCTGACGGCGGCGGCCCGCCTGCGGGCGGGCGAGCCGCCGCGCAGGGGCCGCGCCGGCGCGCGGGTCAGCCGGTGTTGCGCAGGCCGGCCGCGATGCCGTTGATGGTCAGGTGGATCCCGCGCCGCAGCCGCGCGTTGCTGTCGCCCGCGCGGTGCCGCTTGATCAGCTCGACCTGCAGGTGGTTGAGCGGATCGAGGTACGGGAAGCGGTTCTTGATCGAGCGCGCGAGCAGCGGGTTGCCGGCGAGCCGGCCTTCATGCCCGGTGATCTCGGCCAGGGCCGCCGAGGTGCGCTCCCATTCGGCGACGATGCGCGCGAACACGTGCTGGCGCAGCTTCTTGTCCGCGACCAGCTGCGCATAGCGCGAGGCGACCGCGAGGTCGGTCTTCGCGAGCACCATGTCCATGTTCGACAGCAGGTGCGCGAAGAACGGCCAGGTCTTGTTCATGCGGCGCAGCAGCGCGACCCGCTTGGCGCGCGCGGCGGCGTCCGGCGCGGTGTCGAGATAGGCGGCCACCGCGCCGCCGAAGCCGTACCAGCCGGTCAGCAGCAGGCGGCACTGGCCCCACGAGAAGCCCCACGGGATCGCGCGCAGGTCCTCGATCTTGCGCTGCTTCGGATCCTGGAGCTTGCGCGAGGCCGGCCGGCTGCCGATGTTGAGTTCGGCGATCTCGTTGATCGGGGTCGACGAGAAGAAATACTCGGTGAAACCGGGCGTCTCGTAGACGAGCGCGCGGTAGGCGGCCATCGCCTCGTCGGACAGCGTCTGCATCACGGCCTCGAACGCGGCCAGCTGCGCGGGCGCGTTGTTGCGCGGCAGCAGCGACGCCTCGAGCGTCGCGGCCACCACCGTTTCGAGGTTGCGCCGGCCGATCTCGGGGTTGCCGAACTTGCTCGCGATCACCTCGCCCTGTTCGGTGAGGCGGATCTGGCCGGCGACCGTGCCCGGCGGCTGCGACAGGATCGCCTGATAGGTCGGGCCGCCGCCGCGGCCGACCGTGCCACCGCGCCCGTGGAACAGCCGCAGCGTGATCCCGTGCGCATGGAACAGCTCGACGAGCGCCAGCTCCGCGCGGTACAGCTCCCAGTTCGAGGTCAGGAAGCCGCCGTCCTTGTTGCTGTCGGAATAGCCGAGCATCACCTCCTGCTCGCCGCCCTGGTGCGCGACGAGCGCCGCGACGCCCGGCAGGGCGAGGAACTCGCCCATGATGTGCGACGCGTTGCGCAGGTCGGCGATGGTCTCGAACAGCGGGATCACCATCAGCGCGTTGCGCGCGTCGCCGGCGTCGAGCGCGCCGGCGAGCAGGCCGGTCTCCTTCTGCAGCAGCAGGACCTCGACCAGGTCGCTGACGGTCTCGGTGTGCGAAATGATGTAGTTGCGCACCGCGCGCGCGCCGAACTGCGCGCGGACCTCGCGGGCCTTTTCCAGCACGCCCAGTTCGCTCTGCGCGAGCGCCGAGTAGTCGAGGAACGGCGAGCGCAGCGGGCGCGGCTGGGCGAGCGCGTCGAGCAGCACGCGCAGCTTGTCGGCCTCGGACAGCGCCGCATAGTCGGGCTCGACGCCCGCGCGCGCGAACAGCTCCGCGACCACGGCCTCGTGGATGTCGGAGCTTTGCCGCAGGTCGATGCTCGCGAGGTGGAAGCCGAACACCTCGGCCGCGCGGATCAGCGGCTTGAGGCGCGGCGTCGCGAGCGATTCACCGTGATGGCGCGCGAGCGACGCGAGCAGCACGCGCAGGTCGGCGGCGAATTCGTCGGCGTCCGCGTAGGGCGTGGCGCGCACGGGCGCCGCGCCGCGTCCGGCGCTGCGCACCGGCACCGTGCCCTGGCCGAGCCGCACCCGCGCGCTCGCGGCGAGCCGCGTATACACGCCGATCAGCGCGCGCCGGTAGGGCTCGTCGACGCGGTGCGGCGACTGGTCGGGCGAGGCGGCGGCGAGCGCCTTCAGCTCGTCGCTCGCGCCCACCAGCAGGTGCGACACCGACAGCTCGGCGCCGAGCTTGTGCACCTGCTCCAGGTAGTGCTCGAGGATCACCGCGGCCTGGCGGTTGATCGCCTCGTCGAGCGTCGCGGCCGTCACGTTCGGGTTGCCGTCGCGGTCGCCGCCGATCCAGCTGCCCATCTGGAAGAACGCCGGCAGGCGCGCGGGCAGGCCGTGCTCGGCGAGCGCCGCCTCGATGTCGCCGTACAGCGCGGGCAGCTCCTCCAGGAAGGTGGCGCGGTAGTAGGACAGCGCGTTCTCGATCTCGTCGGCGACCGTGAGGCGCGCGTCGCGCAGCATCCGGGTCTGCCACAGCGAGGTCACGCGCGCGCGCAGCAGCGCCTCGTTGGTCGCGCGCTCGCGCGCGGTCAGCGGCTGGTCGCGCTCGGCGAGCAGGCGCGCGATGTCGTGCTGGGCGTCGAGGATGCTCTTGCGCTGCACCTCGGTCGGATGCGCGGTCAGCACGGGCACGATCAGCGCGTTGTCGAAGAAGCGCGCGATCGCCGCCGCGGAGCCCTCGCCCGCGTCGTCCAGCTGGGCGAGCGCATAGGCGACGGTGCCCGCCTGCGGCGAGGAGCCCGCGAGCGCGTGGATGCGGCGGCGGCGGTTGTGGTGGCGGTCTTCCGCGATGTTCGCGAGGTGCGAGAAGTAGCTGAACGCGCGCACCACGCTCACGGTCTGCTCGGGCGTCAGCTTGCGCAGCTTCTTCTCCAGCGTCTGCGCGGCTTCCTTGTCGTCCTCGCGGCGGAACTTGACCGCGGTCTGGCGGATCGTCTCGACCACGTCGAACACCGCATCGCCTTCCTGCTCGCGCACCACGTCGCCGAGCAGCCGGCCCAGGTAGCGGATGTCCTCGAACAGCGGCTGATCCTTGTCCTCGCGCGTACGACCGTTCGTGCGGGGCGCGGGGCCGGCCGGATCGTTGGCGGCGCGGCGGGCGGCGGGGGCCGGCTTCGCGCGCTTGCGCGCGCTGACGGGGGTGTCGGAGGACGAGGCAGCATTGCGGCGCGTGGCGCGCGCCGATCCGGAAGACTTCACGATGGGTTTCCTTGGGAAAGCACGAGTGAACAGGGAACTGCGGTCTGGCTGGATTGCGGCACTGCGGCCCATCACGCGGCCCGCGCGGGCCCGGCCGGCGCGCCTTCCCGCCGCAGGGCGGGCAAGGCGTGCGTGCTACCATTGTTCGTTCCTAGATCCCGTCCTGCAATGTATCTGCAATGAATTCCGAGACCCTTTCGGCCAAGCTCCCCACGACGCTGACGATCGCCTCGCGTGAAAGCCGCCTGGCCCTGTGGCAGGCCGAACATGTGCGTGATGCGCTGCGCAAATTATATCCAGCTTGTGACGTGAACATCCTCGGGATGACCACGCGCGGCGACCAGATTCTCGACCGCACGCTGTCGAAGGTGGGCGGCAAGGGCCTGTTCGTGAAGGAACTCGAGGCCGCGCTCGCGGACGGCCGCGCCGATCTCGCGGTGCATTCGCTCAAGGACGTGCCGATGGAGCTGCCCGACGGCTTCGCGCTCGCGGCGGTGATGAGCCGCGAGGACCCGCGCGACGCGTTCGTGTCGAACGACTACGCGAGCCTCGCCGAGCTGCCCGCGGGCGCCGTGGTCGGCACCTCCAGCCTGCGCCGCGAGGCGATGCTGCGCGCGCGCCATCCGCACCTCGAGGTGCGGCCGCTGCGCGGCAATCTCGACACGCGGCTCGGCAAGCTGGACCGGGGCGACTACGCGGCGGTGATCCTCGCGGCCGCCGGCCTCAAGCGGCTCGGCCTCGGCGCGCGGATCCGCGCGCTGCTCGAGGTCGACGCGAGCCTGCCCGCCGCCGGCCAGGGCGCGCTCGGCATCGAGATCGCCGCGCGCCGCGCCGATGTGGCCGCCTGGCTCGCGCCGCTGCACGACCCGGCGACCGCGCTCGCGGTCGAGGCCGAGCGGATGGTGTCGCGCCGCCTGGGCGGCAGCTGCGAGGTGCCGCTCGCCGCGCATGCGGTGTGGCGCGGCGGCGTGCTGCATCTGGCCGGCAGCGTGTCGTCGACCGACGGCCGCCGGGTGCTGCTCGCCCGCGCCGAGGCGAACGCGGCCAGCGTGGCCGATGCGCTCGCGCTCGGCCGCGCGGTCGCCGACGACCTCGAACGCCAGGGCGCGCGCGAGATCGTCGACGCGCTGCTCGCCGCGAGCGCGCAGAAGGGCGGCGCGTGATGGCGGGCGGGCGCCGCTTCACCGCGCTGCTCACCCGTCCCGACGGGCAATCGACGGCGCTCGCCGCGCGTCTCGCGGCCGAGGCGTTCGAGGTGCTCGACTTCCCGCTGATCGACATCGCGCCGCTCGACGATCCCGAGCCGCTCGCCGCCGCGTTCGCGCGGCTCGACGCGTATGCGCTCGTCGTGTTCGTGTCGCCGAATGCGATCGACCAGGCGTTCGCGCGCCATCCGGCGATCTGGCCGCATCCGCTGCCGATCGGCGTGGTCGGGCCGGGCAGCGTCGCGGCGCTCGAGCGGCACGGCATCGCGGGCGGCGCGTATCGCGTGATCGCGCCGCACACGCCGGCCGACGGCGGCGAGCCGCATTACGATTCGGAAAGCCTGTTCGTGGCGATCGACGCGGCCTTCGGCGGCGCGGCGGGCCTGGCCGGCAAGCGGGTGCTGATCGTGCGCGGCGACGGCGGGCGCGAGTGGCTGGCCGAGCGCCTGCGCGACGCGGGCGTCGAGGTCGAGCTGGTGGCGGCCTACCGGCGCATCGTGCCGGAGCCGTCGATCGGCGCCTGGGAGCGCGTGCATGCGCTGCTGTCGGGCGCGCCGCACGCGTGGCTCGTCACGAGTTCCGAGGGCGTGCGCAATCTCGACGCGCTCGCGCACGAACACCTGAACGATGCGGAGATCGAGGCGCTGCGCCACGCGCCGCTCGTCGCGCCGCATCCGCGCATCGCGGAGACCGCGCGCGCATTGGGTTTTGATAGGATTACGCTGTCCGGCGCGGGCGACGAACGTATCGTCCGCGCCTTCCGTTCGTTGGCCGAAACGGCCGCTCAACCGGCGACAGCCGCACCGGTGCCCCCACGCATGACAGATACCAACGATACCCATTCCAATCCGTCCCGTCCCGCCGCGCAGGCTGTTCCGCCCAATCCGCCGTTCACGCCGTTCGAGGCCAAGGCGCGGCGCGGCGGCGGCGCGCTCGCGGCGCTGTGGCTCGTGGCCATCGCGATCGGCGCCGGCGCGGGCGTCGGCGGCTACGCGCTGAATCGCAAGATCGACCGGCTCGACCAGCACACGGTCGACCGCCAGAAGGCGCTCGACGCGCAGACGGCCGAAACCCGCGTGAAGACCGACCAGGCGCTCGTGAACGTGCATCAGGTCGACGCGCAGCTCGCGCAGTTCGAGGGCAAGCTGTCCGACGCGCAGAACGCGCAGCAGGCGCTCCAGCAGCAGTACCAGGATCTCGCGCGCAACCGCGACGCCTGGATGCTTGAGGAGATCGACCAGATGCTGTCGAGCGCGAGCCAGCAGCTGCAGCTGACCGGCAACACCCAGCTCGCGCTGATCGCGCTGCAGAACGCCGACGCGCGGCTCGCGACCTCGCAGAGCGCGCAGGCCGTGACGGTCCGCAAGGCGCTCGCGCAGGACATCGACAAGCTGAAGGCCGCGCCGTCGGCCGACCTGACGGGGCTCGCGATCAAGCTCGACGACGCGATCGGCCGGATCGACGCGCTGCCGCTCGCGGGCGAGGCGCTGACGCCGCACGCGGGCCCGCAGCCGGTCCATGCGCAGGCGGACGCCGCGCCCGGCGAGCCGCGCTGGAAGGGCTGGTGGCGCGACTTCTCGGCGGGCGTCGGCCAGCAATTGAAGGGGCTCGTGCAGGTGCGCCGGATCGACAACGCGGACGCGATGCTCGCGGCGCCCGACCAGGGCTACTACGTGCGCGAGAACGTGAAGCTGCGGCTGCTCGCCGCGCGCCTGTCGCTGCTCGCGCGCAACGATGCCGCGATGAAATCCGACCTGCACGCCGCGCAGGCGGCGCTCGCGCGTTATTTCGACGGCGCGGCGCGGGATACCCGGGTGGTTCAGGACCTGCTCAAGCAGCTCGACGCGGCGTCGCTGACCGTGGCGGTGCCGAACCTGAACACGAGCCTGAACGCCGTGCAACAGTTCAAGAGCCGGGGGTGACATGAGCGTGCGTGGAATCATTTGGCTCGCCGTGCTGTTCGCGATCGCCGCGGCGCTCGCGACGGTGGGGCGTTTCGACACCGGCCAGGTGCTGCTCGTCTATCCGCCGTACCGGGTCGACCTGTCGCTGAACCTGTTCGTGCTCGGCATCATCGTGCTGTTCATCGCGCTGTATGCGCTGCTGCGGATCGTGCGCAACATCTGGCGCATGCCGCAGCGGGTCGCCGCGTATCGGGCGCGCGCGCGCAACGAGAAGGCGCAGGTGGCGCTGCGCGACGCGATCGCGAACCTGTACGCGGGCCGCTTCACGCGCGCCGAGAAGGCCGCGCGCGATTCGCTCGTGATCGATGCGAACCAGGGCGCGGCGGGGCTCGTCGGCGCGACGGCCGCGCACCGCATGCACGAGTACGCGCGGCGCGACGAATGGCTCGCGAAGGTCGACGCGCCGGAATGGCAGGACGCGCGCCTGCTCGCGACGGCCGACATGCGCGCCGACGGCCGCGACGCGGAGGGCGCGCTGGGCGCGCTGGCCGAGATGCAGGCGTCGGGCGGCAAGCGGATCCATGCGCAGCAGGTGGCGCTGCGCGCGCAGCAGCAGTTGAAGAACTGGGCGGAAGTGCTGAAGCTCGCGAAGCTGCTCGAGAAGCGCGAGGCGCTGCATCCGGCCGCGGCCGTGCGGCTGCGCCAGCAGGCGGCCGAACATCTGCTGCGCGACCGCCGGCACGATCCGGACGCGCTGCTCGAAGTCTGGCAGTCGCTGTCGGTCGCCGAGCGCCAGTCGCCGCGCCTCGCCGATCTGGCGGCCGAACTGATGGTCGCGCTCGAGCGCCGCCCGGAAGCGCGCCGGATCGTCGAGGATGCGCTCGCGCACAACTGGGACGCGCGGCTGTTGCGCCGTTATCCGGATACGGCGGGCGCCGACGCGCTGCCGCTGATCCAGAAGGCCGAGACCTGGAAGAAGGACCGCCCGGAAGACGCCGACCTGCTGTTCGCGCTCGGCCGGCTGTGTCAGCAGCAGCAGCTGTGGGGCAAGGCCCAGTCGTTCCTCGAGGCGGCGCTCAAGCTCGCGGACAGCGAGGCGCTCAAGGTGCGCACCCACCGCGCGCTCGCGCGGCTGTTCGAGCATCTCGGCGAGACCGACAAGGCGGCGAAGCACTACCGCGAAAGCGCGCTGGCGATGACGACGGTCTGAACGCGTCGCGGCATCGTTGCCTGACGAAACCCCACGCGCCCGAAGGGCCCGTGGGGTTTGTTTTTGGGGGCGACGTGCAACGGCGACGTGCAACGGCGACGTGCGACGACGACGTGCGACGACGACGTGCGACGACGACGTGCGACGACGACGTGCGACGACGACGCGCAGCCGTCGACATGCACCGCATGCCGTGCCGCTCAGCGGTTGACGAGCGCCTTCGGCACCGACAGCGCCAGCAGCCCGCCCAGCACCATGAAGCCGGCGAGCATGTACATCCCCGCCGCGGTCGACGCGGTGACCTGCTTGAGCCAGCCGATCAGATAGGGGCTCAGGAAGCCGGCGAGATTGCCGACCGAGTTGATGAGCGCGATGCCCGCGGCGGCGGCCGCGCCGCCGAGGAACGCGGTGGGCAGGCTCCAGAACAGCGGCAGCGTGGTCAGGATGCCCATCGTGGCGAGCGTGAGGCCGAGCATCGCGAGCGCGGTCTGATGCGCCCACACGACCGAGAGCACGAGCCCGAGCGCGCCGAGCGCGGCCGGCAGCGCGACGTGCCAGCGCCGTTCGCCGCGCCGGTCGGCGCTGCGCGCGATCAGGATCATCGCGACCACCGCGGCCGCGTAGGGGATCGCCGAGAGCAGGCCGATCATCAGCGAATCGGTGACGCCCGTCGACTTGATGATGGTCGGCAGCCAGAAGCCGACGCCGTAGAGCCCCATCACGAACGAGAAATAGATCGCGGCCATCAGCCACACGCGCGGGGTCGCGAACACCGCGCCGAGCGACGGGTGCTGCTTGCCGGCCTCCTCGGCGTGGACGTTGCGCGCGAGCAGCGCCTTCTCTTCGTCGGTGAGCCAGCGCGCGCCGTCGATGCGGTCGTCGAGCTTGAGCAGCACGAGCAGGCCGACCAGCACGGAGGGGATGCCTTCCAGCAGGAACAGCCACTGCCAGCCGTGCCAGCCGTTGGCGCCGTCGAACGCCTTCAGGATGTAGCCCGACACCGGGCCGCCGATCACGCCCGACAGCGCGATCGCCGTCATGAAGAAGGTGGTCATGCGGCCGCGCCGGTGGGCCGGATACCAGTAGGTGAGGTACAGGATCACGCCCGGGAAGAAGCCCGCCTCGGCGACGCCGAGCAGGAAGCGCATCACGTAGAACATCACGGGCGTCGTGACGAACATCATCAGCGCCGAGATGATGCCCCAGGTGATCATGATGCGCGCGATCCACAGGCGCGCGCCGACCCGGTGCAGGATGATGTTGCTCGGCACTTCGAACAGAAAGTAGCCGAAGAAGAAGATGCCGGCGCCGAGCCCGTAGACGGCGTCCGACAGGTTCAGGTCGGCCGCCATCTGCAGCTTCGCGAAGCCGACGTTGACGCGGTCGAGGTAGGCGACCACGTAGCAGAGCAGCAAAAGCGGCGTGAGGCGCCACGAGACCTTGCGATAGATCGCTTCCTCGAACGCGGACGACGCGGGTGCGGAACTGGCCATGATGTCTCCTGCGAGTGTCGTGGGGAATCGGCGCGCGGCGGCGGGCCGCCGCGCGGGTTACACGCAGCGTCCGCCGTCGACCTCGAGGCACACGCCGGTGATGAACTCGGCTTCGTCGGAGGCGAGATAGAGCGCGGCGTTCGCGACGTCCTGGGGCGTCGACAGGCGGCCGAGCGGAATCGTCGCGAGGAAGCGCGCGCGGTTGTCGGGGGTGTCGGGGACGCCCATGAACTCGGTCATCAGCGAGGTTTCGCCGAGCACCGGATTCACGCAGTTGACGCGGATCCGGTCCGGGCCCAGCTCGGCCGCGAGCGTCTTGCTCGCGGTGATCAGCGCGCCCTTGGTGCTGTTGTACCAGACGAGGCCGGGGCGCGGCCGCACGCCCGCGGTCGACGCGATGTTGACGAACACGCCGCCGCCCCGGCCGCGGAAGTAGGGGACGAGGGTGCGCACGCACCAGAACAGGCTCTTCATGTTGACCGCGTAGACGCGGTCGTACTCGGCCTCGGTCACGTCGAGCACCGGCTTGTTGCGATGCGTGGTGCCGGCGTTGTTGACGACGATCTGCACCTGGCCGAAATCGTCGAGCGCCGCGGCCAGCAGCGCGCGCCAGTCGTCCTCGCGCGCGACGTCGCCCGGCGCCGCGATCGCGCGGCCGCCCGCGAGCGCGATCTCGCTCGCGACGCGTTCCGCGGCGGCGCGGTTCAGATCGTTGACGACGACCTGCGCGCCTTCGCGCGCGTACGTCTTCGCGATGCCTTCGCCGAAGCCCGAGCCGCCGCCCGTGACGATGGCCGTCTTGCCGTTCAAGCGCATGATGGTGTCTCCTCCTGTCGATGGATCGTGATGGGCGCGGCCGCGCCGCTAGCCGTGCTTGAGCGCGATGGTCTTCAGCACGGTGAAGCCGTACAGCGCCTCGAAGCCCTTCTCGCGGCCGTGCCCGGAGCGGCCGACGCCGCCGAACGGCAGCTCGACGCCGCCGCCCGCGCCGTAGTTGTTGACGAACACCTGGCCTGCGCGCACGCGGCGCGCGATGCGCAGCTGGCGCGCGCCGTCGCGCGTCCACACGCCCGCGACCAGCCCGTACGGCGTGCCGTTGGCGAGCGCGAGCGCTTCCTCCTCGTCGCGAAAGCGCAGCGCCGCGAGCACCGGGCCGAACACTTCCTCCTGGGCGAGCCGATGGCTCGGCGGCACGTCGCGCAGCAGCGCGGGCGCCTGGTAGAAGCCGGTCTCGGGAGCCTCGGGCACGACCTCGCCGTGCGCGGCCATCGCGATGCCGTCGTGCTGCGCGTCGGACAGGAAGTCCCACACGCGTTGCTGCTGCTTCGCGTTGATCAGCGGCCCGCAGTCGAGATCGGCCTGGCTCGGACCGACCCGCAGCGCGTTGAAGGCGGTCGCGAGCCGGTCGACGAGCGGCTCGTAGATCGCGTGCTCGATCAGCACCCGGCTGCCCGCCGAACAGGTCTGCCCGCTGTTCTGCACGATCGCGCCGACGAGCACCGGCAGGGCGGCGTCGAGGTCGGCGTCGGCGAACACGATCTGCGGCGACTTGCCGCCGAGTTCGAGCGTGACGGGCACGTGGTGCTCGGCCGCCATCTGCGCGACGAGCCGGCCGGTGTCGGGCGAGCCGGTGAACGAGAGGTGGTCGACGCCCGGGTGGCGCGCGAGCGCCGCGCCCGCCTCGTGGCCGTAGCCCGTCACGAGATTCAGCGCGCCCGCCGGCAGGCCGGCCTCGGCCGCGAGCGCGGCGACCCGCAGCAGCGACAGGCACGCATCCTCGGCGGGCTTCACCACGCACGCGTTGCCCGCCGCGAGCGCGGCGCCGACGCTGCGGCCGAAGATCTGCATCGGATAGTTCCACGGGATGATATGGCCGGTCACGCCGTGCGGCTCGCGGATCGTCAGCACGGTGTAACCGGGCTGGTAGGGCAGCGTTTCGCCGTGCAGCTTGTCGGCCGCGCCGGCGTAGAACTCGAAGTAGCGGGCCAGCGCGGCGGCGTCCGCGCGGGCCTGGCTCAGCGGCTTGCCGGTGTCGCGCGCCTCGATCCGGGCGAGCGCCTCGCGTTCCTCGGCGACCCGCTGTGCGAGCCGGTACAGCACGCGCCCGCGTTCGGCCGCGCCCGTCGCGCCCCACGGACCCTCGAAGGCGGCGCGGGCGGCGCGCACCGCGGCGTCGACGTCGGGGGCGCCGCCGCGCGCGAGCTGCGCGAACGGCGCGCCGTCGGATGGATCAATCACGGGGATCGTTTCGCCGTGCGCGGGCGGGACCCACTCGCCCGCGATGAAGTGTGCCGCCTGGGGTGCCATGCCGCCTCCTTGCGTGTCGCGACCGGTCATTCGAGTGCGAAGCGTCGCCGGTCGATTGGCTATAATGGCGCATTCTTCCGGGGCCGCGCTATCGTGGCGCACCCTGTCCCGAATTCCACCACTCGAACCTCAGAGCACACTATGAGCTTTAGCAACGTTCCGGCCGGCAAGGACCTGCCGCAAGACTTCAACGTCATCATCGAAATTCCGGCGCAGAGCGAGCCGGTGAAGTATGAGGCCGACAAGGAACTGGGCCTGCTCGTGGTCGATCGCTTCATCGGCACGGGCATGCGTTACCCGGTCAACTACGGCTTCATTCCGCAGACGCTGTCGGGCGACGGCGATCCCGTCGACGTGCTCGTGATCACGCCGTTCCCGCTGCTGGCCGGCTCGGTCGTGCGCGCGCGCGCGCTCGGCATGCTGCAGATGACCGACGAGTCGGGCGTCGACGCGAAGCTGGTCGCGGTGCCGCACGACAAGGTCTGCCCGATGACGGCGAACCTGAAGTCGATGGACGACGTGCCGGGCTACCTGAAGGATCAGATCAAGCACTTCTTCGAACAGTACAAGGCGCTCGAGAAGGGCAAGTGGGTGAAGGTCGAGGGCTGGGCCGGCATCGACGCGGCGCACAAGGAAATCACCGACGGCGTGGCGAACTTCAAGAAGTAAGCCGGCATGCGGTGGCGCGGCCGGCGCATGCCGGTCGCGACGTCGAAGCGCATCACGAACCGCGCGAGTCTCCCTGGAGGCCGCGCGGTTTTGTTTTGCGCGCGCGCCGCGGCGGCGCGGAGGCAAGGACGGCTTCTTTGGCCGGGCCGCGCTTGGGGCCGGGGGGCTTGGCCTGGGTTTTGATTTGGGCCTTGGCTTCGGTTTTGACGCCGGCTTTGGCTTTAGCCTTGGCACCCGCACCCGCACCCGCACCCGCACCCGCACCCGCACCCGCACCCGCACCCGCTTTTACTTTTGCTCCGGCTCCGGCTCCGGCTTTGGCTTTCGTCTTGACCTTGGCTTCGACACCGACGTCGACGCTCCCGCTGGTTTTGGCCTGGACTTTGCGCCGGGTTTCGCGTTTGACTGCGGTTTTGCTCCCGGCCGCGGCGGCGTTCTCCCCGGCGCGTCTGCTTCGTTTGGCCCGGGCGGGCGGCGTGGCGGCGACTTCCGCGTCATCGGCGGCTGCCTCGCCGGCCTCCGCTTTCACCTCGACCGGCACCGCCGCCGCGACCGGTAGCACCGATTCGAGCGTGCGCACGCCGGCCGCCAGCTCGCGCTTTTGCACGGGCGTGAGCCGTTTCACCCAGTATTCGGCGCGCGAGGCGCTCGAGCGGTCGGGCAGCGGAAACGACGCGAGCACGGCGAGCGGCTTGCGCGCGCGCGTGTAACGCGCGCCCGTGCCGTTCGCATGCTGCTCGAAGCGCGCCGCGACATCGGTGGTGATGCCGGTGTACACGCTGCCGTCGGCGCATTCGATCAGGTAGAGATGCCAGGACATGAAGGGAAGGCGGAACGCGAAGCCGCCAGTGTCTCAGAAAAGCGCCGGGCCGCCGCGTTTCAGCCCGCGCCGTCCTTGAACGGATTGTGTTCTCGCAGTTCGTCGACATACGCGTGGATGTGGCCGGTCTCGCGTTCGAGGAAGCGCCCGACCGCATCCGCGAACGCCGGATGCGCGAGCCAGTGCGCGGAGCGCGTGACGGTCGGCAGGAAGCCGCGCGCGAGCTTGTGCTCGCCCTGCGCGCCGCCCTCGAAGGCGTCGAGCCGCTCCTCGATGCAGAAATCGAGCAGTTGGTAATACGCGGTCTCGAAGTGCAGGCAAGGCACGTCCTCGAGCGCGCCCCAGTAGCGGCCGTACAGCGTGCCGCCGCCGTCCGGGCCGCGCTGGTAGACGGCGAGCGCGCTCGCGATCGGCTTGCCCGCATGCTCCGCGATCACGAGCAGCAGGTTGTCCGGCATCGTCGCGCCGAGGGTGCGGAAGAATTCGAGGTTCAGGTAGGGCGTCGAATAGTGCTCGCGGTAAGTGCGCTGGTAGCAGCGCGAGAAAAAGCGCCAGTCGGCATCGCTCGCGTCCTCGCCGCGCACGCGGCGGAACGTGATGCCGGCGTCCGCGACCTTGCGGCGTTCCGCGCGGATGTTCTTGCGCTTCTTCTGTTCGAGCGTCGCGAGAAACGCGTCGAAGTCGCGATAGCCCTGGTTGAGCCAATGGAACTGCACGCCCTCGCGCAGCATCATCCCGAGCCCGGCGAGCAGCTCGGCCTCGGCCTCGGTCGGGAACAACACATGCAGCGACGACACCTCGCTCTGCCCGGCGAGCGCGACGAGCGTCGCGGCCAGCTGGCGGCGCGCATCGTCGTCGACGGCGAGGAGGCGCGCGCCCTGGACCGGCGTGAACGGCACCGCGCACAGCAGCTTCGGATAGTAGGGCACGCCGTTGCGCTGGTAGGCGTCGGCCCAGGCCCAGTCGAACACGTATTCGCCGTACGAGTGGCTCTTCAGGTAGGCCGGCGCGGCGGCCGCGAGGCGGCCCGTGCGCGGGTCGGTGAGCACCACGTAGCGCGGCGTCCAGCCGGTGTCGTCGACCGCGCAGTGCGCGCCGTGCAGCGCGCTCAGGAAGGCGTGGCGCAGGAACGGCGTCGGCCGCCCGGAGGCGGCGAGGAGGGCGTCCCATTCGGCCGGGTCCGCGTCGAGCGGAGAGGACAGAATGCCCGTGCGATAATCGATGCGTTCGTGTTTCAACGGTATCAATCCGTTCCGTTCCATGTGGCGGACGCCGCGGCGTCCGCCGGCAGGTTTATCCAAAGCCGTTCGCGCGGCGCGCCGGCGAGGCCGCCGCTGGTCCCGTCATGAAGACTCGTATCGCTCTTGCCCAACTCAACGTCACCGTCGGCGATTTCGCCGGCAACGTCGCGCGGCTGGTGGCCGCCGCGCACGCCGCGCACCAGGATGGCGCACACCTCCTGATCACGCCGGAACTCGCGCTGTCGGGCTATCCGCCCGAGGATCTGCTGCTGCGTCCGGCGTTCTACGCGGCCTCGGCCGCCGCGCTCGCGGAGCTGGCCGCGCAGCTGAAGCCGCTCGACGGCCTCGCGGTGCTGGTCGGCCATCCGCTGCGCGCGCCCAGCGCCGATGGTAATGCAAACCGCCCGATCGAGCGCGGCGCGGCGCCCGCCGACACCTACAACGCGGCGTCGCTGATCGTCGGCGGCGAGATCGTCGGCACCTACCGGAAGCAGGACCTGCCGAACGCCGAGGTGTTCGACGAGAAGCGCTATTTCGCGACCGATGCCGAGCCGTTCGTGTTCGACCTGCATGGCACGCGCTACGGCGTGGTGATCTGCGAGGACGTCTGGCATGCGTCGGCCGCGCAGATCGCGAAGGCGGCGGGCGCGCAGGTGCTGCTCGTGCCGAACGGCTCGCCGTACCACCTGAACAAGGAGGCGGTGCGCGTCGACATCCTGCGCGCGCGGATCCGCGAGACCGGGCTGCCCGTCGTGTACGTGAACCTCGTCGGCGGCCAGGACGAACTGGTGTTCGACGGCGGCTCGTTCGTGCTCGACGGCGCGGGCGAACTGGTCGCGCGGATGCAGCAGTTCGCCGAGAGCCACGCGATCGTCGAGTTCGACGGCGCGCGGCCGCTGCCGGGCGCGATCGAGCCGACGCTGACGGTCGAGGCGCAGGTGTATCGCGCGCTGGTGCTCGGCGTGCGCGACTACATCGGCAAGAACGGTTTTCCGGGCGCGCTGATCGGCCTGTCGGGCGGCGTCGATTCGGCGCTGGTGCTCGCGATCGCGTGCGACGCGCTGGGCGCGGAGCGCGTGCGCGCGGTAATGATGCCGTCGCGCTATACCGCGGACATCTCGACGACCGACGCGGCCGAGATGGCGCGCCGGGTCGGCGTGCGCTACGACGAGATCGCGATCGCGCCGATGTTCGACGCGTTCCGCGGCGCGCTCGCGAGCGAGTTCGCGGGGCGCGCGGAGGACGCGACCGAGGAGAACATCCAGGCGCGCATCCGCGGCACGCTGCTGATGGCGCTGTCGAACAAGTTCGGCTCGATCGTGCTGACGACGGGCAACAAGAGCGAGATGGCGGTCGGCTACTGCACGCTGTACGGCGACATGGCGGGCGGCTTCGCGGTCATCAAGGACATCGCGAAGACGCTGGTCTACCGGCTGTGCCACTACCGCAACGGGGCGGCCGAGTACGACTCGCGCGACATCATCCCCGAGCGGATCCTGACGCGCGCGCCGTCGGCGGAACTGCGCGAGAACCAGACCGACCAGGACAGCCTGCCGCCGTACGAGGTGCTCGACGCGATCATGCGGATGTACATGGAGGAGGACCGGCCGCTTTCGGAGATCGTCGCGGCGGGTTATGCGCAGGCGGATGTGACGCGTGTCACGCGGCTCATCAAGATCAACGAATACAAGCGCCGTCAGGCGCCGATCGGGATCCGCGTCACGCATCGCGCGTTCGGGCGCGACTGGCGCTACCCGATCACGTCGCGGTTCGCGGAGCGGATCGACTGACGCGCGGCGGGCAGGGCATGGGCCGCGCGGCATGCCGCGCGGCGGAGCGAGACTTTCATTCAATCAGAGGGGCACCATCATGAAACGCATCACCGCCATCATCAAGCCGTTCAAGCTCGACGAAGTTCGCGAGGCGCTCGCCGAGGTCGGCCTGACCGGGCTCACGGTCACCGAGGTCAAGGGTTTCGGCCGGCAGAAGGGGCATACCGAACTGTATCGCGGCGCGGAGTATGTGGTCGACTTCCTGCCCAAGATGAAGATCGAGGTGGTGGTCGCCGCGAGCCAGGTCGACCAGGTGATCGACGCGGTGATCGGCGCCGCGCGCACCGGCAAGATCGGCGACGGCAAGATCTTCGTGTCGGACGTCGAACGCGTGATCCGGATCCGCACCGGCGAGGAGAACGAGGCGGCGGTCTGAACGGGCGCGTTGCCCGATGTCCGACGAGACAATAAAAAACGGTGCGATACCCGGGTGGGTACCGCACCGATACGCGCCTCTCGCAGCAGCGTGAAAACTTCGTCTTGAGTTGGAATCAGCCGCGCGCGGCTCAGAACAGGTGCTGGATGCCCGCGTACACGCCCGTCTGGCTGCCGCCGAACTTCGGATTGCCGTTCGCGATGTCCGTACCCGCCGGGTTCGCGTTCAGGCCGAAGTTCGCGGTCTTGCTGTTGCGCACCGTCGCGACCTGCAGGTCGAGCAGCGTGCGCTTCGACAGGTTGTACGAGCCGCCGACCGTGTAGATGTTCGCGTTGCCGCCGCCGTTGTTGGCGTTCACGTGGTACACGGCGGCGATCAGCGCGGCAGCCGGCGTGGCCTGCCAGGTCACGCCGCCCCAGACCTGCTGGGTGGTCGTGACGCCGTTGTTGGCCGGATTGCCCGCGGTGGAGTTCGCGTGCGACGACTGATAGGCCGCCTGCAGCTTGAACTGGCCGAGGAACACGTTCACGCCCGCGAAGTATTCGCGCGAGTAGTTGAACACGTCGTCGAGCTGGCCGGTGACCGGGTTGCGCGCTTCGTCGTAGACGCCGCGCACCTGGAACAGCGCGTTCGTGTAGGTGACCTGCAGGCCTTCGCTGCGACCTTGGCCGGTGCTGCCGTTGCCGTTCCAGTTGGTCGCGTTCGACAGCGAGTACTGGCCGTACACGTCGAAGCCGTAGAATTTCGGCGACTGATACGAGATGTTGTTGCTGGTCTTGTTCCAGTTACGGCCGCGCACGAGCGACGCGGTCGACCACGACGACTGGCCGAACGGATCGAAGTCCCACACGCCGTTCGCGATCGCGAGTTCGCGGCCGAGCAGCAGGGTACCGTAGCTGTCGTTGGCGATACCGATCGTCGCCCAGCGATTCCAGAGGCTGCCGCCGCCCGGGCCGGTGCCGTCCATCGTGTTGAAGCTGCCTTCCAGCTGGAACACCACCTTGTTGCCGCCGCCGATGTCCTCGGAGCCCTTCAGGCCCCACAGGCTGGTGCCCCAGTTGCCGCTTTCGGCACGCCAGCGGCTCGCGCTGCCGCCGTTCGCGCTGGGCAGGCCGTTCATATACTCGATGCCGGCGTCGATCCGGCCGTACAGCGTGACGCTGCTTTGAGCCTGCGCCGCCACCCCGGCGGTCATCAGTGCCGCCGCGAGCAAAGCTTTCTTCATCATCTCCTCCATACCCTGTCAAAAAGTCAACCCAGTACCACGCGAGATGTCCGGAACCGGATTCCGGACAAAATTGGGATAACCAGGGAGACCGCGTGCGGGGCCGGCTGGGCAGTGCACGTCGGGAGCGACGGATGGACCGTTTTGCGAACCCGTGCGACCGGATGGGCCTGCCGGGGTCTCCTTGTTGTCATGAAGTAAAACTACTTTTCATGATCTTCGTTTTGCTACTTTGGTTACTAATTTAGCAAAAATACACTTTGGTGGCGACGAAAATCGTTGTTTGACTAGCCCGTGTCGCCAAATTGCAATGATGGTGTGCGGCAGGTCGCACGCGCGGCATGCGTAAGATGGGCGCTACCCTTGTCGAATAAGGGACTCACGATTTCGCACGGGGAGGCTCAAGGATTGCGAGTATTGACGGTGATAATTGTCAGGCGTAGTGCGAAATTGCTCCTATTTGGTAAGCATTTAGTAATTTCAGCCGGCGTCCGCGGTTTCAGTCGAACGCGGGCACGGCCTGCAATAGTTGCGCGCGCAGCCATTGATGCGCGTCGGTGCGCGCGCGCTGCGCATGGGTGTAGACCTTGACCGTGTAGCGCGGTATCTCGAACGGCGCATCGAGGATCCGGATCGGCGCGGCGTGGCGCAGCGCGAGCGCGGCGCGGTGCGGCACCGTCATCAGCAGCGCCGAGTCGGCGATGATGAACGGCGCGGCCAGCACGGTCGGCAGTTGCACGGCGACATCGCGCGCGAGTCCGAGCCGTTCGAGCACGTGGTCGACCATGCCGCGCGGTTCGTTCCAGGGCGTCACCACCACGTGCCGCTCGGCCAGGTACTGGTCGAGGCTCAACGGGCCGTCGATGCGCGGATGCGGATCGCGCGCGATCACCACGTAGTCGTCGGAGAACCAGTCGAACTCCTCGACGCCCGTCGCATGGGCGGCCGGATCGTCGTTGTAGCCGAGCGCGAAGTCGACGCGGCCCGAGGCGAGGTCGTCGGTCGCGACGCGGCGGCTCGAATAGACGATCCGGAAGCGCAGCCGCGGCGCCTGCTGCTGCATGCGCGCGATGAACGCGGGCAGGACCGCGAACGCCGTGTAGTCGGTCGCCGCGAACACGAAGGTGTGGTCGCTGTCCGCGGGATCGAAATGGCGGGTGCGCTGCAGGCCCTGCGACATCACGCCGAGAGCGTCGCCGACCCATCCCGCCATCTGTTCGGCGCGCGCCGTCGGCTGCATCGCGTTGCCGAGCCGCACGAACAGCTCGTCGCCCGTCGCCTGGCGCAGGCGCGCGAGCGCGTGGCTCAGCGCGGAGGGGCTCAGCGCCATCTCGTGCGCGGCCGCGCTCACCGAGCGATGGCGGCACAGCGCGTCGAACACGAGCAGCAGATTGAGGTCGAGGCGGCGCAGATCGGAATGCATGGATTTCATGTCTGGATGAAGAAATTGCACTTCCTGCATGAAGGGGCACACCGTAGCATGAGGGGTCCGGCGGCGCCAGTGCTGCGCCCGTCATCCGATGCAACCGAGGAGCCGTGCCTTGACTACCTGGATTCGCCCCGCCGCGCGCGCCGACGCCGCGCTGATCCTGCGCTTCGTGACCGAGCTGGCCGAGTATGAAAACGCGCGCGACCAGGTCGTCGCGACCGTCGAATCGATCGAGCGCAGCCTGTTCGGCGCGACGCCCGCCGCGCGTGCGCTGATCGTCGAGGTGGGCGGCGAGGCGGCCGGGTTCGCGGTGTACTGCCGCTCGTATTCGACCTGGCTCGGCCAGGCCGGCCTGTACCTCGAGGATGTCTACGTGGCGCCGCATGCGCGCGGCGCGGGCGTGGGTCAGGCGCTGATGCGCGCGCTGGCGCGCATCGCGGTGGAGGAGGGTTGCGGCCGTTTCGAATGGAGCGTGCTCGACTGGAATGCGCCGGCGATCCGCTTCTACGAGGCGCTGGGCGCGGCCGCGCAGCCCGAGTGGGTGCGCTACCGGCTCGCGGGCGACGCGCTGCGCGCCGCGGCCGCCGACGCGCCCGCCGCCGCGGGCTGAGCGAGGGCAAGCGCGCCTTGAATGGCGCGGGTTGCCGGCGCGCGGGCGGGTGGCTTCGCCCCGGCGCGCGCCGCCCGCCGCCGCGGCCCGGCCGTTACTTGAGGCTGCCGGACAGGAACTGCTTCAGGCGTTCGCTGCGGGTGCCGCCGAACACCTCGGCGGGCGCGCCTTCTTCCTCGACGCGGCCCTGGTGCAGGAACATCACGTGGTTCGACACGTTGCGCGCGAAGCCCATCTCGTGCGTGACGACGATCATGGTGCGGCCTTCCTCGGCCAGCTTCTGCATCACCTTCAGCACTTCGCCGACCAGTTCCGGATCGAGCGCGGAAGTCGGCTCGTCGAACAGCATCACGTCCGGCTGCATCGCCAGCGCGCGCGCGATCGCGACGCGCTGCTGCTGGCCGCCCGACAGGTGCGACGGATACTGCTTCTCGAGGCGCGGCGCGAGCCCCACCTTCTCCAGGTATTCGCGCGCGCGTTCCTCGGCCTCGCGCTTCGACAGCCCCAGCACGTTGACGGGGGCCTCGATCACGTTCTCCAGCACGTTCAGGTGCGACCACAGGTTGAAGTGCTGGAACACCATCGCGAGCTTGGTGCGCACGCGGCGCAGCTGCTGCGGGTCGGCGGCCTTGAGCGCGCCGCCCTTGTCGCGCGCGGTGCGGACTTCTTCGCCGTCGACGAAGATGCGGCCCGCATTGGGCTGCTCGAGGAAGTTGATGCAGCGGAGCATCGTGCTCTTGCCCGAACCGGACGAGCCGATCACGCTGATCACGTCGCCGGCGTTCGCTTTCAGCGACACGCCCTTGAGCACCTCGTTGCTGCCGTACTGCTTGTGAAGATCGTCGACGAAAAGCTTGTGCATCTGGGTAGTCATCAGAGGGTCCTGGCGCGGCTTACTTGCCCTGCGGGCGCAGGTAGGCGAGCCAGCGGTGCTCGGCGCGGCGGAACAGCCACACGAGCGTAAACGAGATCGAGAGATAGAGCAGGGCGGCGATGCCGAACGCGTGGAACGACATGTAGGTCGCCGAATTCACGTCGCGCGCGATCTTGAGGATGTCGGGCACGGTCGCGGTGAACGCGACCGTGGTCGCGTGCAGCATCAGGATCACTTCGTTGCTGTACAGCGGCAGCGCGCGCCGCAGCGCCGACGGCAGCACGACGCGCCGGTACAGCGTGAAGCTCGACATCCCGTAGGCGCGCGCCGCCTCGATCTCGCCGTACGAGGTGGCCTTGATCGCGCCCGCGAAGATCTCGGTCGTATACGCGCAGGTGTTGAGCGTGAACGCGAGCAGCGTGCAGTTCATGCCGTCGCGGAAGAACGAATCGAGGAGCGGCGTGCCGCGCACCGCCTGCAGGCTGTAGAGGCCCGTGTAGCAGAGCAGCAGCTGCACGTAGAGCGGGGTGCCGCGGAACACGTAGGTGTAGAGCCACACCGCGCCCGACAGCCATTTCCTCTTCGACACGCGCGCGACCGCGAGCGGGACCGACAGGCAAAAGCCGATGCCGATCGACACGACGAGCAGCCACAGCGTGATCGCGAGGCCCGTGAAGCGATACCCGTCGGTATACAGGTAGTTGCGCCAGTATTCTTGGATCAGGTCGATCATAGGTCTGCCTTTCGGACGCCGGTCGAGTAACGCTTTTCAAGCCACATCAGCACGAAGTTCGAGATCGTCGTGATCGCGAGGTAGATCGCGCCGGCCAGCAGGGTGAAGAAGAAGAACCGCAGCGTGCCCTTGCCGGCGTCCTGCGAGGCCTTGACGACGTCCGCGAGGCCGATGATCGACACGAGCGCGGTCGACTTGACGAGCACCTGCCAGTTGTTGCCGATGCCCGGCAGCGCGAAGCGCATCATCTGCGGGAACATGATCCGCGTGAACACCTGCCAGTTCGTCATGCCGTACGCGCTGCCCGCCTCGAGCTGGCCGCGCGGCACCGACAGGAACGCGCCGCGGAAGGTCTCGGTGAAGTACGCGCCGTAGATGAAGCCGAGCACCAGCACGCCGGCCGCGAACGGATCGATGTCGATCTGATCCCAGTTCATCAGGTCGGTCAGCTGGTTCAGCCAGATCTGCAGGCTGTAGAACAAGAGCAGCATCAGCACCAGGTCGGGCACGCCGCGGATCAGCGTCGTATACAGCGTGCCGGCGCCCTGTGACAGGCGGTTGCGCGACAGCTTCGCCGCCGCGCCGAGCAGGCCGAGCAGGAACGAGAGCACGAGCGACAGCACCGCAAGCTTGACGGTCTGCCAGGTGCCGGAAAGAATCAGCGGGCCGTAGCCTTGAAGAAACATATGAAGTCCTTGACGACGCGCGCGCGGCGTCGCGAAAGACGCGCCCCGCGCTGTGCGGAACGCCCCGTGCGTATCGGACTGCCCGGCCGCGGCGCGGGCAGCGCGTGATCGGCGCGCGGTCGCCTCGCGGGCGGCCGCGCGACCGGCTTACTTCGCCGAATAGATGCTGAACGAGAAGTAGCGGTGCGACAGCCTGTCGTACGTCCCGTCCTTGTGCATCGCGGCCAGCGCCTGATTGATCTTCTCCTTCAGGTCGATATCCTCCTTGCGCAGGCCCATCGCGGTGCCGTCGCCGAGGGTCTTCGGATCCTTCACGTCCGGGCCGGCCCAGGCGAAGCCCTTGCCGCGCGCCGTGCGCAGGAAACCGTAGTCGGCCTGCAGCTCGTCCTGCAGCGCGGCGTCGAGCCGGCCCGAACCGAGGTCGGCGTAGACCTGGTCCTGGTTCTGGTAGGGGACGATCGTCACGCCCTGCGGTTCCCAGTGGGTCTTCGCGAAGGTTTCCTGGGTCGAGCCCTGCTCGACCCCGACCCGCTTGCCCTTCAGCGATTCGACCGTGGGCCGCAGCGGCGAGCCGGCCGGCGCGATCATGCGCGCGGGCGCGTCGTACAGCTTGTCGGAGAAGTCGATCTGCTCGCGGCGCTTGTCGGTGATCGTCAGCGACGACACGATCACGTCGAACTTCTTGGCCTTCAGTGCGGGGATGATGCCGTCGAGATCCTGCGGGACCCAGACGCACTTCGCGTTGATCCGCTTGCAGACCTCCTTGGTCAGGTCGACGTCGAAACCGACGATGTCGCCGCTGGGGGCCGTCGATTCGAACGGCGGATAGCTGGCGTCGACGCCGATCCGCACGGTCTTCCAATCTTTCGCGAAGGCGCCGCCCGCCGCAAGGGCGAGGGCTGCGCACAGGGCGAGCTTCTTCATGTCGTTCCTCTTCCTGACTGCCTGGGCCGCGTGCCGGGATGAGCCGGGGCGCGGCGTGCCGGCCGTATTCTAGGTAGCCAAAATTCGCGTTCGCCGGCTTTTCTCGTCGCCTCCCGCAGGGAAGGGACGGCCAAAAGCGCGGTATTTTACCCGAACCCCGACCGGGCCCCGGAAGAAACTGGCGCGGGCCGCCGGGCGGGCGATTGGCGCGATCCGGGCAACGATCCGGTGCGGACGCGCGGATTGTTGCGCGAGGGGTGCGCCCCTACATTGGTTCCGTGCCATTCAATCGAACGGAGACCGCCATGTTCCGGATTCGCCGCGCGGCCGAGCGCGACCATGCCAGCCAGGGGTGGCTCGAACGCCACCGCAGTTTCGCGGCGCCCGATGCGCCCGACGACCCGCACCCGCCGCTCGGCGCGCTGTACGCGCTCAATGACGAATGCATCGCGCCGACCCGCGGTTTCAGCCTGCACCCGCATCGCGACCTGGAAATCGTCACCTACGTGCTGGAGGGGGCGCTCGCGCATCGCGACAGCATGGGCAACGGCGCGATCCTGCGGGCGGGCGATGCGCAGCGGCTGAGCGCCGGGCGGGGGATGCTGCACAGCACCTACAACGCGTCGTGCGCCCTGCCGCTGCGCCTGCTGCAGATCTGGCTGCGGCCGGGCGAGCGCGGCGGGCGGCCGGACTATGCGGGGCAGCGCCGCGCGGAGCACGGCCGGCGCGGGCTGCGGGCGCTCGCGGCGCCGGGCGGGCGCGACGGGGTGTTGTCGCTGCGCGCCGACGCGGCGATCTACGTCGGGCTGTTCGACGGCCCGGAGCGGGCCGTGTTCGACCTCGCGGCGAGGCGGCGCGCCTATGTGCACGTTGTGCGCGGCGCGCTGGCGGTCAACGGCGAGCGGCTGGAGGCGGGCGACGGCGCGCGGATCGGCGGGGTCGACGCGGTCTCGTTCGCGTGCGGCGAGCAGGCGGAGGTGCTGCTGTTCGATCTGGGGTGACGGTCGGCGGAAGGCGGAAGGCGGAAGGCGGAAGGCGGAAGGCGGAAGGCGGAAGGCGCAAGGCGCAAGGCGCAAGGCGGCTGCCACCCGATCGCGCGCCTCGCCGCCCGCGCGTGAAAACGCCGCGACGGGGCGCGAACCCCGGCGCGGCGTTGTCATGAGCGCGGCCCGGGAGGCCGCGGCAGGCGCTTACTGCGGCTGGGCCGGCGCGGCGGCCGACGCGCCTTGCGCGGCGCGGTGCTGCTGCCAGCGTTCCTTCATCTTCTCGTGGCGCTGCGCCATCTTCGCCATGTGCTCCTTGAACGCCGTGCTGACGGTGGTCTTCTGCTGGTCGTTCAGGCCGTTGTAGAACGCGAGCCAGGCGGCCGAAGTCTGTTCGCGCAGCTGCGCGTTCTGTTGCTCGACCTGCTGGCGGGCCGCGTGCAGCGCGTTCATGTCGAGGATCGGCTGGTTCCGCTGGGCGGCGAACTGCTGGCGGATCTGCTCGTGGTTCTTGCGCATCGCCGCGCCGTTCTGCTTCATGGTGTTGAGGGCGGCCTGCCACTGCTGTTCCTGCGCGGCGGACAGGTTCAGCTTGTCGTGCAGGCGCTTCATCATCATGAACGGACCGCCTTCGTGCCCGTCGTGCATCCGGTGCATGCCGGGGCCGCCGGACGGCGGCTGGTCGGCAGGCGCGGCTTGGGCGGTGGCGCCGAAGGCAAGGGCGAGCACGGCGGAGGCGGCGATGGCCACCCGGGACATCTTCTTATACATTTCGGATACTCCTGTGTGAACGGGGCCACGATGCGGCGGGCGTCCAGCGATTGCGCCGACGCTCGCCGGCATCCGGTAAGACGCAGCGTAGCCAAGCGCTACCCGCGGCGTGTTACGCGACGGCGGAGGGTGTTTACCAGCCATTACACTTCCCTTGCGTCGTAACCCGCAGTAACCCTTTCGGAACGTTGTTTCTCCTAAGTCTCCCAACCTGCACGATAAACTTCACGCCATGACTACCCAGATCCTCATCGTCGACGACGACCAAGAACTGCGCGACCTGCTGCGCGACTACCTCGTTCGCCAGGGCATGGAGGTGTCGGTCCTGCACGACGCCGCATCGCTCGAAAAGCGCCTCGAACGCGAGCGTCCCGACCTGATCGTGCTCGATCTCATGATGCCGGGCGTCGACGGCCTGACCGCGCTGCGGCAGCTGCGCGCGGCGGGCGACGACATCCCCGTGATCATGCTGACCGCGCGCGCGGACGACGTCGACCGCATCGTCGGCCTCGAACTGGGCGCGGACGACTACCTCGGCAAGCCGTTCAACCCGCGCGAGCTGCTCGCGCGCGTGCAGGCGGTGCTGCGGCGGCGCCGCACGACGCCGTCGGCGGCGGCGCCCGAGCAGCGCGAGCCGTACGCGTTCGGCCGCTTCGTGCTCGATTTCCAGGCCCGCACGCTGGCCGTCGACGGCAAGCCGGCGACGCTGTCGAGCAGCGAATTCGCGCTCCTGAAGATCTTCGTCAACAACGCGCTGCGCACGCTGACCCGCGAGCGCCTCCTGGAGCTGCTGCACGGGCCGGAATACGACGGCACCGACCGCGGCATCGACGTGCAGGTCTGGCGCCTGCGCCGCATCCTCGAGAGCGATCCGTCGACGCCGCGTTTCATCCAGACGGTACGGGGCCGCGGCTACGTGTTCGTGCCGAACGGCGAGGCTCATGCGCAAACCCATTGATTCGCTGTTCGGGCGGCTGGCACTCCTCGTGGTGGGGGTGCTGTTGCTGTCGCATTTCGCGTGGTACACGGCGATCCGGCTCGAGCGCAACCAGTTTCAGGCGCGCTACGCGGTCGAGGAAGCCGCCTTCCTCGTCGACGCGGTGCGCCAGCACGCCGAGCGCGCGCCCGGCCAGCCGCTGCCGTCGCGGGTGCGGCTCGTGCCGCCGGACAGCCCCGACGTGCCGCGCGACGATCCGGACCTGCCGGTGCCGCTGCGGCGTTTCGTCGACGACCTGCGCGAGCGCATGCCGGCCGGCACCCAGGTGCGGATCGGCGCGCCGGGCCGGCCGCCCGTGCTGTGGGTGAAGGAACCGTCCGACGCCGAATGGATCGTGGTGCCCGCGCAGCCGCTGCGCCCGCCGCGTTCGCTCGACCGGATGGTGCTGTGGCTCGTGATGATCTTCTCGGCGGCGGTGATGGCCGCGCTGTTCGCCGCCTGGCAGCTGCAGCAGCCGCTGCGTTCGCTCGCGCGCGCGGTCGCGCGCTTCGGCCGCGGCATGCCGGTGCCGCCGCTGCGCGAGCGCGGCCCGCGCGAGCTGCGCCAGCTGACGCGCGGCTTCAACCAGATGGTCCAGCAGGTGTCGGGCGCGGAAAACGATCGCGCGGTGATGCTCGCGGGTGTCGCGCACGACCTGCGCACGCCGCTCGCGCGCATGCGGCTGCGGGCCGAGATGATGGACGACGCGCGCCTGCGCGACGGCGTGGTGCGCGACGTCGACTCGATGTCGCACATCGTCGACCAGTTCCTCGTGTTCGCGCACGGCGGCGCCGATCGCAGCGAAGTGGTCGAGGTCGACCAGGCCTGCGAGCGGGTGGCGAGAACCTACCGTGCGGTGGCGCCCAACGCGCCGGCGGTGCGGACCGAGCTGAACGCGGGGCCGGGCTTCCGGCTGCCGACCGCGTCGCTCGACCGGATCCTGTCGAACCTGCTCGACAACGCGCACGCCTACGGCGCGCCGCCCGTGACGATCGCGACCGCGCGCACCCCCGAGGGCTATGCGCTGACGGTCAGCGACCACGGCAAGGGCATCGCGCCGCGCGACCTGGCCGACGCGAGCCGGCCGTTCGTGCGGCTCGACCCGGCGCGCGGCGGCAACGGCCACAGCGGGCTCGGGCTCGCGATCGTCGAGCGGCTCGTGCAGCGCACGGGCGGCGCGTGCGAGATCGGCAACCGGGAAGAGGGGGGCTTGCAGATCACGATGACCTTCCCGCTCGACGTGATGTCGAAGGAAGCGCCGCAGGCGGCGACTTCGTGACCGCATGAGCGCGGCGCCCGGCGGGCGCAGGCGCCGGGCGGCGGGCCTACTCGCCGAACAGCGTGCTCAGCGTTTCGGCCGCGTTGCTGTCGATGGTGTTGTAGGTGACGCTCTTCGCGTCGAAGATATAGAGCGTCGTGTACTTGCCGAGCCGGTCCAGGATGTCGTCCTGGAGCGTCTCGGGCACGATGTTCATGTTCAGGTACCAGGCCGTCGACGACAGCCGCGTCTGGAACGTCCCATACTCCTGCATCAGGTGATAGAACGCCTCGGCGTCCTGATCGCGGCATACGATTACCAGGTTTCCTGCCATTCATTCCTCCAGCGGATGGGCGATGCGTTGCAAGGGCTGCGAGTCCCGATCATACCTCCGCCGCACCGATCGTTCGATTCCGGACACGTTTTTGCACCGCCGGATCGGCCGGGCGGGTTCCCGGGCGGGCCGGTTCACGGCATAATTCGGGCCTGCAGAACGGCCCCGGCCGCTGGCGATCCGCCTGCAGCTCCTTTCAGATTCCTCCGCCGCTCGCCCGTTCAGGGCCTGGCTTGTCCGCGGCTGTGGGGGAATTTCCACCCGCCGCACCCCGGATGGTTGTGCCTGAAATACAGGATGGTGTAGTGTCGTGCCGTCGCAAAGCAGCATGAACGTTGCTTGCGGCCGGCAGGGCCGCGCAGGAGCGGCCCTGCCGGGGTAACCGAAGTCCAAACGATTGATCGCGTCCGCGCGCCAAGCCATGAGTCATATTCGCTTTCTGGCCTCATTTTTCGATTCTTGCGGCATTGCCGGGGAGGGCGCCTGATGGATTTCGGATTCAATCCGAACCGGATCGCCAATGCGTCCGCATGGCGGGTTCTGCCGAACCGCTGGGACTTCATCGCGTTTCCGCTGATCATCTGCCTGATCGCCATGGCGGTGGTCGGCTTCCACGAGACCATGGCGCCGATCGCCGTGCTCGATACGCAGAAGATCTCGCTCGATCCGTCCAACCTGCCCGAGTACGCGCTGCGCACCACGCTGCGGATGCTCGCGGCGATGGTCGCCTCGCTCGTGTTCACGCTCGTCTACGGCACGCTGGCCGCCAAGAGCCGGCGCGCCGGGATGGTGCTGGTGCCGATCCTCGACATCCTGCAGTCGGTGCCGGTGCTCGGCTATATCTCGTTTACGGTGACCTTCTTCCTCGCGCTGTTCCCGAGCCGCGTGCTTGGCGCGGAGATGGCCGCGATCTTCGCGATCTTCACGAGCCAGGCCTGGAACATGACGTTCAGCTTCTACCAGTCGCTGCGCACCGTGCCGCGCGACCTCGACGAAGTGTCGCGCGGGTTCCACCTGACCGCGTGGCAGCGCTTCTGGAAGCTCGAGGTGCCGTTCTCGATGCCGGGCCTGATCTGGAACATGATGATGTCGATGTCGGGCGGCTGGTTCTTCGTGGTCGCGTCCGAGGCCATCACGGTCGGCAACCACACGATCACGCTGCCGGGCATCGGCGCGTATCTCGCGCAGGCGATCACCGACCAGAACCTGAAGGCGGTCGGCTGGGTGATCCTCGCCATGACGGTCGTGATCCTCGCCTACGACCAGCTGCTGTTCCGCCCGCTCGTCGCCTGGGCCGACAAGTTCCGCATGGAGAACACCAGTTCGGGCAATGCGCCGGAGTCCTGGCTGCTCGACCTCGTGCGCCGCACCCGCCTGATCCACCAGCTGCTCGTGCCGGCCGGCTGGCTGTTCGCGAAAGCCGCGCGGATCCCGTTGCGCCTGCCGGCGTTCGACACGTCGCGCTTCACCTTGCCGCGCGTCGAGAAGAAGGCGTCGAAGGTCGCCGACATCGGCTGGGCGATCCTGGTCCTGCTCGGCACCGTGTACGTGGTGTGGCGCGTGGTCGCCTACGTGCAGACCGGCGTGACGATGGCCGAGGTCGGCAACGTGTTCGTGCTCGGCCTGATCACGCTGCTGCGCGTGATGCTGCTGATCGTGCTGGCCTCGATCGTGTGGGTGCCGATCGGCGTGTGGATCGGCCTGCGCCCCGCGATCGCGGAGAAGGTGCAGCCGCTCGCGCAGTTCCTCGCCGCGTTCCCGGCCAACCTGCTGTTCCCGGTATTCGTGATCGTGATCGCGCATTACCGCCTGAACGCCGACATCTGGCTGTCGCCGCTGATCGTGCTCGGCACCCAGTGGTATATCCTGTTCAACGTGATCGCGGGCGCGACGGCCTACCCGAACGACTATCGCGAGGCAGCCACCAACTTCCGCATCCGCGGCTGGCAGTGGTGGCGGCAGGCGATCCTGCCGGGGATCTTCCCGTACTACGTGACGGGCGCGATCACCGCCTCGGGCGGCGCCTGGAACGCGAGCATCGTGTCGGAGCTGGTCCAGTGGGGCGACACCAAGATCCAGGCGCACGGCCTCGGCGCGTATATCGCGCAGACCACCGCCGCGGGCGACTATCCGAAGATCATTCTGGGCATCGCGGTGATGTCCCTGTTCGTGACCCTGTTCAACCGCCTCCTGTGGCGCCCGCTGTATGCCTATGCCGAAGCGAAGCTGCGGCTCGACTGAGCAAGATTGAGAGCGAAACGCGATGCAAAATCCGAATGCTGTAAACGCCCCCGTCCAGATGCCGCCGCGCCTCGGCGAGGAAATCCTGCGCGTCGACGACGTCAGCCGCGGCTTCAACAAGACCCAGGGCGAATTGCTCGTGCTCGATGGCGTGAACCTGTCGCTGCGCGAAGGCGAGATCGTCGGCATGCTCGGCCGTTCGGGCTCGGGCAAGTCGACGCTGCTGCGCATCATCGCCGGCCTGATCGAGCCGACGGGCGGTGAGATCACCTATCTCGACAAGCCGCTCGACGGCCCGGCCGAAGGCGTCGCGATGGTGTTCCAGACCTTCGCGCTGTTCCCGTGGCTGACCGTGCTGCAGAACGTGGAGGCGGGCCTCGAGGCGCTCGGCGTCGGCGCGCGCGAGCGGCGCGAACGCGCGCTCGCGGCGATCGACCTGATCGGTCTCGACGGTTTCGAGAACGCGTATCCGCGCGAGCTGTCGGGCGGCATGCGTCAGCGCGTCGGCTTCGCCCGCGCGCTGGTGGTCGATCCGACGCTGCTGCTGATGGACGAGCCGTTCTCCGCGCTCGACGTGCTGACGGCCGAGACGTTGCGCACCGACCTGCTCGATCTGTGGACGCAGGGCCGGATGCCGATCAAGTCGGTGCTGATCGTCACGCACAACATCGAGGAAGCGGTGTTCATGTGCGACCGGATCCTCGTGCTGTCGTCGAACCCGGGGCGGGTGATCGCCGAGATCAAGGTGCCGTTCAAGCATCCGCGCAACCGGCTGGATCCGGCGTTCCGCCGGCTCGTCGACGACATCTACGCGAAGATGACCTCGCGCCAGATCGGCGAGGCGACCAAGAAGGGGCTCGAGCTGGGCAGCTGGCTGCCGCAGGTGTCGACCAACCTGATGGCCGGCCTGATCGAGACGCTCGCGGCGGCGCCGTACCACGGCCGCGCGGACATGCCCGAGATCGCCCGCACGCTGCATCTGGAGGTCGACGACCTGTTTCCGATCGCGGAAGTGCTGCAATACCTGGGTTTCGCCGACGTGCGCGAGGGGGACGTGTTCCTCACGCCGCCCGCGCGCGTGTTCGCCGAGTTCGGCACGCAGGAGCGCAAGATGATGTTCGCCGAGCACCTGCTGCGGCACGTGCCGCTCGCGGCGCGGATCAAGAAGGTGCTGAACGAGCGCCCGGGGCATCGCGCGCCGCGCGTGCGCTTCGAGCAGGAGCTGGAGGATTTCCTGTCGGACAGCGCGGCCGAGGAAACGCTCGACGCGGTGATCGACTGGGGCCGCTACGGCGAGATCTTCTCGTATAACGACCAGACGGAGATCTTCAGTCTGGAGGACGTCGAGTCCTGATGGCGCGTCGCGCGGCCGGCGCGTCCGGCCGCGCGGGATCTCACTGCAGATTGCCCCAGCGATCCACCGCCGGCTCCGCTGACGCCCACTTCCATCCCTGCGCCTGCTGGCAGGCGCTCGCCATGAACCAGTCGGCGCGCTCGCCGTCCTTCATCGAGAACACGAACTCCTTGCACAGCGCGAGCGACGTCGAGAACGCGCGCGTGACGCGCACCTCGCCTTCGCCGTTCTCGAGCGGCACCCGGTTCTTCACCTTCCACGGCCGCGTCTCGCCGACCGCGAGGCCGCCCGCCACCTGCGCGATCGCATCCTGCTGATTCTGGTGGAGCTTGCGCATGGTGCGGTTGACGGCCTCGTCGGTGGCGGCCTGCACCGCGATGCCGACGCCGACGGCGACGGCCGGGTTCGCGGTGACGAGGCCCGTCGCCGCGCCCGCCAGCGCGCCGCTTGCAGCGCCCACCGAGCCGCAGCCGGACAGCCCGAGCGAGGCCGCCGCCAGCAGCGCGAGCGCGGCGGCGGCCGGCAGCCTGCGCGCGCCGCTCATTGCAGCGCGCCCCAGCGTTCGGTCGCCGGTTCGGCCGACGCCCATTTCCAGGTCGGGCCGTCGCGGCAGATCGTCGCCACGTAGAACGCCGATTGTGCGGCTGCGTCCTTGGTGGCCGGGCTGTCGACCGAGAACACGATTTCCTTGCAATCGAGCGGGCCGACGCTGATGAGACGGCTCACGGTCACGCGGCCGCGCTCGTCGTCCTCGATCGGGAACGTGTGGTGGGTCGCCCACGGTGCGACGCCGCCCACGTCGAGCGGACCGGCCGCATTGGCGACCTGCGCCTGCGAATAGCGGTGGGCGACCCGCTGCGAGTACTGGACGCCGGCTCGCGCGCCGGCCACGGCGCCCAGGCCGATGCCGGTCGCGACGGACGCGTTGTTGGTGACTTTCGAGGCGATCGTCGCGCCGGCGATGCCAGCGCCCGCCGTCGCGCCCTCGCTGTAGAGCGAATTGCAACCGGCGAGCAGTGTCGAGAAGGCGACGACGCCGAGCATCGCCCAGGTCGTCAAGCGGCGCGCTGGCGCCTCGATGCGTTGTTTCATCCCTGATTGCGGTCCTGTCTGCTTGCGCCACGGGCCCGGGCCGCGCGGCGACTGCGCCATTGTTCTGCAATTGTCCGAAGAGAAATGCAAAGAATTGACAAACCCGACCGGTGGGCCGGTCGGCAGGCGGCGGTTATTGTCGGGGAAACCGCCGCGCAAGGGTCGTATCGTTACAAAATGAAGGTAATTGTTACCTTGAGGCCCTGGATTCCCACCTAAACTCGTTAGTCATGGACTGTTTCTACGACGGCGATGCGCCGCTCCGATCATGAGACACCCCGCCATGCGCCGCACCCGGCGCCCCGGTTCACCTGGGCGCGATGCCGGGCCGGGTTCCCCGCCACCGCCGTCCGGGCCGGCTTCGTCCGCGCCTGCTGAGCCGTCCGACGCGCCTGCCGACGGCGATCACAACCAGGGCGGCGCGCGTCCCGAAGGGCTCGATTACCAGCGCGACCTGGGCACGGAGCAGGACGCATGACCATCTCGCCGCGCCTGCGCGCGGCACGTCAATCCGAATCGTCGCGACGCGTCGGGCCGCGGGCCTGATGCGGCGCCCGCGCGCCCGTTTTCCCGGCGCCATTCGTCAACAGGAGGGAAAGCCGTAATGAGCAGATTGATCGTGGTATCGAATCGCGTGGCCGCCGGCCAGGACGCGCGCCCGTCGGCGGGCGGGCTCGCGGTCGGCGTACTCGACGCGCTGCGGGACACGGGCGGCATCTGGTTCGGCTGGAACGGGGAGATCGTCGGCGAGGCCGGCGGCGCGCCGACGATCGAGCAGGACGGCCGCGTCACCTATGCGACCGTCGGCCTGACCCGGCGCGACTACGACCAGTACTATCGCGGCTTCTCGAACGCGACGCTGTGGCCCGCGTTCCACTATCGCGCCGACCTCGCGCGCTTCGACCGCCAGGAATACGGGGGTTATCTGCGCGTCAACGCGGCGCTCGCGAAGCAACTGAGCACCCTGATCGAGCCCGACGATCTGATCTGGGTGCACGACTACCATCTGCTGCCGTTCGCGCAGTGCCTGCGCGAGCTGGGCGTGAAGAACCCGATCGGGTTCTTCCTGCATATCCCGTTCCCGACGCCGGAGATTTTGCGGGTCGTGCCGCCGCACGAGGAACTCGTGAAATTCATGTGCGCGTACGACATCGCGGGTTTCCAGACCGAGGCGGACAAGCAGGCGTTCGTCGACTACGTCGAACGGCGCGGCGTCGGCACCGCGAGCGACGACGGCATGCTGCATGCGCACGGCCGCGTGGTGAAGGTCGCCGCCTATCCGATCGGCATCCATCCGGACGCGATTGCGCAGGCCGCCGTCGATTTCGGCGGGCGCAAGCCCGTGAAGGCGCTGCGCGAGACGATGCGCGGCCGCAAGCTGGTGATGAGCGTCGACCGGCTCGATTACTCCAAGGGGCTCGTCGAGCGCTTCCAGGCGTTCGAGCGCATGCTCGCGAACGCGCCCGGCTGGCAGGGGCGGGTGTCGCTCGTGCAGATCGCGCCGCCGACCCGCTCGGACGTGCAGAGTTACCAGCGCATCCGCCAGACCCTCGAAGGCGAGGCGGGGCGCATCAACGGCCGCTTCGCGCAACTCGACTGGACGCCGATCCAGTATCTGAACCGCAAGTACGAGCGCAATCTGCTGATGGCGCTGTTCCGGCTGTCGCAGGTCGGCTACGTGACGCCGTTGCGCGACGGGATGAACCTGGTCGCCAAGGAGTACGTCGCGTCGCAGGATCCCGCGGATCCGGGCGTGCTGGTGCTGTCCGAGTTCGCGGGAGCGGCCGCGCAGTTGCCGGGCGCGCTGCTGGTCAATCCGCACGACCTGTCGCAGACCGCGCAGGCGCTCGAGCGCGCGCTCGCGATGCCGCTCGTCGAGCGGCAGGCGCGCCATGCGGAGAACTACGCGTTATTGCGGCGCGACGATTTGTCGGCGTGGCGCGAGGCCTTCCTTGCCGACCTGCGCAGCGTGGCCACGGCGGCGTCGGTCACGCTGCGGGCGGGGCGGCGGATCGCCCATGTCTGACGACGCGCTGATGCCGGACGACGCGGCGCGCTTCTTCATCGTCACGGGCGGACCGGGCGCGGGCAAGAGCACCTTGCTCAATGCGTTGGCGGCGCGCGGCTACGCGCGCTCGCAGGAGGCCGGGCGCGGCGTGATCCAGGATCAGGTCGCGATCGGCGGGCGCGCGCTGCCGTGGGACGACCGCGCCGCATTCGCCGAGCTCATGCTGAGCTGGGAGATGCGTTCGCATCATCTGGCGCGGCGCTGCACGGGGCCGGTGTTCTTCGATCGAGGCGTGCCTGACGTGATCGGCTACCTGACCTTGAGCGGCCTGCCCGTGCCGGCGCACGCGCACGCGGCCGCCGCGCGGTTCCTCTACCACCGCACGGTGTTCGTCGCGCCGCCGTGGCCGGACATCTACGCCCGGGACGCGGAGCGTCAGCAGGACTACGCCGAGGCCGTCCGCACCTGCGACACGATGCGCGACACCTATGCCGCGCTCGACTACCGCCTCGTCGAGCTGCCGCGCGCGAGCGTCGAGGCGCGCTGCCGCTTCGTGCTCGACGCCGTCGGCGCGGCCTGACGCATCCCGCTCAGGCCGGCCGGCGCGCGATCCCGACATCGGCCTCGACCAGGGTCGGGGCGCGGGTCGGGTCGAAGTCCGTCCAGCGGCCGTTGCGCCAGTCGCCGTCGGCGCGTTCGACGTCCGCGCCGCCTGCTTCCGCGAGCGTCCGCGCGGCGTCGCGCTGGGTGTCGGGCGTTACGTGCACCGCGACCAGCATGCCGGAGCCGCGCGTCTCGTGATGCACGGCGCGCACCCGCATCTCGTGCAGGTGCTGGCGCGAGAAGTCGCGCAGATGCACGGACTTGCCGATCATCGCGCCCACGTAGGCGCCGGCGCCGGCCGCGCACAGCGCGACGACGAGCGAGGGCGTGAACAGCGCGAACAGCGCGACCCCGCAGATCGCGCCGGTGACCGCGCCGAGCATCGTGTGGCGCGGCGCGTCGGCCGATGGCGGCGCGGGCGGGTATTCGGACGAATGGCGCGCGTGCTGGCCGCGCGGGTTGACGAAGAAAAAGCTGACGTCCTCGGCGGGGAAGCCGCGTTCGACCAACCGCTGGGCGGCGGTGGCGGCGGCGGCCTGCGTCGGGAAGCGGGCTGCGACGATCAATGACATGGCACCCTCCTGGCGATGGCAAAAGCCATCCTGGCCCCGTCGCCACGGATGGCGAATGAAGGTGCGGACCGCGCGGCGCGGGTAAGCGTTGGACCGGCGGCGCGCGCCGAAGTGCGATGCGCGTGCGTCCGGCCCGGAGCGGGCCGCGGCTCAGGCCGTCGGCGACTGCTGGGGCGCGCGCAGGCGCAGCGTGCTGACGACGGCCGCGAGCGCGGCGAACGCGGCGGCCGCGTAGAGCGCGGTGGTCGGGCCATGCTGCGGCGCAATGCCGAAGATCAGCGCGACCAGGGCCGCGCCGAGCGTCTGGCCGGTCAGGCGCGCGGTGCCGAGCATGCCGCTCGCGCCGCCGCTGCGCGCGCGCGGCGCGGCCGACAGGATCGCGCGGTTGTTGGGCGACTGGAACAGGCCGAAGCCGAGCCCGCACAGCCCCATCCGCCAGACGATGTCGAGCGGGGCGGGGTGCGCGCCGAGCGTCGCCAGCGCGGCGAGCCCGGCGGCGAACAGCGCGAGCCCGACGCCGCCCAGCGCGCCGGCCGGATAGCGGTCCGACAGCACGCCCGCGAGCGGCGCGGCGAACACGATCACGAGCGGCCACGGCGTCATGTAGAGCCCCGTTTCCACCTGCGAGAAGCCGAGCGTGTGCTGCAGCCAGAACGGCAGCGCGACGAACGCGAGCATCTGCGACGTGAACGACGCGACCGAGGTGCCGATCGACAGCGCGAACACCGGGATCCTGAGCAGGTCGACGGGCAGGAGCGGCGCGGCTTGCGTGAGCTGGCGGCGCACGAAGAAGTAGCCGAGCACGAGCGCGGCGAGCGCGGCCGCCGCCACGTGCGTATAGCGCTCGCCGTGGCCGAGCCCGTCGACCGCGAAGATCAGCAGCCCGAATACGCAGGCGTTCAGGAGCGCGCTCAGGTAGTCGTAGGGGGCGTCGTGCCCGCGATTGGCGGGCAGCGCGCGCAGGCTGCCGAGCACGGCGGCGATGCCGATCGGCACGTTGATCGCGAACAGCCAGGGCCAGGGCGCGATCGCGAGCACCGCGGACGCGATCGTCGGCCCGATCGCCGACGACAGCGCGACCACCATCGCGTTGATCGCGACGCCGCGGCCGAGCTGCGCGGTCGGATAGATCATGCGCACCAGCGCCGTGTTGACGCTCATGATGCCGGCCGCGCCGAATCCCTGGATCACGCGCAGCGTCGCGAGCGACGCCAGCGAGCCGGACAGCGCGCAGCCGAGCGAGGCGGCGGTGAACAGCGCGAGGCCGGCGACGTAGACGCGCCGATAGCCGATCCGGTCGCCGAGCGCCGCGAGCGGCAGCAGCGAGATCGTGATGGCGAGCTGGTAGGCGTTGACGATCCAGATCGAACCGGCGTCGGAGGTGCGCAGGTCGCGCGCGATGGTGGGCAGCGCGACGTTCGCGATGGCGCCGTCGAGCACGGCGAGCGTGATGCCGAGCGCGACGCACAGGATGGCCCAGTAGCGCTGGGGGAAGGGCAGGCCGGTGTCGGCGTTCATGGCGGAGAGAGCGGCGCAGGAGTGGGCGCGCGGCCGGATCGTTGCGCGTGCAACCGGGTGGCGGCGCGATGTGCCGTTCGGCCTGGAACAGGCGCGGCGGGCGGGTTCGCCACCGCGCGGCGGCGTGCGCTCACGCTTCGAAATCGAGCCCGCCGAGCAGGACGAGCGGCTCGGCCTGGGTGCGCGACCCGAAGTCGATGTCGCGGGCCTCCTGCCAGGCCGGCAGCTTCCTGGGCAGCGCGGTGAGATAGCGCGCGAAACGCGCCGCGCCGTCCGCCGCCATCAGGCGCTCGATCTCGTCGGTGTCCCAGGTCAGCTCGATGTTGATCGGATGCGAGTAGCCGCGCACGTGTTCGTCCGTCACGCTCAGGATGCGCACCTGGGTCGGGTGCCCGTGCCCGCTGTACGGAACGATTTCGGTTCTCAGGCGAGGGTCGAGCAGGCCGGCGATCGTCTGCGCGATGCGCGGCGCGAATTCCGAGTCGAAGCGGTGGGCGGTCTCAGGACTCATGGGGGTGTCTCCGTGATGACGAAAATCCTAGCACGGCAGGCGCGCATCGCGCGTAATGGCGCGTTACCACTTGCTGCATCTATTACCGTTGCCCGGCGGCACAATGGCTTCCATCACGGGACATACGCGTCCCGCGCAAGGGAGCACGACATGAAGAAGATCGCCGCAGTCCTGGTATTGGCCGGCAGCCTCGCGGCGGCCGGCCCGGCGTCCGCGCACGATCGCGGCGGCGCGATCGTCGGCGCATTGATCGGCGGAGCGGTGCTGGGCGCGGTCGTCGCGTCGGCGCTGAATCCGGCGCCGGTGGTGGCCTATCAGGCGCCCGCGTATCCGCAGCCGGCGTATCCGGCGTATCAGGCGTATCAGGCGCCGGCTTATCAAGCGCCCGGCTATGACGCGCCGACCTATCAGCAAGCCTCCACCTACCAACCCGCGCCGGTCTACGGCGGTCCGCCGCCCGGCTATTGCTACGACTCGTATCAGCGCGCCTATGTCGCCTGCGGCGCGGGCGGGTATCGCAACGACGGCTACGGGTACGGCGGGTACGCGCAGCCGCGACCGGCGGGCTGGTAAGTACGCACGAGACACGCATGCGATGCACGGCCGGTCGCCGGTCGCACATCGTGTGGGGGTGTGATGGTTTGGAGTGAGTCCGGAGTGAGTCCGGAGTGGGTCGGAAGACGGTTGTACAGGCAGTATCCCGGGTCGACTGCGTGCCTTGGCAAGGTGGCGGTGGAATCGGGCGGAGCGCGTCACCCTGCAGATTTCTTCTTCTCAGGCGTCGGTCTCGACCGACGCTTTCCCTTCGTATTCCATAGCAAGCCCGTTCGGGGCGCATGCTTTTGCATTGTCGTCGGCACGATGGCGAGCGAGCGGATGCGTTGCGTTTCCGGCGTGGCGATGCGGGACGAGTCGTCCTTGCGGTTGCGGCGCCCGGCGCGGCAGCCGGACGCCCTGCGATACAACTTGTTGCAAATCCCCGGATCAGTGGCGTCCGCCTCCGCCATGACCGCCCCGGCCGCCGCCTTGCCAGGTGCCCCGACCGCCGTCTCCGCGGCCGCCATGCCAGCCGCCGTCGCCGCGCCAGCCGCGATGCCCGCGCCAGTCCCCGCCCCCGCCGCCCCAGACGTTGATCGTGCCGTAGACGGGCGCATAGCCCGGGCCATAGCCCGGCGCATAGGCGTAGCCGCCCGGATAGTACGGCTGGGCATAGCCATAGCCGCCGTCCGGAACGGCGACGCAGCCCGCCAGCAGCGCGCCGGCGGACAGGATTGCAAAGAGTCGGAACATGAGGATCTCCTGTCGTTTCATATAGGAATGTCCGGTGTAGAGAGGAGTTCGCGTCCAAATGTGTCCGCGGATTACAATCGTGTAAGTTTGAGCCGTGGCCGCGGCGTTGCCGCTGCTGCGCTGCGTATCCACTGTCAGTCAGGAGTTCTTCGATGAAATTGCATCCCGTTTCCCGCTTCGCGAACTGGGTCATCTGCGCGGCGTTGGCCGGCGCCGCGGGCGCGGTGGTGGCAGCGACGCCCGAACAGGGCGCCGATGCACCGCTGACGCCGAAGGTATCGGCCGAGGACATCAAGATGTTCCCGGCCGCCAAGCCGGGCCAGAAACGCGCGGTGATCGCGCTGCCGGCGGAACAGGCGGAAGGCGATATCCGCGTCGAGCTGATCGTCGGCAAGACGATGCCGATCGACTGCAACCAGCAGTGGTTTGGCGGCAGCCTCAAGCAGGAAGTCGTGCAGGGCTGGGGTTACGCGTATTACCAGCTGGCCGACGTTAACGGCCCGGCGTCGACGCTCATGGCGTGTCCGGGGCAGGCGAAGCAGAACGGCTTCGTGCCGGTGCGCGGCGACGGTTACCTGTTGCGCTACAACAGCCGTCTGCCGATCGTCGTCTACGTGCCGAGCGGGTTTGAGGTGCGTTATCGCCTGTGGCGCGCGTCGAACGAGGTCGCGCGCGCGGTCGAGCAGTAAGCGGCCCGAGCTGCCGCGCGCGTCAGCGCAGCGAGCAGTCGAGCCACCGGCGGATCCGGACCGCATCCGCGATATGCGCGTGCGGGCCGGGTGCGCCGAGCAGCACGATATCCACCGGGCGTCCGTGAGCCATGTAGCGCATCACGACGCAATGGCCGGCCTCGTTGATGAAGCCGGTTTTCTGCAGGGTGATGCGATCGTCGCCCGCGCGCACGAGCGGATTCGAATTCACGTAGACGAGACGGCCGTGGCCCGGCGTCATGGTCTGCCGCTTGTCCACCGAGAACGCGCGGATGCGCGGATAGCCGTTCGCCGCCGCGACGAGCTTCGCGAGATCGCGCGCCGTGGACACATTGCGCGGCGACAGCCCGGTGCCGTTGACGAAGTGCGTATTCACCATGCCGAGCGTGCGCGCCTTGCGATTCATCGCGGCGACGAACGCGGGACGGCCGCCCTGGTAGTCGCGCGACAGCGCGGCCGCCGCGCGGTTCTCCGACGACATCAGCGCGATATGCAGCATGTCCTTGCGCGATAACACCGAGCCCACCTTCAGGCGCGAGCCGGTGAATTTCTCGTAGTCGCGATCCTGCGCACCGACTTTCAGCCGCCGTGCGAGCGGTGCGCCGCTGTCGAGCGCGACCACCGACGTCATCAATTTCGAAATCGACGCGATCGGCAGGATCCGGTTCGCCTGCTTTTCCGCGAGCACGGTGCCGGTCCGCTCGTCGACCACGTAGACCGCGCGCGAACGCAGCAACTGGCGCGACGCCTGGGTGTAGCCGCAACTCGCGAGCAACTGGGGACGGACAGCGGCGATGCGCGGCGGCTGGCCGCGCTTGCGGCCGGATGCGTTCGCCTGCGTCGCGTTCGCGCGGCGTTTGGCCGGTTGCGATGCGGCCGCATCGGTGCGGGAACGGGCTCGGCGCGGCTTCTTCCTGATCTTCGTGGGGCGGACGGCCTTTTTCACGTGCGTGTTGCGGACGGCGCGGCAATGGCGCCCGTGGGACGGCGTCGCCTTCGTGCAGTTGACACCGGCGGCCTGGGCGGGCGTGGCGACGCCGGGCAGCAGGCTGGTGGCGAGCCAGACGACGAACGCGAGCGGCATGAGGAGGCGGGCGGTCATGCGCGGACGGGGGAGGTGACGGGTCATGGGCGGTGGACGGGCTGGAAACGGACGGTGCGAGGTAGGACAGGCGGCCGGCCGATAAATTCGGCGCGGGAGGGAGAGCGGAGGGCTAGTCCCAGATGCCGCGTATCGCGACGGCGACGATCACCGGGACCGAGAACACCAGCGGGATCGCGAAGTACGGGGCTTCGCGGTCGACGATGTAGGAGTAGATCACCCAGCCCGCGCCGACGGCGAAGGTTGCCAGGCCGGCGAAGATCGCGAGCAGGTTCAGCGCGCGGTTGTGCGGGCGATGCGGGGGCTTCGGCGGTGCGCTTTCCGGGGGCGGCGATGGCGTGTTCATGGGCGTTCGGATGACGGCGGGCGGTTGATGGTGGCCGGATCATCGGGCCGGCGCGGTGGTCTCCCGGCCATCATCGCAGCAAGCGGAGCAGGGGGCAAGGCGACGGGGCGCGGGGGATCAGCAGCCGCTCAGTAGCCGTGCGTGACGAGCGACAGCACCGACAGGTCGGGATGCGTGCCGTCGATGATGCTGCGGCCGATCTGGAAGGCGTCGCGGGCGGCGTCGTCGGGGGTGGGGAAGCGGGCCTCGCCGTCCGCGCGGAACGGGACGACGTGGTCGGGCAGGGTTGGGTTCGCGCCAGGGTGGCAGACGTAGCCGGCGTAGGTCTGGTGCGTTGCGTCAGGCGGGATCGGGATCAGCGTGACGTGGATCTCGAAGCCCTCGTAGTCGAGTTCGCGGGTTGGCAGTGCCGGTTGGTCGGACATGGTGACCTCCGTGCGCCGCACGCGGGTGGGCGGCGGCGAGGCGTGCGCGGCGGGTGGGCGCGGACGGTGGGGTGATGTAGGGAAGTTTAGGCGATGGGGTGGGAAGGGGGCGGACATGTCGGAGACGTCGTGTTCGTGTCCCCGCGTCGGGTCGGCATTTTGATGCCGGTGTTCCGGTTCGCCGAGCGCGAGGCCGCGTCTCACAGCCGAGGGTAAGTCCTATTTGGACGGAATTTTCCGAGGCTTACAGTAAACGTACTTTGTCAACGAAGTACATTTATTGGGATGGTGTGGCGATGACGTGTCCGTTGCGATCAGGATCGACTGCTTTGGCGCTGGCCGATGCATACGCCCGTGGCGACGCCGATCCGCTTGACGTTGTCGAGGTTGCGTTGGCTTATGCCAGTGAGGCTCGCGCGACTTTCATCGCGACGCTGGATGCGCGCGCGCTCGAGGAGGCCGCCGCGTCCGCCGCACGCTGGCGTGCGGGCAAGCCGCTCGGTCCATTGGATGGGGTGCCGGTTGCGTGGAAGGATTTGTTCGATGTTGCCGGGGCCGTCACCACGGCCGGCGCCGCGATTTACCGCAGCCGTGCGTCAGCTGCAAGCGATGCAGCCCTCGTGACGGCGGCGCGGCGCGCGGGGCTGATTGCGATCGGCAAGACCAACCTCAGCGAGTTCGCGTATTCGGGATTGGGACTCAATCCGCATTTCGGCACACCGACCTATCCGCATGGCGATATGACGGAAGGTGCGCGAGCGCCGGGCGGTTCGTCGTCGGGCGCTGCGATCGCATTGGCCGAGAACATCGTGCCGCTGTCGGTCGGCACCGACACCGCGGGCTCTATCCGCATTCCCGCCGCATTCAATGGCTTGGTCGGCTATCGAGCGAGCACCGCGCGCTATCCGCGCGGCGGCATGACCGCGCTCGCGCCGACGCTCGATACGGGCGGCCCGCTCGCGCGCACCGTTGCCGACTGCATGGCCTTCGACGCGGTGGTGCGCGGCGCCTCCTTCATTGCGCCATGTGCCTCGCTGCGGACGCAGCGGTTCGTTATCGATCCGGGCTGGCTGTCCGGTTACACGCTGGAACCGGCGGTCGCGCGCGATTTCGAGCAGTTCGTCGCGCGTCTTCGGGAAACCGGCGCGCGTGTCGAAGCGCACGCATTCGCATCGTTGAGCAAGGTGCGCGATCTGGGCGCGCGATACGGCTGGTTGGGCGCGATCGAGGCGTTCGAGACCCATCGCGCGCTGCTCGAATCGAGCGAGGCGGAGGGTCTCGACCCGCGCGTGCGCGGGCGATTGGAGGCCAGCCGCGATCTGAGCGATGGTCGTCTCGATACCTTGCACGCGGCGCGTGCCGGCCTGCTGACCCTGTTTCGCGATGAACTCGGCGATGCGACGTTCGTCGCGCCGACCGTCGCACACGTTGCGCCGCCGCTCGATCCGCTTGAAGCCGATCCTGAACGCTTTTCCCGGATCAATCTCGCGACGCTTGCACTGACGATGCCCGGCAGTTTTCTCGATACCCCGGCCATTGCATTGCCCGCCGGCGCGGACGACGGCGGCTGGCCGACCAGCGTGCAATTGATGCGGGCGCGAGGCGACGACGACGCGCTGCTGGCCGTCGCGCTCGCCATCGAAAAACACGAAGACTGATCCAGAGAGGAGGAGGGACGATGGCAAAGGAAATCCTGATCACATTCGGCGTCGATGTCGACGCTGTGGCCGGCTGGCTCGGCTCATACGGCGGCGAGGATTCGCCGGATGACATTTCGCGCGGCATGTTTGCGGGCGAGGTCGGTACGCCGCGGCTGCTCAAGCTGTTCGAGCGCGAGGGACTGAGGACCACCTGGTTCATTCCCGGGCATTCGATCGAAACTTTCCCCGAGCAGATGCGCGCGGTCGCGGCGGCTGGGCACGAGATCGGCGTTCACGGCTATAGCCACGAGAACCCGATTGCGATGACGCCGGAGCAGGAGGAGGTGGTGCTCGATCGCAGCATCGAGTTGGTCACGCAGCTCGCCGGACGCCGCCCTACCGGCTATGTCGCGCCGTGGTGGGAATTCAGCGAGGTGACCAACGCACTGCTCGTGAAGAAAGGCATCAAGTACGACCACAGCCTGATGCACAACGATTTCCACCCGTACTACGTGCGGGTCGGCGACAACTGGACCCGGATCGACTACGCGCGGCACCCGGACACCTGGATGAAGCCGCTCGTGCGCGGCGAGGAAACAGACCTCGTCGAGATTCCCGCGAACTGGTATCTCGACGACCTGCCGCCGATGATGTTCATCAAGAAGGCGCCGAACAGCCACGGTTTCGTCAACCCGCGCGATATCGAACAGATGTGGCGTGACCAGTTCGACTGGGTCTATCGCGAACACGACTACGCGGTATTCCCGATCACGATTCATCCCGATGTCTCGGGACGTCCGCAAGTGCTGCTGATGCTCGAACGGCTGATCGCACACTTCAAGGCGCATGACGGCGTGCGCTTTTGCACCTGCGACGAGATTGCCGACGATTTCCTGCGGCGTCGGCCGCGCGTGAAGTCAGCCTGACGAACCTGCTCAGATCATCCGTTGAGGAGCATCACCATGTCCCAGCCCATCGCACCGACTGCGCTTTATGCGCCGCCGCCGATTCTTCCCGCCGACGTCAGACGCGCGACCTTCGTCGCGTTCCTGGCGTGGGTGTTCGCTGTCTACGATTTCATCCTGTTCGGCACCCTGCTGCCCGAGATCGGCCGTCACTACGGCTGGGATACGCGGACACAGGCGGAAATCGCCACGTACGTCGCGGTCGGCACGGCAGTCATCGCCTTTGCCATCGGGCCGTTGCTCGACCGGCTCGGCCGCAAGGCGGGGCTGGTGTGGACCGTTGCGGGCGCCGCGCTGTGTTCGGCGCTGACGGTCGCAGGCGGTGCGCTGGGCAAGGTGCCGCTCGTGCTGATCCGCTCGCTTGCGGGCCTTGGCTATGCCGAGGAAACCGTCAATGCGACGTACCTGAACGAGTTGTACGCCGCCGCAAACGATCCCAGGCTGAATCGTCGCAAGGGGTTCCTCTACAGCCTGGTACAAGGCGGCTGGCCGATCGGCGCGCTGCTCGCGGCCGGCCTCACCGCGTTGCTGCTGCCGCGGATCGGCTGGCAGGGCTGCTTCCTGTTCGCGGCGTTTCCGGCGCTGGTGATCGTCTTCCTGACCCGGCGGCTGAAGGAAAGCCCGCAATTTCTGCTGCACCAGGAAATCCGCCGGCTGCGCGAACATGGGGATGAGCCGGCCGCGCAATCGCTCGCAGCCGCGCATGGCGTCGACTACGAGCAGCATCGCCGCGCAGGTGTCGCGGCGGCCTTTCGGGGTGACGCGTTGCGCGCGACGCTGGTGCTCGGCGGCAGCGTGCTGCTCAACTGGGCGGCGATCCAGGTGTTCAGCGTGTTGGGCACGACGGTGCTGACCCAGGTGCATGGCGTGTCGTTCGAAGGTTCACTGCTGATTCTCGTGTTGTCGAACGTGGTGGGCTATTGCGGCTACCTGACGCATGGCTGGATCGGTGACCGGATCGGACGGCGCAACACGCTGGCGGCGGGCTGGATGCTCGGCGGACTGGCCTTTGCCGCGATGCTGGCAGGGCCGAGCGACACAGGGGTCGTCGTCGCGTTGTACAGCATCGGGCTGTTCTTCCTGATCGGTCCTTATTCCGCCGCGCTGTTTTTTATCGGCGAAAGCTACCCGACCGCGATTCGCGGCACCGGCGGCGCGATCGTGCATGCGATGGGGCCCGTCGGCGCGATTCTCGCAGGCGTGGGCGTGACCACGATGCTGAACGCGGGTGGCGACTGGATGCATGCCGCGCTGTGGTTCGGCGCGTTGCCGTGCCTGCTGTCCGGATTGCTGGTATTCGCGGCGAAGCACGTTGATCCGGCGGTCGTTCCCGATCATTTCGTTCAAGGAGAACGCGTATGAAAGTCGCACTCGTGACCGGCGCCGCGAGCGGCATCGGACAGGCCTTGGCGGTTGCCTATGCGCAGGCGGGTGTCGCGGTCGTCGGCGGCTATTTCCCGGGGGACCCGCATGATCCGCAGGCGACTCAACGCGCCGTGGAGGAAGCGGGCGGCAGTTGCGCGATGCATCCCGTCGACGTGCGCTCGGCCGAGGCGGTCGACGCATTCGCACAGGTTGCGCTCGAGCGCTTCGGTCGGCTCGACTACGCGGTTGCGAACGCCGGGCTGTTGCGTGCCGCGCCGCTTGCCGCGATGCGCGATGAGCAGTGGCACGAGATGCTCGACGTGGACCTGACGGGCGTGATGCGCACCTTTCGCGCCGCGGCGGGCCGGCTGGCGGACGGCGGCGCGCTGGTCGCGGTGTCATCGATCGCGGGCGGGGTGTACGGATGGGATGCGCATGCGCATTACGCCGCCGCGAAGGCGGGGGTACTCGGCTTGTGCCGCGCGGTCGCGGTCGAACTCGCGCCGCGCGGGATCCGCTGCAACGCTGTCATCCCGGGGCTCGTCGAGACGCCGCAGTCGCTCGACGCCGTCAATTCGCTCGGGCCGGCCGGGCTTGCGCAGGCGGCGCGCGGCATTCCGCTGGGCCGGGTCGGTCGGGCCCGCGAGATCGCGACGCTGATCCGCTTCCTGACCAGCGACGACGCGTCCTATATCACCGGGCAGTCGATCGTCGCGGACGGCGGCCTGACGGTGCGCTGGCCCGGTTGAGCCGCCGGTGCGCCGTTCCATTTGCTCTGGAGGGAACCACCATGTCCGAACAAACTTGGATGCTCGACGGCCGGCGCGCGATCGTGACCGGCGCGGCCAGCGGGATCGGCGCCGCGATCGCCCGCGCCTATGCACGGGCGGGCGCGCGGCTCGTGCTGGTCGATCGTGACGCCAACCGGCTCGCCGTCTCGGCCGATGTCTGCCGCGGACTGGGTGCGGAGGTCGCGACGGTGCTCGCCGATGTCGGCGAGGACGACGGCGCACGCGCGATCGCCGCACGCTGCATCGCGCAATTCGGCGGGATCGATATCCTCGTCAACAACGCGGGCATGCTGACCCAGGCGCGCTGCGTCGATCTGAGCGTGGCGATGTGGGACGAGATGATGCGCGTCGATTTGCGCAGTGTTTTCCTGTGTACCCGTCACGCGCTCCCGTCGATGCTGGCACAGCGCTGGGGGCGTGTGATCAATGTCGCGTCGCAGCTTGGGATCAAGGGCGGCGTCGAGCTTGCGCACTATGCGGCCGCGAAGGCCGGGGTGATCGGTTTTACCAAGTCGCTCGCGCTCGAAGTGGCGCCCGACAACGTGCTGGTCAATGCGCTCGCGCCCGGGCCGATCGAAACGCCGCTGGTCGACGGAATCAGCGACGCATGGAAACGCGCGAAAGCTGCCGAATTGCCGTTGCGCCGCTTCGGCCTTGCCGACGAGGTGGCGCCTGCCGCGCTCTTGCTCGCATCGGACCCGGGCGGCAATCTGTTTGTCGGACAGACGCTCGGCCCGAATGCCGGCGACGTGATGCCCTGACGGAGACGCCGATGTGCGGGATGTGCGGATTGCTGGGAGGCGGGCGGCATTGGTCAAGCGTGGTTGTGGCGGGCAGCGGGGACAACGCACGCCGCCAGCGACAGGTCCAGGTCGCGTTGGCGAAACGGGTGCTGGCGCGAGTCAGGCTGGGGCTCGACGATTTTCACGGGCGGGCGTTCGTGCTGTCGTCGCCGACCGGCGCGCGCGTGCTCGTCGACGACTTCGCTCAGGTGTGGCGGGCCGCGGAAACAATGCTCGGTGTGCCGCTCGATCCATTGACGATGTTCGCGGAAGAGGAGGGGCGCGAATGAATGCGGCCTACGATGTCGTGCCGGTCACGATCGTGACGGGTTTTCTCGGCAGCGGCAAGTCGACGCTGATCGCCGATGTGCTGCGCGGCGAAGCCGCGCGCGATACCGCCGTGCTGGTCAACGAGTTCGGCGAAGTGGGCCTCGACCATCTGCTGATCGGCGAGGTCGAGGCGCAGACCGTGCTGCTGGATAACGGTTGTCTTTGCTGTTCGATCCGGGGCGAGCTGAAAGACGCATTGGTCGATCTGTTCTCGCGCCGCGCGCGCGGCGCCGTGTCGGCCTTTTCCCGTGTCGTGATCGAAACGACGGGGTTGGCTATGCCTGCGCCGATTGTCGCGACCTTGCTTGCCGATCCGATCGTGCGCAGCCATTACACGCTGTGCGCGACGGTGACGGTCGTCGATGCGCTGCACGCGAAGACTCAGGGCGACCGGCATCCGGAGTGGCTCGCGCAGATCGTCGCGGCGGACCGCGTGCTGATCAGCAAGACGGACCTTTGCGATGAGCCGGCGCTGCGTGCGGTGCGCGAACGGATTCAGGCGTTGAATCCCGCCGCCTCGATCGCGACGCGAGAGAGCTTCGATAATGACGCGGCCTTGTTGGCATGGCTCGCCGAATCCGCCGATCCGCTCGACCTGCTCCGACGGCTGGGCCGTGGGGAGTCCAGCATGGCTGCGTTGCCCGGGATGGCGCCGCCCGCGCCCGCGCGCTTCGGGCGCGGGGGGCTGGCGCACCGGCGAGACGCGGAGCCGGCCGGCATCCGTGCGTTCTGCCTGGATTTCGACGCGCCACTCGACTGGCCGGTATTCACGCTCTGGTTCACACTGCTGCTGAATCGGCACGGTGATAGCATCCTGAGGGTCAAGGGCGTGCTGGCGCTGGCCGGAGCGAGCCGGCCGGTCGTGCTGCATGCTGTTCAGCACCTCGTGCATCCGGTGCTGCATCTGGATGCATGGCCCGTTGATGAGCGCGTGTCCCGGCTCGTGTTCATCGTCGACGGATTGTCACGCGACGCACTCGACGCTTCGTACCATCGTTTCCGACTCGCACTCTCGGAGCCTCGCCAGTGATGCCCACGCGATTGCCTTCCACGTCTTCATTCGCCGCGCCGCGCGCGCCCGCCGTGCATCGGGCGCGTGTCGAGTTGCGCGTGCTCGGCACCACCGTCACGCTGCAAGAGCCGGTGCGCAAGGCTGCCGAGCAGGATCTCGGGATCCGGTTGCGTTTCCTGGTCGAGGACGGCTCGGCGGTTCAGCGCGACGGCGTGATGCATCCCGAGGGCTACGAACTGTACGACCAGTGGTTCCATAGTCTCGACTGCCTGTGGCCCGCGCACGCGCTGCAGCCGCTCGAGCTGGCGAGGATCCGGGGGTGGGACGGCATTGGGCCGCTCGCGCGCACCGGCTGCCTGCCGGGGCATCCGCGCGCGCGCGCGGGCGGTGGACCGGCGAACCGTTTGTACGTACAGGCGGACGGATCGCTTGGGGCTACCCCGACCGCGCGCATCAGCATGCTGCCGCTGACGCACAACGCGGACAGTTTCGCGTATCTCGCCGATGCATTGCCGCCGGCGCTGCTGGAGGGTGGTGAAAGCTGGGCATGGCTGCTGGCGCCGGAACTGGCCGGACGCGTGGCGCTGCAGGCGGACCCGGCGATCGGTGCGATCGATGCGGCGCTTGCGGTCGAGGCGAGCGGACTGATGCGCTTTGCCGACCTCGGCAATCTGACGATCGAAGAGATCGACGGATTGATTGCCATCCTGGTCGCGTTCAAGCGGCGCGGTCATTTCGCCGGATTCTGGTCGAGCTTTGCCGAGGCGGCGCGACTGATGATCGCGAACAAGGTGGCGATCCAGAGCATCTGGTCGCCGGCTGTCGGGGAGCTGGCGCGCGCAGGAGTGCGTCATACCCTGGCTGCGCCTCGGGAAGGCTACCGTGCGTGGTTCGGTGGCCTCGCGGTGTCGCGTGCCGCGCACGGGCGGGTGCTCGATGCCGCGTACGATTACCTGAACTGGTGGCTGGACGGTGCGGCGGGGGCGGCCATGATGCGGCAGGGCCTCTATCTGCCCAACCCGGCGCGCGTGCGCGCGCAGCTGGATGTCGACGAATGGGCTTACTGGTACGATGGCGAGCCGGCGGCGCGGGACCTGCCCGGGCCGGGCCGCCAACGCCTCGTGGCCGCGGGGCAGCGCCGCGACGGCGGCGGCTACGCGGCCCGCATGGGCCGCATTGCAGTCTGGAATTCCGTAATGGACGAACATAACTATCTGGCGCGCCGATGGAACGAATTCATGCGCGCATGACGACGCGTATTCTCCGGCGATGACGACACGTGAGCGGTCCGCCGCGATGATGCCCGACACCGGCGCCGACAGCCGGCTGCGCTACCAACTGATTCACGACCGTTTGAAGAGCGCGATCGTGCGCGGCCGGATCACGGCGGGCCTCGTGCTGCTCGAAGGGCCGGTCGCGCGGCTGTTCGGCACGAGCCGCGTACCGGTGCGCAAGGCATTCGAAATGCTGCACGCCGGCGGTTTGTTGCATACGTTCGACGGACGGGGCTATCTGGTCGCACATCCGGAAGGCGGTGTTCCGTCGCCGGTGCGCGAGCCGCTGTCGGAAGCTGCACTCGGTTTCGACGAGACGCCGCCGCCGCTCGACCTGCCGTCTCACAGCGAAAGGATCTATGACGCGCTGGAGGCCGCGGTGTCGTTGAGCATCGTGTTCGGCCATTTCCGGATCAATGAAGGGGACGCTGCGGATACGTTCGGCGTGAGCCGGGGTGTCGTGCGCGAAGCACTGCAGCGATTGCGCGACCTGGGGCTCGTCGAGAAAACCGCGTATTCGCACTGGCTGTGTGGTCCGCTGACGGCGCGTGCGGTGGCGCAGGACTATGAGTTGCGCATGCTGTTGGAGCCGGCCGCGCTGGCGGCGAGCCAGCCGTTTTTATCGCACGACGTTCCGGTTGCTGCGCGTGATGCGCTCGACCGTGCGATTGCGACACCGGATGAGGTCGATGCCGCCGCGTTACATCGGCTTGAGCTGACACTGCATGTCGAGTGCCTCGCGTATGCACCCAATCGGAAGTTGCTCGGGATGGTCGGGCGCGCGCACATGCCGTTGACGGTGAATCATGCGTTCTATGAGGCGTTTCATATGCATCCCGATGTTGGCACGCTGGTTGAACATCGCGAGGTCGTGACGCGATTGATCGCGGGGGATGCGAATGGCGCAGCGGATGCGCTTGCCGCGCACCTGCAGGCGGGGTGCCGGCGTACGTTGCAACGGTTGAAGGTGTTGGCGGTGTTGCCGGAGCCGGAGTTGCCGGGGTATATGCAGCGGATTGTTTGAGGGGGAAGCTGGATACGAGGTGCCCCGTTGAGCGATGGCCAGGCGAAGTATTGGGCAATTGAGGGAATGTGATGATCCCTCGTCGTTGGGGCGCTTAACCAAGCCGTTGTGTTTCGTGGATGATTACCTAGGCCATCGCTGGCGGCCGTTACGTTGGAATGCGTCGAGGATTGAGCGTTGCGAGTATCAAGGACCGATACCCTCACCGACACTCAGCGTGTTGCGCGCTTCTTACTATCTGTCTTTGGTGGCAGGATGGAGAGGCCCTATTCTTGGCGATCGAGGCCGCCTTGCGCGAGATATCACGTGCCGCGAGTTTCATAACCTCGCTTTCCCGTTTCAGAATGGCAGATCGAATCATCTTGTGGGGTGGTTGAAAACGCTGCCCCATGGAGTTCATCCGTTCAAGTACGCTTGTCGAGTCAGCAAATCTTCGAGCACTTAATGAGGCGCTTTCGTCTCACGTCGCCGGATGAGGCGGCCAGAAATATAGACCATGATCAATGCGGCAATAAGAGAGATGCCGGCGATGACGAGGAATATCAAATTGTCGCGTTGGTCGGCTCCATTCATGCCGGAGAAGCGTGCGAGGAATTCATATACCCGTTGGCCGGTCGGGCTGCGATACCACGCATCCGCCCAGTCCGATGAATAGATCAGGCGCGAAATGCTGAGTGTGAGAAGGATCGTTACGATGAGCTTTGCGAGTAATTTCATTCAACGCGACTCGCCGTCAGAGGGACGGCGCATGTGGAAGCCATCCCGCAGCAGCTTCAACTGCGTCCGTATCCCATTTTCCGAGTCGCGTCGCTTCAGCAAGCATGCCTAGGGTCAACGGAATCCGTTCCGGTTTGCGAAGGCGCTTCGAGAACAGCCCAATCACCGACGACAGCAGTTCTTGCCCCTCGGGGCCGAAGTAGCGGCGGTGTGGAAAGTCCCGGATTTCCACGTTGAACGTTGTCGCCCATTTCTCGATGAATTCGACCGCATCGAGGCCCGTTAAACCTAGATCCTGCTCAAGTCTGGATTCCGGACTAAAAGTCAGCGCTCCACCGAACAGAGGGCGCCCAAGCTCTTCTCGTGCAAACGCCTCCAGGCGTTCCCATGTGTTGTCTTGCATGACTAGAGCACCCGGTCCTCAGGCTTCACCAGCCGGTTATTGTAGCGGGGGGATTTTTCGATGCAGCTAGTACGCGACAGATATTGGAAATCTGATGGATTCCTTAAGGATGCCATTTGTGGTGCAGTTGTCGACCCAGGTTATCTTCGGAACTTATGCAAGCAAGAAGGAACTGCCCCGACACATGTGGTCCCGGGGGTACTTGCGATCGCGAGTGAGGGGAGGCCGGTTGACGTTGATTGGCGGCGGCGACGGACAGGTTGCTCCGTATGAGGTGCTTGGTCGGGAACTCAGCTCCGTCGAGTAACTGCGCCCACAGGGCGGTTGCGCTGCCGCCCTTGATCAATTTCGCGGCGTTCGGGTGGGTGAACCTGCTGCGGAAAAACTCGTTGGTTTCGTAGTGTTCAATGTCTGCCGCGTTTGGATTGCTTGTGACGTCGACGTTGCCAGTGCAGATCCAGCCGCTATTGCTGACGTTGAAATACGGCGCCTGGTACAGTTGCGTGTCGGCGGTGGGACGGCTGTTGTCGGTAAGTGCGAACACGAACCGCTCTTTTCCGTTTGCAATAAACAGCAACGCGGGGTGTTGCGTTACTGCGGATCGAGTGCCGATCGGTTCAGCAGCGGAAAACCACACCCGACGCTGTCCTGCTGGCGTCCACCACGCGACCGTGCCGGGGGCGGAGAAAATCGCGCGCTCATGAATGAATCCCAAGTGCCCGACATGTTTCGCCGCTGCGGAGACGAAATCTGTTAGCCGCTGGCGAGTGATGGGCTGTCCGGCCATCAGTACCGGCGTGCCTTCAATCACACGTGCTGCGTGGGTTGCCGGCGCCGCCGGCGTGGGCGATGGAGCCGCCGCCTATGCGGACGTCGACCGAGCGACTGCGGAACGCGTTTTCGCCGTCGCGGCCGACGACCAACGCGAGATCGACAAATTGAAGGTGTTGCAGGCTTACGTCTGCGCGGTGCGGTCGGATGTGCCAGGATGCGGCGACCGCTAATGGGAAACAGGGCGGCCGGTCAGGTGCGTGCGCGGGTGGTCTGCGTGCGCGCGATTGCGATATTCACCGCCCATACGATTGCACCAACAACGAGGGTCGACGCGATAAGAACTGCGGTCATGCCGAGTACCGGCATGTCGTCAGGGTTCGCAAGTTCGTCATGCCCTGTCACGTGCAACAGTGCGCGCAACCCGTCGTCGAGCAGGCTGGGCATGTTCATGGGAAGGTTGATGATGGCATTGCCGAGTATCCACCCGCCGATGAGGGTGACGAAAATGCTCAGTGCAATGCGGCCAAATTTTTTCATTTCACTTCAACCGTTCCGTAGGCTTTGAGGTTCGACCCGGGAACAGGCAAATCGGCCCCATTCTTTCGCAAGAACTCGGCGAATTTATAGAAGGTCGTTGGGTTCGTGACGGTGATGCAGCCTTCGCTAAGTCGCATGCGGCCGACCGGGTGTAGGCGAAACTGGCCGCGTTTGATTTTTCCGACGTATGTCGAATCGCCGGTGTCCTTGTTCCACAGCATAAACCACTGGGTGTGGTCGGTACTGCCAAAGCCGTGTTGGCCCCAAGCGTCATGCAGCCACCCTAGGCGGCCGCCAGATTGCCTGTCAACGATGTAATACGTGCCTTTCGGAATAGGCCCGATCGTTTCGATGCCCGTCGCGTTAGGATTGTCGCGCCCGCTATCTCTGCCGGAGAACGCGGGCAGCATGCCAACGCCAGGACAGTTCAGAAACGATGTGCTTTTGCTGTTGAGTTCGAAGGACCTGTCCGGGATTTTGTGGGCGGGGCATATCATGAGAGGTAAAAGTCATGGATATGCCGATGCCGAAAAAACGAACAGCCGCTGCGCAGGCGGCGGAGCGGGGCCCGCTGCCGGACCTGCCCAAAGAACTGCTTGACCAGTTGGTTACTGGTCCAATGACGCCAGCCGAGGTGCAGAACCTGATGCTGGCCTTCAACAAGGCACTCATCGAGCGCGCCATGGGTGCTGAGATGAATTTGCACCTGGGTTACCCGTCCGGACAGCCCAAGCCACCTGGACAGGCCAACGAGCGCAACGGTGCCAGCGGCAAGACGGTCATGACGGAGCGCGGCCCGGTCCGGGTCGAAGTGCCTCGTGATCGCGACGGTAGCTTCGAGCCAATCCTGATTCCCAAGCACGAGCGCCGCTTTACCGGTTTCGATGAGCGCATCATCGCGATGTACGCGCGCGGCATGAGCGTACGCGAGATTCAAGCGTTTCTGGCAGAGAGCTACGGTACCGAGGTGTCTCCCGATTTCATCAGTTCGGTAACCGACGAGGTCATGGCCGAGGCTTTCGCCTGGCAAAGCCGGCCGCTCGAAACAATGTATCCGGTGGTGTTCTTCGACGCGCTGCGGGTCAAGATCCGCGATGACGGAATCGTCAGCAACAAGGCCGTGTATCTGGCACTGGGCATCCAGGCTGACGGCCAGCGCGACGTGCTGGGGCTGTGGATCGAGCAGACCGAGGGCGCCAAGTTCTGGCTCAAGGTATTCAATGAACTGAAGGTACGCGGCTGCCAGGATATTCTGATTGCCGTGGTTGACGGTCTGAAAGGACTTCCCGAGGCAATCGGCACGGTTTATCCCCAGACTACCGTGCAGACCTGCATCGTGCATCTGATCCGTAATAGTTTGGAGTTTGCCAGCTACAAGGATCGCAGCGTACTCGCCAGAGCGTTGCGCCCGATCTATGCCGCGGCCAGTGCGCAAGCGGCCCAGCAAGCGCTACAGGATTTCGCCGAGGGTCCATGGGGAAACAAGTATCCGATGATCGTCCAGTGCTGGCAGCGCGCCTGGGAGCACGTCACACCGTTCTTCGTGTTTCCGCCGGACATTCGGCGAGTGGTTTACACCACAAACGCCATTGAGAGTTTGAACATGCAACTGCGCAAGATCATCAAGACCCGCGGTCACTTCCCACACGACGAAGCCGCCGTCAAACTGCTCTGGCTCGCGCTGCGCAACGTGCTGGCCAAGTCGGTACGAACGACCTTCGACTGGAAATCCGCGATGAACCAGTTTGCTATTCTGTTCGGGGAGCGATTTACGCAAGCCCGCTGATCACTGGTTGTTCAACCGCCTCGCCCACAAAAATGCGGACAGGTCCGGCTGGTCCCCCGACAGAATTCATATCTGTATAACTGGAGCGGCGTTTGAGGACTCTTCAGGTCGAAATACCAACAAATGTACCAACGAGGTGATCGGCTAAGGGGCTGACGGCGGTTCCACCTGCTCACAAGAAAGAGCATGGGGGATCCGAAACAGACAGTGCGGCCCATCAGGTGATCGGGTCATCGTAGGCTCTTATCGAAGATAAAGGGCGGTCGCCCGGTCACGGTATGCAAACGACCGCCCTCGCTTATCAGGGCAATTTCGGTACAACATTTGCCGTTATCCGTCGCTCTCCGGGTGCCAAGGATGAGCGACGTATCGTGGCAACTGCATATCTATATTATTTGAAGGGATTTGAAGAGCCCCCGGTGAACGACTATGGGTTCGTTGAAGTTGAGATTTGCGTCTTTGTTTTTATATCTAAAGACTTGTTGATTTATTTGCTTTGGTTGGTTTCCTATGACGCTAAATAGAAAAAGAATCTGGAGCACCCAGTCAACATCGGTTTGTGAGAATCCTTTCTCGGTCGCCTGTTTGCTATATACGCGTCGAAAATCTTCGATCTTCATTGTTTGCGTTCTTAGCTCGGAAAAAACGCCGAAGACTTGGGCAATATCTGGGATCACGCCCCTGATTTCATCAACTAGCTCGCTTCTGAGATAGTTGGAGAAGGCCTTGTCTGCGTCTTTTACTACGCGCTCGCCGATTCGTCGTATTTTATCTTTTTCCAGTGCTCTTTCCGCGCAGACTTTAAGGAATCGAACATAGTCGCGTGGTCTAAGTTGAGTGCTTCTGCTTATATAATTGTATACGGGCATTGGTTTGCCGTATCCGCCGCCAGGGCTGATTAATGTTGCGGAGAATATTGCGTTCCATGCATCAGGAAACGGCAGGATTACGCCATTCTTGTCGAATGCCTTGGATAGGCGAAAAGCCAGCAATCGTTTTATTTTGTCTTCGTTCCAGTTGAGATCTATTTTGAAGTCATCCCATTTTGTTTTGTCGTTATCGTCAATGAGATCGTAGATGTCATCTCGTAAAAAGATAATCGGAAATAGATTTGCCCCGGTTTGGCGGAATACCGATTTCACATCCTGCACCGCCTTGAACAACCCCGTCAGGAGGAATGTGTAGTTTTCATGTTGAGCTTTGTCGGTGATGTCTCGGTAATCTTCGTCGAGCTCATCAAACAGAATGTAGTAGGTCGAGGAGTCGATGTTGTCTGAGATAATTCTTTCGAGCGTGTCGACGCGCGAAATCCAATCAGGTTGGTCTTTGATAATTTGACCTTTTACGCCGCCTCCTATTCCCAAGACGCTGAGATTGAAGTCCGTGCCAGTCCATTTGTGCACCCAGCTAGCTAGCGTCTTGGCTGGATCGTGAAGAAAGACTTTCGAGAGAGCATCTCGGATTCCAGACTCAATATTCTGGTTGGTCGCCATCAATCTGCAAATATAGCTATAAATTATATATTTCCAGATCGTTATGTATTGGTTGGGCGACTTGTATTTATCGTTGTTTTTTGAGTAGAGCTCGTTGAATGGGAAGTTTTTGAACGACAATCTGTCGCAGAAAGTCTTGTAGTTTGAAATCGAGAGCAAATGCTCAGAGATTGCCGTTTTCCCAGTGCCTTTTCTGCCGATCACGTAGGACTTTCGCCCGGCTTTTATGGACTCGACTTCGTCGATGTAAAAGAAATATCTTTGGCTGTCTTCGGATTTTGCTTCTAGCATCCATCCGTCACGCAGTTCTTGATAAATAGATTGGAGTTTTGCCTCATCGAAGCTTAGTCGCGTATGCCGTTCCATTGGCCTCTGGGTGCGAGGCTGATTCGCAACACTTCCTGCATTCTGCGAATGCGGCGCGTTGGTGAGGGCGGTCGTCGATTGTGTTGCCCTGCTAGTCCGGTTAGGCCTACGTCTTCTGCGTACATGCTCGGTCATTCTGGCGTCCCGTTATCGTGCGGTTGTTGTCATGTGCAGCCTTGCTGCGCGGAGTGGCAATCCTTGCGCAACGACGTCATCCATCCACGTCGCCTTGTCGCGGAAGCAAAACTTGCTGGAGATTTGGAGATAAGCGCGCATTCCGGCCTGTTCGTCTTGTCCAGCAAGGCTCCGCGTATCTCCAAATATATCTCCAAACTGACTATTTTTTGGAGACAATGTTGGAGACATCTGATCGAACAGATAGCACTCTACGGCGGGTCTTGAAAGTTTTCCTCTTCGTCTGGAACGCTGCGCGCAAAAATATCCCATGCCGCCGCCGTCCCGCTGCGGCGCGGGCTGGCGTCGAACGAATCCGAAAGGGTATTTGAAAGGATCGACTCTTAACCGACGTCCCGCGCCCGCATGATCGTTTGTCGGCTCGTGCCGTATAGTCTCGCGAGGCTTGCCACACTCGCTCCTTGGCTTAGCTGTTGCCGAACATTGTCCTGCTGTTGTTTGGATAGTGCGGACGGCCGGCCGATCGCTTTCCCTTCGGCCTTTGCTCTTGCAATGCCGGCTTGAGTCCGCTCGATCAACAAATCGCGTTCAAACTCGGCGACGGCATTCAATACCTGCATGGTCATGCGGCCGGCCGCGCTGGTTAGGTCGACGCCGCCTAACGCGAGGCAATGAATCCGGATGCCGCGATCTGCCAAAGTTTCGACGGTTGCGCGCACGTCCATCGCATTCCGGCCAAGTCGGTCGAGCTTCGTCACGATCAACACATCACCTTCTTCCATCTTGAGAAGTAGCTCAGCGAATCCCGGCCTCTGATCCGCGCTGATGCTACCCGAGATACTTTCGGTAACGACCCGGCGCTTGTCGACAGTGAAGCCTGCCGCTTCGATCTCGCGGAGTTGGTTCGCTGGCGTTTGATCTGTCGTGCTGACGCGGGCGTATGCGAAGGTTCGCGACATATTGCACTCCGGGCTGTTCGAAAAGGACGTCCGAATCATAGCCTATGTACGAAATGGGCGAGGCCTTATTTATGGACAGGGTTGTGTATCTATGTTCGAAAGGGTTCGGTTTTGGACATTACGGCCAGCTAGAGCGGAAGCCGGTAGCCGCCGGATCAGGTGTGAATCTGTGAAGACGTGAAATCGAAAGACAGTTTCATGTAAGTGGTACAAACCGACCAGTTGCGGCATGTAGATACAAAGGTGCACGAACGATGGTTCTAACTTACCAATATCCATGCAGCTAGTATTTGCCCCAGCCAAGTCAGCTCAACTCTGAACGGCGACAGGCGGTCAGCAAAGAGAGAGCCTCTCGAAGCAAGACCACTGATGTGCTGACGTCCACCTCTGGCTCGTCCGTTCTACCGGTCATGGAAAGGTAGGCGAAGTGGACGGCGGAGGAATGCTTCGCCAAGGCCACTAGGTGTGGGCCGCTTGGGCCGCGCACGCCGCCTAGCCAATTTTGGACCGTTCTCTCGCTCGCACCGGTCCACCGGGCGAGCTTTTTGATCGCCTGCCGAGAGCCGCCGAGCTCTTCTTTGAGTGCCATGGCGATTGCCAAGGGATATTCAGCTCCGATCTCTTTTCTCTTTCCGCGCAAATTCTTGCGTGTTGTCGGCAACATTTTTCGCGCCTCCAAAACTATATTCCCTGAACGCAGCGTCGAAACTGGGCCGCCTGTCTCTACTCCGAAGGAGCATGCAGCGACAGAGCAGACCCCTCGGTGGTTCTCGGGAGGCAGGGTGGAACGGACATCGCGCAACAGAATCCCACACGATGGTGACGGCCGAGGCCGCGCGGCGGCGTATGTGCGGATGTCGACGGAGCACCAACAATACTCAACTGAAAATCAGAAAGACGTCATCCGGGCGTTTGCCGAAAGTCGGGGCCTCGATGTTGTGCGCCTCTACGCCGATGAGGGGAAGAGCGGCCTGAGCCTGGACGGGCGCGATTCATTGAAAGGGTTGCTTCGCGACGTGGAGTCGGGGATCGCAGATTTTTCTGTCATTCTCGTCTACGACGTTAGCCGGTGGGGCCGCTTTCAAGATCCGGACGAAAGCGCGAGCTACGAAATTCGCTGCAAGCACGCGGGCGTGAAAGTGCTCTACTGCGCCGAACAGTTCGAGAATGACGGCAGTCCCGTTTCAAGCATCATCAAAAGCGTCAAGCGGACGATGGCGGGAGAATACAGCCGCGAGCTAAGTGTGAAGGTCTACGCGGGTCAATGCCGCCACATCCGCAATGGATTTCGGCAAGGTGGGCCGGCAGGATTCGGCTTGCGCCGCGTTCGCGTCGAACAGACCGGCGAGAGGCACGAGTTGAAACGAGGGGAACGCAAGGCGATCCAAACAGATCGCGTCATTCTTGTTCCTGGGCCGATAGACGAGCTCGCGACCGTGCGAATGATCTATCGCTGGTTCGTCGAAGAGGGGCGGTCTGAGGCGGAAATTGCCGCAACTCTAAACGAAGCCGGCGTCCGCACCGATCGTGGCGTCTTTTGGACGCGGGGAACCATCCATCAGGTCCTAACCAACGACAAATACGTTGGAGACAACGTGTGGAATCGGGTGTCGTTCAAGCTCAAACAAGATCGGGTTCGCAACCCGCCGGCTTCATGGATTCGGGCGGACAACGCGTTCGAGCCGATCGTTGATAGGATCATCTTCGAGGCCGCCCGCCAGATCATTCTCGCGCGCTCCTACCGTCTGACCGATGCGGATATGTTGGACGCTCTGCGCAAGCTTCTGCTGCGTAACGGCTATCTTTCAGGCATCGTCATTGACGAGTCGCCAAGTTGCCCGTCGAGTAGCGCCTACGCGTGCCGTTTCGGCAGCTTGCTTCGAACCTATGACCTCATTGGATATCAGCCCGACAGGGACTATCGTTACGTCGAGATCAACCGTCGCCTGCGGGAGCTTCATCCCGAGGTCGTCTCGACCGTTGAGCGGGCGATGGCTGAGGCGGGGGCGCGGGTCGAGCGAGATGTCGTGTCCGGGCTGCTTTGGGTCAACGAAGAGTTCAAGGTGTCGCTAGCCCTGTCGCGGTGCCGGCCGACCGGGGCCGGCTCGAATCGCTGGATCATCCGCTTTGATAACGCGCTGCGCCCCGATATCACGGTCGCGGTTCGAATGGAGCTCGACGCAAAGTCCATCCGCGATTATTACCTCCTACCCGCCGTTGACGTCTCGTCAGATGTCGTCCGCTTGGGCGACCACAACGATTTCGGTTTTGAGGCATATCGCTATGACGACCTGGGTATGCTTTGCCACCTGGCTCGCCGCGTCCCTCTAAAGGGAGTCAGTTATGAATGACCGCGTAGACAAAGTCGTGTCCGCGATTTCGCGTAGCGAGCAGATCGCATTGATTCCGGTCGATCGGCTTCGAGTGTTAAACCCGAGAACGCGCAATCCATATTTTTTCTCGCAGCTTGTCGAGAACATCGCGTCGGTAGGGCTCAAAAGGCCAATAACGGTTGCGCATGGAGGCCACGACGCGGACGGCGATTGGCACGAGGTGTTGTGCGGGCAAGGCCGTCTGGAAGCCTTGAAAGCGCTTGGCGAGACGATGATCCCTTGCTCCATTGTCGAGGCCGGTGAAGTCGATCGCTACCTCATCACTTTGACCGAGAACATCGCTCGGCGGCGACACTCGACCGCTGAGCTTTTGAGCGGCCTTCAGGTTTTGCGTGAGAAGGGCTACGACACAGAGGAAATCGCAAAAAAGACGAATCTCGATGCGTGCTACATCAACGGCATCTTGCAGCTGTTGGAGAAAGGAGAGCAGCGGCTGATACAGGCCGTGGAAAAGCGTGTCATGCCCCTTTGGCTTGCCGTCGAGGTCGCTCGTTCATCGAGCGGCGAGATTCAGGCAGCTATGGTCGCCGCCTACGAGTCCAAGACGCTGACCGGAGATCAATTGCTGCGTGTTCGGCGCCTTCTTAGTAAGCGCGAGGTGTCTGGGAAAAAATTGCACGGTCGTCCGGTTCCGCGTGAAAAGCCGACTCCGCAAAACCTTCTGCGAACCTACAAGAATGAAGTCCGCCGTCAAAAGATGATTGTGCAGAACGCCAATTTGCAAGAGCAACGGCTGTTGCTTATCACGTCGGCACTGCGGCACTTTCTTGCAGACGAGCATTTCAGGACGCTGTTGAGAGCGGAAGGCATCAAGGACATACCCGAGGCTGTCGCCTCACGCATCCCACCGGAGCTTATGCCATGAGCAATGTCAGGCACGGATTTGAAGCAAAGGTCGTCGAGATTCCTCTTGACAGGATAATTGCAGTCTCCTCCTTGTCCAAAGGTGCCCTAGCGACCCCGAAATACAAAACCATTCTCAGCTCTATTGCTGAATTGGGCGTCATCGAGCCGCTCGCTGTGTTCCGATCGGTTCGGCGTCTGGGCGACTATGATCTGCTGGATGGAAGGCTGCGCCTTGAGGCGCTAAAAGAACTCGGTCGTGAGGCCGCTCCGTGCATGGTCGCGACCGACGACGAAGGATTTACCTTCAATCGGCACATCACTCGTCTATCGGCAGTACAAGAGCACAAAATGATCCGGGCCGCGTTGGCGAAGGGTGCGTCGGAGCAGCGAATCGCCGAAGTGCTTCGGATGGATGTTCGGAACATTCGGGAGCGGGCAACTTTGCTAGATGGCGTCGCGCCCGAGGCTGCCTCGATCCTCAAGAACCGACAAGCATCAACGAAGGTTTTCTCGATCTTAAAGAAGATGAAGCCATACCGGCAGATCGAAGCGGCCGAAATGATGGTTGCGGCCAATAAGCTCACCGCGGCTTACGCTGAAATGATCTTGGTCGCTACTCGTGCCGAGGCGTTGACGGATGGGGTGAAGCCGAAGAAGAACAAAATATCGAACGAGGACCTCGCGAAGATGGAAAGCGAAATGGAGCGGCTTCGGCAAGACTGTCAAGCGGTCGAGGACGAGATTGGCGACACCATGCTATCGCTGGTCGTCGCTAAAAGCTTCATGGCGCGCCTGCTTCGCAACGATAACATTCAAGGCCATTTGAGGAGGCATCACGGCGATTTGCTGGCAAGCCTCATGTCGACGATGGATGCGATCTCGGCTGACAATCGCATCACCGAGCGAGAGTAACAGCCTCGGCCATTGCGGGATTTTGCGCAATCTTGCCGGTGCCGAAGTTTGCTTTCAGCTTCTGAGTCTTGACATCCTTGGTCGCGGCAGCTTTCTACATTTTGCTGCCAAACCTTTGTCTGTGTTAGTTCGACGGCGTCCTGCTTGTCTTGTTCGGCCAGATCAAGCTGTTCACGCAACTACAGATCAAACACGATGTCGTGAACGTGCGCCAAGGTGCCCACGCCCTTGTTTTTTTCAATCTCGACTGCTTTCTCGCAGTACGGGCAGATGCTTTCACGCATGTCTATGCTCCCCCCGCCTTCGCAAGAATCTGCTTGAGCATTTCTGGAACAGTTCCTTTTGCCTCCAGCGTCGCAGTCCGGTAAGCCTGCTGATTTTTTGCGAACTGTATTCCGGCAGTAGCCTCAATCGCGGTACACGACGTGACCCATTCAGTCCAGTTGGACTCTAGGTAGGTCTCGAGGTGATCGCTCAGGGTCGCTACTCGTTCGCCGATTTGTTCTGATGGGAAATCAACTTCGGTCTCGCCGAGGTACTTCAGCAGCCGACGGTTCTCTGTCGAAAACTTCGTGCGCTCGCCTTCTATCACGGTCGAATACTTGCCAGCAGCGATAGCTCGCACCTCGAAGCCACTGTCTCCGTCGAAGAGTACATAGGTTGGAATCCCGAGGCAGGTAAGGATTGCATGAGCAAGCGGGATCCCACCCTTGCCACCGGTCGAAACGATCGACAGTCCCTGGGATTCGAGACTTCCTACAGCGTTTCGATCGCCGACGCCGTAGAACACGGCCGCCTCTGTATCTCCCTCGACCAGTAACACACGCGTTGCGAACAACGCGACAGAGAGGCGATTCGTGACGATGCCATCGAGCTGACGGCTGACGTGGTCGGCGTCAATCACTCCATTGAGCTTCGTCTTCACGTCATCGACCGTCGCGAGGTGGACAGTGACCGAAGGAATCTCGCCTGATGACCTCGTCAACCGCCTGACTTGATCGAAGTGTCGCGCCTCAAGGAAATAAGGGCTATGAGTCGCATAGGTGACTTGAATGCGTTTTCCCGCATCCTCAGCGAGCGACCGGAGTACCTTTCCGAACGTCTGAGCCTGTATCGGGTGCTGGAATAGCTCTGGCTCCTCGATCGCCAGGCAGATGACTCCCTCTGCTGAGGCCGCACCTGACTGCGCCAACAGTTGGAGCGCCGAGATCAGAAGAGTGCGCTGAAAGCCATGGCCCTGCCGCTCCACAGCAGTCTCGGTTGTGCCATCGAGCACGGCGACCTCGAATGTAGTCCGAGGGGCCTTGAGTTCCACCTCGGCCGGGGAAACCGTGACAGCCCGACCGGGCGAGTAAGATATGAGGATCTCATTGAGCTGCGCCGACATGGTATCGAGCTGCGTCTTGAACTTCTCCTCGTAGACTATCTGCTGCTTCGCACGTGACTCTTCGACGATCTCCGCAATTGCGTCGTCGGCAGCAGCACGATCAACCGAACGCTCAAGGATTCGGCCGATGATGCTTGACTTGCCGTCGATCGACTCTTCGCTCGCTCGAAGGTCGGCAGTGACCAGGACGAAGTCGAAGAGACCGCTCATCTTGCCGCCGCTGTTGAAGCCGAAGAAGTTGGTTTGCAGCGCCTCGGGAGCGTCGAGGAGTAGATCAGTATGAGATGCCTCCCAGGTCATCATCTCCTGATCAACGGCTGCACCGGTGTTGGCCGCAGGGAGATTTAGATCCGAACGGCTACTGCGGAGCTTGGCATATTCAACTTTCTTCGCTGTCGCGCCGCCAGCTGCTTTGATCGCGCTGAATTCTGGAAAGCCTTTTGCATTCGCCGAAAGCACCTCAGAGCCGTCAGGCAATCGGCGCTTCCATGCTGTGAATGTGGCTACACCGTCCGGCGTGTATTTGCCAAGTGCTTCGCGATCCTTGTCGGTGAGATCAATGAAGGTGACTTGAACCTCGATATTCTCGGTAGTAACTCCAAAGGAGCAGTCATTATCCGTCAGCGAGCCTGGCTTACCGTTGAAGTACCAGTCGAGCGCACGCAGCACAGTGGACTTGCCGGCACCATTCGGACCGATGAATGTCGTGACGGAGTCGAATGGGATCGTCACGTCTTTCAACGTGCGGAAGTTCATGATTCGAACAGATTGGATTTTCATAGGGGTTCCAGCTCCCTGTGCTTTTTGCCCTCGGCCGAGCCGCGAATACCGACTCGCTGCCCAAAAGAGCAGGTTCTCGCCAAGTTGTCCGCGAACGACAAGCGTACCTTTACCTAGTGACCTATTGCAGTCCAGTTGGGTGGCGCAGTGGAAGACTGCTGCTCGAAATGGTGAAAATCGACGCGTCATAGCAGCGGTTATTCGCCAACCGTATCCGACAGGCAGGAACCACTATAAACCAGACTTTCGGCAATGGCTGGCTCGTCTTGGCCGACCTTGAAAGGTCGGCGCTGCGTACCGGCCACGCGCTGCCTTTTTCGCTGCCGACTTCCGTAGCTGGTAGGTTTCATACTTGGCCGACAGAACAGTCGGTGTAGCGAGTCGTGAGAAAATGTCATTCGTTGAGCATAGGGCGGTCACCCGAAAACCGGACACCTTCACCGGCTGGCTCGGCGTTCGTCGTGAAGGTCCACGCGAAGGGTGGACATGAGAAAGTCACATTTCCTCGGTCACGAGGAAATAGATCCGGACGAAGATCCGGTCTCTGCGGAAGAACTGGCCGCGTTTGCCGACAGCGGCCCGGCCGCGAAAATCAATCAAGTCTCCGACCATTTTCTGCATCTCGATCCGGCCGATAGGGACAGTCTTGCAGTGCAGGCCGCCGCTGCTCAGCTAATCAAGGTGGAGTATGAACGGTGGGAGCGCGAGCATTTCCAGATGGAGCGCCTCGATTTGCTTCGGGTGCGACGGCTTTCGTCGAGCGATTCGTTGCCGTATCCGTTGGAACAGAATGCGGCGCACGTCGCACGCATGAGTGGTGGGAAGTACGAGCGAACGGAATGGATGTACGCCTTGTATTTGCGCGGGGTGGCGGAGGCTAGGCGGCGAGCACGCGCCGGCGGCGATCTTTTCGGCTTGTTTAAGCCGGATAAGGCCATCTATGCACAGATTCGAAAGCTATGGCCGGATATGGAGCGAGCGATTGAATTTGCTGTTTCCGCTGATGTCAGCAGCATCCAACGTGAACAGCGGATTTACGCTTTCGTCTATTGCGGCATCACTCATGCCTTTACCGCTGCGCTCGAACACCAACGTCGGCAGTTGACGACCGCTACGGCGACTCTGGAGGCAGAGGCGATGCTCCGAGAGAAGAGGAAGAGAGACGGATCAGTTGGTCGGGATGCCAATGTCGCGAAGGGGGCCGCAACGCGTGCACTAGTGAAGGCGGAAGTTGCGCGCTATCGCAATCGTGGGGTGCAGATTGGAATCGACGAGCGAAAAACGATCGCGAGAATCCTGGATATTTCAGAGCGTCACGTGCGCCGGCTGATCGAACAATTTGCTGGCGACGATTCATCTACGGACATTTCGATGTGAAATTGCAGGACATTCCTGTAATCAGGACATTTCACTTTAAAAGGTGCTGATCGTGCGGCGATAGTCGCTCCCGTCTATGTCAATGGTGACGTAGGCATGCTCAGGGAGCACATATGTCCGTAAAGAACACTTCCACACTGTTTTCCCCGGTTGCGCTGCCGCTTGACGGTCTTTCTCGCTGGGAAAGTCTGCGTTCGTCCATCCAGTTGTCCCGTGAAACTGTCCGTCAGCGTGAGCGCGAGGGGAAGTTTCCGCGCTCGATCCGCCTGACCCAGCGCTGCACAGTCTGGAGAAATCGAGAGATTCATCGCTATCTCGCTGATCCCCTGAACTACCGCGTCGCCGATATGGCGAGCGAAGTGACGGAGGGCACGTAATGGCTGAAATCGGTCGAGGTGCGGCCCCTTTGGCAGCAGCACTTGTGAAGGTGCACGGCGGCAAGTTAATCACCGACAGCCTCAAAATCGCGCGTGAATTTGGTCGCAATCATAAAAACGTGCTACGTACGATCGATAGTTTGATCGCTGACGGCACGATAGATCGACTCAATTTTGAGCCGACCTCCTACACGGACAAGTGGAATCGCCGGCAGCGCATGATCGAATTGGACGAGCGTGGCGCGCTAATCGCTATGCCGTTCGTGGGCGGTCGCAATGCTCGCATTGGTCAGAGTCGCTTGGTCGACGCGTTCCTGGCAATGCGTGCCGTGCAGGCGGAAAAGGCGACATCCGACTGGTCTGAGAATCGTCAGGTGTCGGCGGCCCATTACGGTGTCGTGTGTGAAATGCTCGCCATGCGTCGCGACGCAGAGGGCAAAGAGACTCGGCCACATCACTATGTCAACGAAGCCCGCTTGCTTGCCTTCGCCCTGACCGGTGAATTCAAGTCGTTGGATCGTGAGAGCTTATCGGCGGCCGATCAGCGCATTCTGAAGCGATTGGAAATGCGCGCCACTGCGCTGATTGGCATGGGGAGGTCTTACGACGAGCGCAAGGCTGCGCTCATTGCCTTTGCCGCTGAGCTGCGCGCCAGTGGCGCAGGAAGCATTAACCACAAGACGAATGGAGGGGCACAATGACAAGTAACGTTAAAAACGAACACGCTGCGGCACGCGCAAGCAAAAAGCAAGTAGACGCGGAATTTTACGATTGCGAACTTACTCGTCTACATGATCTTATGTCAGAAGTGCTCCAGCGTACCGAGCACGGCATGCGGCGCGAGGCTGCTTGTATGGTTGCAGTCGGTGCGGGTGTCTTCGAGCGCGATGCGATATCGATGCCGTCGCGTGCGAAGCGCGCTATTCGGTTGATGAAGGATGCCATTTTCATGCTCGATCCGAATGCGTCGGCATGGTGATGATCCGTCAAAGTCACTTTGTCGCGGCGATGAGCGACGGCTTGCACTCCCATCCTCTCGCCTTCGCTGGATCGTCCAGTGGCCGATTTGCACATCGCGGCGGAGCGCAGTATCCTGTGAATGTCGCTGAGACAACAGCGTCCGGGCGTGGAACCCCGACTCCAAAGGCGGACAGCCGCCGCACTGGCGGTATTTTTTCGTCCGCACGCCTTCGCGCGCCTTCTTCTATGGGTGGGCCTTGGTGGGGACGGCTTTGGCCGTGCCGGTTTCCTTTGGTCCGGTGTTCCAACCCCGCCATGTGCCCGCCCACCCCGATTGGAACCGGGACGCGGGTTGTAGCCAAACCCAAAGGAGGTCGCAGCAGATGCGCCAGTTCAAGCACGCCCTTACCGGGCAGCAATCCCACCTCATCCAATCCATCGTTTGCACAGCATTGTGCGACGCGGCAACTGCCTACGCATATCAAGACAAGCTCGATGCGGTCGGAGCAGCGCTGGCCGCGATCGCGGCGCTCGTCCGCGCGGAGGTGCGTCATGGCTAACTGCTCGTCCGCTCTGCGTGCCTCTGTCGTGGACCTGTCGACCTATCGCGCGTCCCGCGGCGCTGCACCGGCATCCGTCGTTGGCATGTCGATCGCCCATGATGGCTCGATCGCTACACATCCGCACCAAGCGATTACCCCTGTTCATCGGCTCGCGGTCCTGACGTGGTGCCTCGATATGGCATCCAGCTTGCTCTATGCGTATATCGACGACGCTAGCGTGGGAGGCCAGTAATGAGCGAGCACGTTCGCACCGCAGTTGTCGAGGGATTCGACAACGCACCGCCGCTCGATACCGGCGCTCCGATAGAGCTGCAATTCGCCGTCGACCTGGGTGCGATCTGCGCCGACGCATGGCTCGATCTGAAAGGCGATGTCCGCCTGCACGACTATGCGGCGCATCAAGCCGCTGCGTTCGCGCGCGGCATGGAGGCCGCCATGCAGGACGCAGACGACGTCGATGCGTACCGCGTGACCATGAGCCGGCACGCGTTCGCGGCCGGTCTGATGGGGCGCGTGCAACAGCATCTGTTCGCCGCGCTCGGGCTCGTCACGCGCGAACCGCGCACAACGCACTGAGGGGTGGCCATGGCAAAGACAAACAAGAATGCCGTGCAGCCGCTCGCGCCGCACTTCGTGGCTGAGGTGAATCGCCCCGATCGCAACCTCATCGGCACGCGGATCAGCGATGCGATGGAATTGCTGGACAGCTTGCATTGGGCGGCTGACAAGGCCATGTCCGATGAAGACTACTGGCTGGTGTTGAGCCTGTTTCGTGCGTCCCTCCCGTCGATCGGCGCAGCGCTGGAGGCAGCCAACGACGCACTCGGCGAGTCGCGTCTAGGTCGCTACGTTTACAGCAACGATGTCACGGCCGGCGGAGCGGTTTTGTCGGTACCTCGCGCGGCCGGCTGACACCCAGCCGCTAGGCGGCATCGCATCATTCAATTCTTCGTGCGTCAGGTAAGTAATTTCATGATATGGACTACTAATTGAAAGTCGGCCGACGCACGTCTAGTGGGAAACTATGAGTAACGCACCGATGTCCGAATTCGAGAGGGCGAGAGTCGCGCTCGGCTATGTCCCGCCCGACGACCGCGAAACGTGGCGTCAGGTAGGGATGGCGCTCAAGGCCGAGTTTGGCGAGGAGGGCTTCGCCCTTTGGAACGAATGGAGCCGAGGCGCGCAAAACTACAGCGGCAAGGACGCGTGCGATGTGTGGAAGTCGTTCAAGGGCGGCAAGATCACCATCAACACGCTGTTTCACTTCGCCAAGCTTGGCGGCTTCGATCCGCGTGCGCATCGCGCCAAGCCGGTCGATCCAGCTGAGCGTGAGCGGCAGATGGCCGAGCGCGCGGCCCGCGAAGCGGCCGAGCTGGCCGAACTGACCGAGAAGCAGCGAGCCGCATCGGCGCTCGCTGAATCGATCTGGTCGGCGGCCGAATCGGCGCCGGCCGATCACCCTTATCTCGTTCGCAAGCGCATTCCGGTCGATGCGCTGCGCGTTTATCGCGGCGGCTTGTGCATCGGCACGGCCGCGTGCGACGGCGCACTCGTCATTCCGGCCCGTGACGCGGCCGGCAAGCTGTGGACGCTGGAATTCGTCCTGACGGACGGCCAGAAACGCTATCTGCCGAACGGCCGCAAGGCGGGCTGCTTCTCGTTGATCGGCGGGCCGGTGTCGTCCACGCTGCTGATTGGCGAGGGTTACGCCACATGTGCGACGCTCGCGGCCGCGACCGGCTATCCGACCGCCGTCGCGTTCGACTCCGGCAACCTGCACGCGGTCGCGACGGCGCTACGCGGCCAGTATCCGGACGCTCGCATCGTCGTGTGCGCCGACGACGATCACACGACGAAGGGCAATCCGGGCGTGACGAAGGCACGCGCGGCGGCCGAGGCCGTCGCCGGAATCGTCGCCGTGCCCGACTTCGGTCCGAACCGCTCGGCGGCCGGGACCGACTTCAATGACCTGGCTGCACACGTCGGCCCGGATGCAGTGGCGGCTACCGTGCGCGTTGCGCTCGCGCCGGCCGGTTCGGCTGATGCAGGCAAGGCCAACGCATCATTGCCCACCGCGAAGCCCGCCAAGCGCCCGAAAACGGCCCGCGCGCAGGATGGCAAGTCGCGGTTCGTCGTCGACGATAAGGGCGTGTGGTTTCACGGCTTCAACAATCAGGGTGATCCGCTCCCGCCGCATTGGGTGAGCACGCGGATCGACGTAATCGCGGAGACACGGAACGAGATGAACAGCGAGTGGGGCTACCTGCTCGAATTCACGGACCGCGACGGCATCCTGAAACGATGGGCGGTACCGGCCGGCCTTTTTGCCGGCGACGGCACGGAGCTGCGCCGTATGCTGCTCGATATGGGCGTGAAGCTCGGAGTGACGCAGATCGCCCGCACGCAGATCGCGAACTATGTGCAGATGGCGCAGCCTGACGAGCGCGTGCGCTGCGTGCCGCGCGTCGGCTGGCATCACGGCGCGTTCGTGCTGCCCGATCGGGTCATCGGCACCGGCAAAGAGGCGCTGATCTATCAGGCCGATACGCCGATCCAGAGCCAGTTCAAGGAGCGCGGCACGTTGGACGACTGGCAACGCGAGGTTGCGGCCTACTGCGTAGGCAATAGCCGGCTGCTGTTCTGCGTCGCTACCGCCTTCGCCGGTCCGTTGCTGCACTTTTCCGGGCTTCAGTCGGGCGGCTTTCATCTGCTCGGCACGACGTCCAAGGGCAAGTCGACAGGCGGTGTCATCGCCGCGTCCGTGTTCGGCTCGCCGGACTATGTGCGGAGCTGGAAGGCGACCGACAACGCGCTCGAAGCCGTCGCCACGCAGCATAGCGACGCGCTGCTGATCCTCGATGAAATCGGGCAGGTGGAGCCGCGCTTGGTTGGCGATGTGATCTACATGCTCGCGAACGAGTCGGGCAAGGCCCGCGCGTCGCGTAGCGGCTCGGCCAAGCCCGTTCTCACGTGGCGGCTGTTGTTTCTGTCGAACGGTGAAAAGAGCGTCTCCGCGTTGATGGCCGAAGGCAACAAGCCAATGAAAGGTGGTATCGAAGTACGCTTGCCCGCGATTCCGGCCGAGGTTGGCGAAATGGGTGTGGTGGAGAGGTTGCACGGTTTCCCGACGCCTGCCGCGCTGATCGAGCATCTAGAGCGTCATGCAGGCATGCACTACGGCACGGCCGGCACGGCGTTCATCGAGTGGGCGTCGTCGCAGGCCGGCGAACTGGCGGACAGCCTGCGCAGGCGTGTGGACGAGCTGGTCGCGCAGTGGGTGCCGGACGGCGCGCATTCGCAGGTCGCGCGCGTCGCCAAACGGTTCTGTCTGGTTGCGGTAGCTGGCGAACTGGCGACCGCCTACGGCCTGACCGGCTGGCCGCACGGCGAGTCGGTCGAGGCTGCGCGTCGCTGTTTCGAGGGCTGGCTCGAACTGCGCGGCGGTGCAGGCAATTCGGACGAGGCGGAAGCCGTGCGGCAAGTACAGCATTTCCTTGCCGCGCACGGTGACAACCGTTTCGTGTGGATGAACAGGGCGCAGGACGATCATCGACCGAACGTGCCGCACCGTGCGGGATTCAAGCAACACGTGAAGCGCGACGAACGCCGGATGCCCATTGCATCCGATCGCGAGTATTTCGCGGAGTTCGGCGGCAAGATGAGTGCCGACGATGCGGAAAGCGTTGAGACGGAATACCTGATCGAAGCGGCTGTGTTTCGCAAGGACGTGTGCGCCGGCTTCGACCACAAAATCGTCGCCAAAGCATTGATGAAGCGGGGTGTGCTGATGCCGCGTAGTGACGGCTACCCGTATCGGCAGGAGTACATACCCGGCCACGGCAAGTTCATGGTCTACCGTGTGTTGCCGTCGATCTTCACGCTCGAACTGTGAAAGACGCCGCCGCCGTCCGGGAGGGCGGTGGCGGGCATTCCTTTGCGCGGCATTTTTCGCCCGCACCACAAAGTTACTTTGAGCGATCTGCACCAGACGGAACCGGGTCGCCGGCTGCTGCGAATCTTGCCGAATCCGTAACGATCCGGCCGGATTTGTCTCCAGTATCTCCAGCGCTCTCCAAATCCCTTGGAGATATGCGAAGCCTTACTCCACAAGGCTTTTCGACCGATTCGGGCGTTTGTCTCCAAGTCTCCAACTCGTTTTGCGCTGAGCGGTCAGGCGTGGATCGTTCGTGTCGGCCGCGAACCCAGACGGGGCGCGGCTTACCGGGAATCGAAGGGCATCGGCAATATGTTTTCGACGGGGGGCCTCGACGCGAACCGATCCGACATCGTTACGTCAGCCGCAAATGTCAGGGGGGCGGAAGGCGGGGGACCCTGCGTCTGGGGCGAAACACGCGGGGCGCAACCCGCGTCCTTCTTCCTACTCGCTGAGTGCCTAAGGGGGGTCATATTCATACCGAAATGCAGGGAGCCGGCAGTGCGATGCCAACTCTGAGAAATCGGTGGGAGGTGCGCAGCAAGGGGGGCATAAGCGTGGCGGCACGAATCTATCTTGTCGTATCGTTCGAGAGTGCCTTCGACAGGTCATTGCCGAGAACTATCGGCGCGCCGGCAATGACCCACAGACTCACAGGCGCGAGGTCGTTCGCCTCCCTCATGCCCATGCTGGCCATCATCATGTCCGGTTTGTTGTGGTAACCGGTGTGCTGGCTTTCGGGATGATAGTTGCGTTCAATGCTGAACCTTCACCGACGCTCCTCATGAAAGAAGTCAAATTGGCCGGAGGAGGTGTCCAAAATTCAGGCGGTAACGCTTGGCTCGACTGCCTCGTATTGTGTCAGGACTCAGGCAAAATCAGAAACGCAGTGCGATCCCTACCGCGAATCCAAGTGGGTTGGCGCCCTCGTCCGCTCCATGTCACGCCGGACACCGGATCACGATATTTGGCGGGGGCACGGGGGCGGCCTCCAGGGCGCAATGCCCGTCCAAACACCTCGGATTGCTCCAGTTCAAATTCCGCAATCAAGCCGTGGATGCGCTTGAGCGCCGAACGACGCTCGAGCGTGCGTGCCTCCGCAATGCGTTTCGTCAGTTCGATTTGTTCGGCGAGAAGTTCTTGATAGGTTGGCATAAAGGAAACTGATTCTTGATTAACTGGCATAGCGACGACCACGAGGGGCTTATTCGCAGGTCGTCCGGTCCATTGAGAAGACATCGTTTTGCAATGCAACAAAACACGCATTGAAAATGGGGATCGAAATCACGTTGTGCTGACGCAGAGCCAGCAGACGCGAGCGACGCAGGCAAGTAGGGGAGGCCCGATTGCCCACCATCTTCCAGACAGCGGAGATCAGCCGGCGTCGCGCGAAATGTCGGCAGGCCAAATATGCAACGGCTGCGAATGGTCCAGTCACAACGCTGGCGAGACACCAGCCGATTCTGGATAGGCCCGCACGGTTAATCCCGAGCCAGTCCATGTCCAGCACAATGCCGGTTGCTGTGCCGATGGCGGCAAGCAACCCCAACAGCACGGTCATTGAACCCTCATTATTCTATATGCGAATATAGAATATAACGTATGTGCATGTAGATTGCACGCTATGACTCATCCCATTCACGACCATCGTTATCCGCTCATCGCGAAACTGCTGATTCAGATTCGCTTAGACAGAGGCTTACGTCAGCAAGATCTTGCGGATCGACTCAAGCGGACGCAAACCTTCGTGTCGAAATATGAAAGTGGATCGAGGCGCGTAGATTTGATCGAATTGCTGGACATCCTTCATGCACTTGACGCCGATCCGCATGAATTCATCGATCGGGTACAGGCTCAGTCATTACCTCAGTTGCCCCGATAAATTCCTTGACTGAACCGCATTTCCAACGCGGCGCTGCTGCGCGTTTGGGAAGAGTGCGGCTGCCGTCTATCTTGCCACCGCGATTGGGATGATTTCCGCCCCAGCTTTGAGCTTGTCGAGGTGATCTCCCCACACCTGCATCATGCGCCGGCGTTCCGGCAGATATTCCGCATGGACGTAAGCGGCCGTCACTTGATTGCGTTCGGCGTGCGCCATCTGGCGCTCTACAACGTCCCGGGTGAAGCCGAATTCACGCAGAGCCGTAGCGGCCAACCCGCGAAAGCCGTGCCCCGTCATTCGCGACTTGTAGCCCATGCGATAGAGCGCATAGAGCATCGTGTTGTTCGAAATGTGGCTTCGGCCCTGCACGCTGTAGAAGACGAATCGATGCTGACCATTGATCGCGCGGAGCTGTACGAGCACATCGAGCGACTGCCGAGACAGCGGCACGATGTGCGGGTCGCGCATCTTCATCCGTTCGGGAGGTACGCGCCATTCTGCGGCGGCTTCGTCAAACTCAGACCACTCGGCGCGAATCATTTCCTTTGTGCGCAAGAACGTTAGCGCCATGAGGCGGAGCGCGAGCCGGGTTACTAGATCGCCTTGGTAGTTGTCGATATCACGCATCAGTTGCGGTATCTCTGCCGCCTTGACGCGCGCCATGTGCCGAACACCTGGGCCTTTCTTCAGCACCGTTTGCGCGTCGATGTCTGCGGCCGGATTTCGGGAACATCGCCCGGTCATGATCCCGTACTGGAAGACCGCGCGAGAGCGCTGGAGAATCCGCTTCGCCGTCTCGCGTACCCCGCGCGCCTCGACCTCTCGAACGATGCTGAGCATCTGCGGCGAATCGATCTCCGTGAGCGGGCGACGGCCGATCTTCGGGAACACGTCGACCTCAAGCGAATTCAGCACCTTCTCCGCGTAGCCGTCACTCCAGCCCGGACGCTGAGAGTCGAACCACTCGCGGGCTACCGCTTCGAACGAGTTGGCTGCTGCGATCTCGGCGGCCCGTTTCGCGTCCTTCTTCGCCTCGCCCGGATCGATGCCGGCCGCGATCTGCTCGCGGGCCTCGTCGCGCTTCTTACGCGCCGTCGCAAGCGTGACGGCCGGATAGACGCCGAGGGCGAGCGTCTTCTGCTTGCCAACGAAGCGGTAGGACAAGCGCCAGTACTTCGCGCCGTTCGGCTGGACGAGCAAGAACATCCCGTTGCCGTCCGTGAGTTTGTACGGTGCTGCGCTGGCCTTCGCGTTCCGTACCTGTATGTCAGTGAGAGGCATTGTTGGTATCTGAGTTGTTGGTATCTGTTGATGCCAACAAAAATACCAACACTTTCTCCGGCTGTCACTGAGCAACCTTGGGTAATGATGTGAGCTGGAGGCCTGTCAGACGGGCTTGAGCGGGGGTTTTCTTGTGAATCTTGGGAGAGGTTTGGGGCTTGGCTGGTCCCCCCGACAGGAATCGAACCTGTATCTAGCGCTTAGGAGGCGCTTGTTCTATCCATTGAACTACGGGGAGCGGATAGTCTGGCCGGGTTGAATGCGTCAACCAACCGGCCCGGGCATATCGCTATTGAAATCGATATGCCTGCACAACACCGGAGCCGGAGCATGACGCCCCCGCCGGCGAGCGCAGAGTATATCAAAGACCTTGCAAATAACACGCATCGACGCAGACAAACACACCCATCCAATCCCGTACCCCCCGCCCTTCACACCCACCCGCCCCGCACGTCCCTGAATCGGGACCGACATTCCAGCCGCGTCCATTCACCGCAACAGGAGCCAGCCATGCCCGAGAACCATCTCAAGGTGCGCCCGCTCGTCGGCGGCATTCGAATCGTCACCCACAGCAAGATCGGCACCCTGGGTCTCGTCGTGATGTACGAGGGCGACAAATGCTTCGTGACGGCGGGCCATGTGTTCGGCGCCAAGGACAAGAAAGTGGGGCAGCCCGACGATGCGCACGTGGTCGGCGAGCTGCGCGAGAACTTCCTGCACGCCGACACGCCCCAGGACATCGCGCTGGTCAGCATCGCGCCGGGCGTCGAGGCCGCGCTCAACCAGATCTGGACGAATCAGGGAACCCGGACCGTGCAGTTCGGCGCGAGCGTGCTGCCTGGACGGGGTTCGCGAGTCTGGCTGGAAGGCATGGCAAGCGGCACCTTGACCGGCACGGTGCTCGAACCGGACGTCGATATCACCGTCCCGGAAACCAACGAAGTGGCCCGGAACGTAGTCCTCGTGGAGTTTGACAACGGGATCCAGACCCAGGATGGGGACAGCGGCGCGCCGGTGGTCGGCGAGGGCACCGAGATCTGCTTTGGCGTGTACGGCGGTCGCGTGAAACACGACGGCAAATACTGCGGGTGGTTTACCCCGTTCGACAATCTGGTCTGGGACTAGACAAGGTCATGACGACCGCGAGCGACGATGGTGACCGAACGCGGCGGCGCGGCTCCCGCCCACATTTACGCCCGCGCACCGTGTGCGGCTCCCGCCTCGTGCGCTCGGATCTATGTGTGAAGCATCGACATGCCATACGAGGAAATCGTCTGCCCAGCGGACTGTGCATGAAGCAAAACGCGCCCTGCCTGTCGACGAGGGCGCGTTACAGCGGACCTTGCCGGATCGTCAGGCGCCGATTGCAATGAAGGCGAAGCTGCGATTCGCCGCCTTGCCGGTGCCGTCGCCGGTATTGATCTGGAAGGAGTTCGTGTTGACGAACGGGAAGGCTACGCCATCCAGGTTGCTCTGATTGGCGTTGTCGTAATTGTTCTGCGATCCGACCACGGCGGGCGTCGTCGAGAATCCCTGATTGAACGCAATGGTGTACCGTCCGCTGCTGGTATTCGTGACGGTGAAGTCGTTGCTGCCGCTGATGATTTGCCCGTTCGCATTGACGGAGCCCCAGGAAATGCGAGGAGTGGCCATTTTTTTCTCCAGGATGTCATCCGGTTTGTAAATGGTGGCGCCGTATCGACCATGCCGCGAGCGCAAGCTGTCGACAGACGCCAACCGCGGCGCACCCCTTGTCGGGTCGCCGGGTTCATCCATGCTAAATCGGGGCAATGCGCGGAGTAACCTACGTATTCTGGGAGGTGACGCTGGATTGGCGGGATCGTCAGTCGAGAAACCGACGCTCAGGCGGTGAGCCCGGGCAGGTGATTGACGCGACCCGTGCCACTCCCCCGGATCAGACTCAAAACTCGACCGTGACGAAATCTTCCTTGCCCACGTCGCACAGCGGGCAGCGCCAGTCGTTCGGGATGTCGGCGAACAGCGTACCGGGCGCGATGCCTTCATCCGGCAGCCCATCCGCTTCGTTGTAGATCCAGCCGCAGATCAGGCAGACCCAGCTCTTGTATTCGATGACTTCGCTCATGTGTTGCGTTCCCGATGATGCGTTGATCCGATGCGCCGGCGCACGTTCGCAGCCGGCGGAAAACGCGCAATGGTACCGGAATTCGCGCGCCGCCTCGCCCGCGCCCGTTTCAAACGCGCCCGCCCCGGAACCCCAGCGCCGTGCCGCGCAACAGCGGTGTATGCTGCGAGGGCCTTTCACGTCAGAAGGAGGAAATCGATGCGCAACACGAAATGGATCGCCGGATTGTTCTGTGCGGCCGCGCTCGTCGCGTCCGCCGCTGCCCGCGCCGAGGCGCGGGTGTATTTCGTCGCGCCGGATGACGGCGCGACCGTGTCGAACCCGATACACGTGAAGTTCGGCCTCGAAGGCATGGAGATCCGGCCGGCCGGCGACATGACGCCGAACACGGGCCATCATCACCTGCTGATCGACGGCCGGCCGGTTCCGAAAGGCGACGTGATTCCCGCCTCCGATCGGTCGCTGCACTACGGCAAGGGCCAGACCGAGACCGATATCGTCTTGCCGCCCGGCCGGCACACGCTGACCCTGCAGTTCGGCGACGGCGCCCACCGCTCGTATGGTCCCGAAATAAGCCAGACGATTTCAGTCAACGTCGACCACTGAGTCTGCCCCGCCCGCGTTCGCGGGTTTTGCCGTTCGCCGCCTAGGCCATCAGGCCAGTGCGGCGCCGCGCGCCGCGCCCGGTACAATGGGCGCTTCCGATTCCTCTTCGCCGTTTCCTCCATGTCGCTTTATTCCATCACCGGCGCCCAACTCGCGTTCGGCCACGTCGCGTTGCTCGATCACGCGGATTTCTCGCTCGAGGCCGGCGAACGCGTCGGTCTGATCGGCCGCAACGGCGCAGGCAAGTCGTCGCTCCTGAAGATCGTCGCGGAACTCGCGCGGCCCGACGACGGCCTCGTCACGCGCCAGCAGGATCTCGTGACGGTGTACGTGCCGCAGGAGCCCGAGTTCGACGCCGGGCTGTCGGTGTTCGATGCGGTCGCGTCGGGCCTCACGCACGCCCGCGAGCTGCACGACGAATACGATGCGATCGCGCATCGTCTCGCCGACACGCCCGAGGGCGCGGAGCACGACACGCTGCTGGCCCGCATGAATGCGCTGCAGTCGTCGCTCGACGCGACCGACGCCTGGAACTGGCGCACCCGCGTCGCCACCACGCTCGCGCAGATCGGCCTCGACGGCGAGGCGCAGGTCGACGCGCTGTCGGGCGGCATGCAAAAGCGCGTCGCGCTCGCGCGCGCGCTCGTCGTCCAGCCCGACGTGCTGCTGCTCGACGAACCGACCAACCACCTCGATTTCGACGGCATCCGCTGGCTCGAGGATCTGCTCGTGTCGCAGCGCGCGGGCCTGTTGTTCATCACCCACGACCGCGCGTTCCTCGACCGGGTGGCGACCCGCATCGTCGAGCTCGATCGCGGCCGCCTGCTGTCCTATCCCGGGAATTTCTCGGCGTACCAGGTCCGCAAGGCCCAGCAGCTGGAGGTGGAGCGCGTCGAGAACGAGAAGTTCGACAAGTTCCTCGCCCAGGAAGAGGTGTGGATCCGCAAGGGCGTCGAGGCGCGCCGCACCCGCAGCGTCGGGCGCGTCGCGCGCCTCGAACAGATGCGCAACGAGCGCGCGGAGCGCCGCAACGTGCAGGGCAACGTCAAGCTCGACGTCGCCCAGGGCGAGCGCTCGGGCAAGATCGTCGCGGAGCTGACCGACGTGACGAAGCGCTACGGCGCGCGCGCGGTGGTCGAGCGCTTCTCGGCGACGGTGATGCGCGGCGACAAGATCGGTTTCATCGGCGCGAACGGCGCCGGCAAGACCACGCTGCTCAAGCTGATCCTCGGCGAGATCCAGCCCGACGAAGGCACGGTGCGCACCGGCACCAACCTCCAGGTCGCGTACTTCGACCAGATGCGCGCGCAGCTCGATGCCGAGAAGAGCCTCGCGGACACGATCAGCCCCGGCAGCGAGTGGGTCGAGATCGGCGGCGAGAAGAAGCACGTGATGAGCTATCTCGGCGATTTCCTGTTCGCGCCCGAGCGCGCGCGTTCGCCCGTCAAGTCGCTGTCGGGCGGCGAACGCAACCGCCTGCTGCTCGCGCGCCTGTTCGCGCGGCCCGCCAACGTGCTGGTGCTCGACGAGCCGACCAACGATCTCGACATCCCGACGCTCGAACTCCTCGAGGAGCTGCTGACCGACTACGACGGCACCGTGCTGCTCGTCAGCCACGACCGCGCGTTCCTCGACAACGTCGCGACCTCGGTGATCGCGGCGGAAGGCGACGGCCTGTGGCGCGAGTACGTCGGCGGCTTCTCCGACTGGCAGGTGCAGCGCGGGCGCGCGGCGCAGCTGGCCCAGCAGGAGGCCGCGAAGCGCGCGCCCAAGGAGCCGGCCCCCGTGCGCGACGACGCGAAGGGCGCGCCCGGCCGCAATGCCCAGCGCACGGTGAAGCTGTCGTTCAACGAGCAGCGCGAGCTGGACGGGCTGCCCGACCGGATCGCGGCGCTGGAGGCCGAGCAGAAGGCGATCGGCGCCCAGCTCGAGGACGGCGCGATCTTCGCGCGCGACGCCCAGGAGGGCGCCCGCCTGACCGAGCGCTTCGCCGCGCTCGACGACGAACTCCTCGCCGCGCTCGAGCGCTGGGAGCTGCTCGAGGCCAAGCGCAAGCCGGTGTAAGCCTCCGTTCATGAAGGCGCGCCGACGGAACCAGTAGAATACGGCCCGTTCGGCGCGGCGCGCCCGGAGCGACGGCGCTCCGGGCGGCCCGCCACTGCGTTTTGCACAGTGGCCGCCGCCCGCTTTCGAAGCAATCTAAGCTCGCCATTGTTTCGATTCGCTTTTTTATCGAATTCAACGTTTTGTCCACGACGTTATCCACAGTAGCTGTGGATAACTTCACGAGGAATGACGAACCCAAGCGCCTATGTCCACGAAAAAGCCCAGCGCGGCGTATAGCGAAGCATCGATCAAGGTGCTGAAGGGCCTCGAGCCCGTCAAGCAGCGGCCCGGTATGTACACCCGGACCGAGAATCCGCTGCACATCATCCAGGAAGTCATCGACAACGCGTCCGACGAGGCGTTGGGCGGTTACGGCAAGCAGATCACGGTCACGCTGCACGCGGATCAATCGGTATCGGTGGAGGACGACGGGCGCGGCATTCCGTTCGGCCTGCATCCGGAGGAAGGCGTGCCGGTGGTCGAGATCGTCTACACGCGCCTGCATGCGGGCGGCAAGTTCGACAAGGCCGCGGGCGGCGCGTACACGTTCTCGGGCGGCCTGCACGGCGTCGGCGTGTCGGTCACCAACGCGCTCGCGACGCGTCTCGACGTGACGGTGTGGCGCGACGGCAAGGTCGCCACGCTCGGTTTCGCGGAAGGCGACGTGGTGCGGCAGCTGGCGATCCAGTCGGCGGGGCGCGGCGAGAAGAAGACCGGCACCCGCGTGACGGTCTGGCCGAATCCGACGTACTTCGATTCGCCGAACCTGCCGCTCGGCGAGCTGCAGCGCCTGCTGCGCTCCAAGGCGGTGCTGCTGCCGGGCGTCGAGGTGGCGTTCATCAACGAGAAGACGGGCGAGCGCCAGAGCTGGAAGTACGAGGACGGCCTGCGCGGCTACCTGCTCGAAGGGATGAACGACAGCGAGCTGCTGATCCCGCTGTTCGAGGGCGAGCGCTTCGCGGACGGCCGTTCGGGCGACGATTCGTTCGCCGAGGGCGAGGGCGCGTCGTGGGTGGTCGCCTGGAGCGAGGAAGGCTCGCTCGTGCGCGAGTCCTACGTGAACCTGATCCCGACGCCCGCGGGCGGCACCCATGAGTCGGGCCTGCGCGACGGCCTCTACCAGGCGGTGAAGAGCTTCGTCGAGCTGCACAACCTTCAGCCCAAGGGCGTGAAGCTGCTCGCCGAGGACGTGTTCGCGCGGGTGTCCTTCGTGCTGTCCGCGAAGGTGCTCGATCCGCAGTTCCAAGGGCAGATCAAGGAGCGGCTGAACAGCCGCGACGCGGTCAAGCTCGTGTCGTCGTTCGCGCGTCCGGCGCTCGAACTGTGGCTGAACCAGCACGTCGAGCACGGCAAGAAGCTCGCGGAGCTCGTGATCAAGCAGGCGCAGGCGCGCACCCGTGCGGGCCAGAAGGTCGAGAAGCGCAAGAGCTCGGGCGTCGCGGTGCTGCCGGGCAAGCTGACCGACTGCGAGACCGAGGACATCGCGCGCAACGAGCTGTTCCTGGTCGAGGGCGATTCGGCGGGCGGCTCGGCCAAGATGGGCCGCGACAAGGAATACCAGGCGATCCTGCCGCTGCGCGGCAAGGTGCTCAACACCTGGGAAACCGAGCGCGACCGCCTGTTCGCGAACAACGAGGTGCACGACATCTCGGTCGCGATCGGCGTCGATCCGCACAGCCCCGACGACAGCGTCGACCTGTCGAACCTGCGCTACGGCAAGATCTGCATCCTGTCGGATGCGGACGTCGACGGTTCCCACATCCAGGTGCTGCTGCTCACGCTGTTCTTCAAGCACTTCCCGCAGCTGATCGAGCGCGGTCACGTGTTCGTCGCGCGTCCGCCCCTGTTCCGGGTCGATGCGCCCGCGCGCGGCAAGAAGCCCGCGCAGAAGCTCTACGCGCTCGACGAGGGCGAGCGCGTCGCGATCTTCGACAAGCTCGCGAAGGAAGGGGTGCGCGAGAGCCAGCTGAGCGTGAGCCGCTTCAAGGGTCTCGGCGAAATGAGCGCCGAGCAGCTGTGGGACACGACGATGAATCCCGACACCCGCCGCCTGATGCCGGTGCGGCTCGGCGACCTCGACTACGAGCGCACCGTCGCGCGGATGACGATGTTGATGGGCAAGGGCGAAGCCGCCGCGCGCCGCAGCTGGCTCGAGGAAAAGGGCAACGAAGTCGAAGCGGATATCTGAGCGCGGCGGGCCCCGCCCGCTCGCACTCGCGCCACATACAGAACACGGATTCAAGATGGACGACATCACTCCCGATCTTTTCGCCGAGCCGGCCGCGCCGGAAGGCGAGTTCCTCACGCTCGGCCACTACGCCGAGCAGGCGTATCTCGGCTACGCGGTCAGCGTCGTCAAGGGGCGCGCGCTGCCCGACGTCTGCGACGGCCAGAAGCCGGTCCAACGCCGCATCCTCTATGCGATGAACGAGATGGGGCTGGGCAACAACGCGAAGCCCGTCAAGTCCGCGCGCGTCGTCGGCGACGTGCTCGGCAAGTACCACCCGCACGGCGACCAGTCCGCCTATGACGCGCTCGTGCGTCTCGCGCAGGACTTCTCGATGCGCTATCCGCTGATCGACGGCCAGGGCAACTTCGGTTCGCGCGACGGCGACGGCGCGGCGGCGATGCGTTACACGGAAGCGCGCCTCACGCCGATCGCGCAGCTGCTGCTCGACGAGATCGACCAGGGCACGGTCGGCTTCATGCCGAACTACGACGGTTCGTTCGAGGAGCCGAAGCTGCTGCCGGGCCGGCTGCCGTTCGTGCTGCTGAACGGCGCGTCGGGGATCGCGGTCGGGCTCGCGACCGAGATTCCGTCGCACAACCTGCGCGAGGTCGCGGCCGCCGCGGTCGCGCTGATCCGCAATCCGACGCTGTCGCACGACGCGCTGATGCAGCTCGTGCCCGGCCCCGACTTCCCGGGCGGCGGGCAGATCATCTCGAGCGACGCGGAAATCTCGGCCGCCTATAAAACCGGGCGCGGCAGCCTCAAGGTGCGCGCGTGCTGGAAGATCGAGGAACTGGCGCGCGGCCAGTGGCAGTTGGTGGTGACCGAACTACCGCCGAACACCTCGGGGCAGAAGGTGCTCGAGGAAATCGAGGAACTGACCAATCCGAAGCTGAAGCTCGGCAAGAAGGCCCTGTCGCAGGAACAGGTCAATACCAAGAAGACGATGCTCGACCTGCTCGACGCGGTGCGCGACGAGTCCGGCAAGGATGCGCCGGTGCGGCTCGTGTTCGAGCCGAAGTCGCGCGCGATCGACCAGACCGAGTTCGTCCATTCGTTGCTCGCGCACACGAGCCTCGAATCGAACGCGACGCTGAACCTCGTGATGATCGGCGCGGACGGCCGGCCGGGCCAGAAGGGCTTGTCCGACATCCTCGGCGAGTGGGTGGCGTTCCGCCAGCTGACCGTGACGCGGCGCTGCCGCCACCGGCTCGACAAGGTGAACGACCGGATCCACATCCTCGAAGGGCGGATGATCGTCTTCCTGAACATCGACGAGGTGATCCGCATCATCCGCGAGTCGGACGAGCCGAAGAGCGCGCTGATGAGCGCGTTCGGGCTGACCGAGCGGCAGGCCGACGACATTCTCGACATCCGTCTGCGCCAGCTCGCGCGGCTCGAGAAGTTCAAGATCGAGAAGGAACTCGAGGAACTGCGCGCGGAGAAGGCGAAGCTGGAAGAGCTGCTCGCCAACGAGAGCGCGATGAAGCGCCTCATGATCAAGGAGATCGAGGGCGACGCCAAGCAGTACGGCGACGAGCGCCGCACGCTGATCCAGCAGGAGAAGCGCGCGACCTTCGAGGCCCGCGTGGTCGACGAGCCGGTGACGGTGGTGGTGTCGCAGAAGGGCTGGGTGCGCGCGCTCAAGGGGCATGGCCTCGATCCGGCGAGCTTCTCGTTCAAGGCCGGCGACAGTCTCTACGCGGCGTTCCAGTGCCGCACGCCCGACACGCTGATCGCGTGGGGCAGCAGCGGCCGCGTGTACTCGGTGGCCGTGCAGCTGCTGCCGGGCGGCCGCGGCGACGGCGTGCCGGTGACCTCGCTGATCGAACTCGAATCGGGCTCGCACCTGTTGCATTACTATGCGGCGCCTGCCGATCAGCCGCTGCTGCTCGCGTCGAACAACGGCTACGGGTTCGTCGCGAAGATCGGCGACATGGTGAGCCGCGTGAAGGCCGGCAAGGCGTTCATGACGATCGACGAAGGCGCAGCGCCGCTCGCGCCGATGCCGGTGCCGGCCGATGCCGTGCAGGTCGCGTGTCTGTCGAGCGGCGGCCGTCTCCTGGTGTTCGGCATGGACGAGATGAAGTCGCTGTCGGGCGGCGGTCGCGGCGTGATCCTGATGGCGCTCGAACCGAGGGAAACCCTCGCGCAGGCGCTCGCGGTCGGGCCGACGGGCGTCGTGCTGATGGGCACGGGCCGGGGCGGCAAGGCGCAGGAGGACCGGCTGACCGGCGCCGCGCTCGAATCGCACGTCGGCAAGCGCGCGCGCAAGGGCCGCGCGCCGGACGGCCGCCTCAAGCTGCTCGGCTTGCGTCCGAACCTCGGCTGATCTCGCGGGGCCCTCGAAGCCGCGTGCCTGCTGTCGCGGGCGCGCGGCTTTGTGTTGTCTGGACCACCGGTCGCGCGACAAGTGCGCGCGATCGACGCGTCGGCCGACCCGCGCGCTGAACCGGCGCGCGCGGCGGCTGTCGAATGCGCGTGATGATCGCGCGCCATGACGCGCGGCTACCGTTCCCCTCAATTCACCCTTCATCAGGATCGCCCGACATGTCCCACGCCGTTGCCCTCGCCTTGTTCCTTCACCTGCTCGGGGTCGCCGTCTGGGTGGGCGGGATGGTGTTCGCGCATTTCTGTCTGCGTCCCGCGTTGTCGGATCTTTCGCCGCAGCTGCGGCTGCCGCTGATCGAGGCGGTGTTCGGCCGCTTCTTCAACTGGGTCGCCGCCGCGGTCATCGCGATCCTCCTGACGGGCGGCTTCCTGCTCGTGAGCTTCGGCGGCGCGCACGCGACCTGGCCGCTGCACGCGATGGCGGGGCTGGGCGTCGTGATGATGCTGATCTTCGGTCACATCCGTTTCGCGCTGTTCCCGCGCATCCGTCGCGCGGTGCAGGCGCAGAACTGGCCGGACGGCGCGCGCGCGGTCGGCGCGATGCGCCTCCTGGTGATCGTGAACCTCGTGCTCGGCGTGGTGACGATCGGGGTGGCCGTGCTGTCGCGCGGCTTCTGATCCGGGCCGCCTACGCGGCCAGCATCTGCTCCAGCAGCCAGGAGCCGGCCGGCCCGAGCGGCCGGCCGCGCGACCAGACGGCGTCGACCGGTACCCGCCGCGGCCAGCCGCGCGCGTTCAGCTCGACGAGCCGCGCGTTCGCGAAGTGCTCGACCATCCAGCGCGGCAGCTCCGCCCAGCCGAAGCCCGCGACCGCCATTTCCAGCAGCATCAGATAGCTCGGCGCCGACCAGGAGCGTCGCCCCGCGACGAGGCCCGTCTCGACCGGCGCGCCGCGCGGCGCGACATAGGTGTTCAGGCGCAGCTCGCGCGCCTCGTGCAGCGCGGCGAGCGGCACCTCGGTCGCGCCGTAGGCGGCGAACGGATGCGTCAGGCCGACGAACAGGCCGATCTCCGAGTGTTCCGCGACCATCGCCGCGCCGATGTCCGGCGGGTAGGTGCTGCGCGCGGCCATCAGGCCGAGCTGGGCGCGGTCCTGCTGGATCAGGTCGAGCACGTCGTCGTGCTCGGCGATCAGGCATTCGAATTCCAGGGTCGGGAAACGCCGGTCGAGCGCCGCGAGCGTCGCGTCGTAGCGCGCCGACTGATAGGTGTCCGACACGGCGAGCGTGAGCCGCGCCTCCTCGCCGCCCGCGAGCCGCGCGGCGAGCTGGTCGATCGCCTCGCCCGCCTCCAGCACGCGCAGCACTTCGGGCAACAGTGCGCGCGCGGCCTCGGTCAGGGTCGGCTGGCGCGTCGAGCGGTCGAACAGCGTGAGGCCGAGGTCGATCTCGAGATTGGCGATCGCCTCGCTGATCGTCGACTGCCGTTTGCCGAGCTTGCGCGCGGCGGCCGAGAACGAGCCGAGCGCCGCGGCTTCGGCAAAGGCGAGCAGGGCTTCGGGAGAGTGGCGCATGCGGGGCTCCGGCAATAGATCGGAAAAACCGATATTAACAAACTGGTTTACACCGGTAAATCCGATGAAAATGGCGACATCGCATTGTTCAACGGAGTGTTTCATGCAAACCCTCAAGAAATCCCTGACCGAGCGGCTTGTTCACGCGCTGACGTTCGAACTGGTCGCCATCGCCCTGTGCGCGCCGCTGCTCAGCTGGGTGCTCGGGCTGTCGCTGGTTCACGTCGGCGCGCTCACGGCCCTGGTCTCGCTCGTCGCGATGGCCTGGAATATCGCGTTCAACGCCTTGTTCGACCGCTTCGAGCGTCGTTTCGGCCTGACCCGCAACCTGGCGCTCCGCGTCGTTCACGCGATCGCGTTCGAGCTGGGCCTGGTGGTGATGGTGGTGCCGATCGCGGCGTGGTGGCTGGGCATCAGCCTGTTCGAGGCGCTGGTGCTCGATCTCGGCATCCTGCTGTTCTTCCTGCCGTACACGTTCCTGTTCAACCTCGGCTACGACCGGCTCCGCGCCCGTCTGTCCGCGCCGCGCGCGCTGGCCTGAGGCGGCCCCGGCGCGCGGCGCCGTCCGACCCTCCCATCCATCCCGACGAAGCCGGCCGCGCGCCGGCTTCGTCGCGTGTCAGGTGCGCGGCGCGAGCCGCTCCTCGAACGAATAACGCTGCATGGTGCGCTGGAAGCCGTCGACGAACGCGCGCTCGGCGGCGTTCATCTTGCGGTCGCGGTGCCACAGCAGAAAGATCTCGACGTCCACCAGCCCGTCGTCGGGCGGCAGGCGCCAGAGGCGCTGCTGCAACAGGTCGTCGCGCACCGTGTGCTCGGGCAGGCAGCCGATGCCGTAGCCGGCGAAGATCAGCCGGCGCACCTCGTCGAGGCTCGGCGAGGACGCGACGATCCGCCCGGTGAAGCCTTTCTGGTCGCGGAACACGGTGAGCGGCGAGAGACTGTCGCCGATCTGGTCGCTCGTGAACGACACGAAGTTTTCCGCGAGCAGGTCGTTCATGGTCAGCTGCGACTGGCCGAACAGCCGGTGATGGCGGCCGCAGAAGATCGCGTAGCGCTGGCGCAGGAACGGCGCGCGTTCGAGCTTGTCGACCGGGCTGCGGCACAGGCTCAGGCCCGCCGTCGCGGTTTTCCGCAGCAGCGACGAGATCACGTCGGACGCGCGCATCACGTCGATCTGCAGGTCGACGCGCGGATGCTGGCGATGGAACTCGGCGAGGAACAGGTCGTATGCGCCGGACTCGATCCGGCTCACGGTCAGGAGCCGGATCGTGCCGGTCAGGTCGGCGCGGTCGTCGAGTTCGGTGTCGAGGCGCGAGATGGTGCCGTAGATGTCGCTCGCGATCCGGTAGACCTCGCTGCCCGCCTGGGTCGGCTCGAAATGCGGGCCGCGGCGCCGGATCAGCGTGTGGCCGAGCGTGTCTTCGAGACGCTTGAGCGCCTGGCTCACGGCCGGCTGCGTGACGTGCAGGCGCGCGGCCGCGCGGCTCACGCTGCGCTCCTGCATGATCACGAGGAAGGTGCGCAGCAGGTTCCAGTCGAGGCGGTCGTTGAGGAAGCGGGCGGCATCGACGCGCATGGCGGCTCCGGATTACAGGTATTAGTTGAATTTATGCATTGAATAATAAACTGAAATTTGACTAATAATTAATGGGCGGCGATAAACCCCAGGTGCGTGCCCGATGCGCGCGCCGGGCGTGCCCACGATCCGTCCGCCACGACAATAAAACGCGTCCGCCCGCCGCGCCGGCCGGCGAAGACGCGCATCAGAGGAGCTTCGCATCATGACCGTCTCCGTTCCCGCCGCGCGCCAGCCGGTGCGCGCCGCCAGCGCCGCGTTCATCGGCACGATGATCGAGTGGTACGACTTCTACATCTACGCGACCGCGGCCGCGCTCGTGTTCGGCGAGCTGTACTTTCCATCGGGCGACCCGTTCCTGAGCACGATGGCGTCGTTCGGCACGTTCGCGGTCGGCTTTTTCGCGCGGCCGCTCGGCGGCGTGATCTTCGGCCATCTCGGCGACCGGATCGGCCGCAAGAAGGCGCTGATGACGACGCTGATGATGATGGGCGCCGCCACCGTCTGCATCGGCCTGCTGCCCGACCATGCGTCGATCGGCGTGTTCGCGCCGCTGCTGCTCGTGCTGCTGCGCGTCGTGCAGGGCATCGCGGTGGGCGGCGAGTGGGGCGGCGCGGTGCTGATGGCGGGCGAGCATGCGCCCGAAGGCCGGCGCACCTTCTTCGCCTCGTTCGCGCAGCTCGGCAGCCCGGCCGGGCTGATCCTGTCGCTCGTCGCGTTCCGCGCGGTGACCGCGCTCGACAAGGCCGACTTCCTCGCCTGGGGCTGGCGGCTGCCGTTCCTCGCGAGCGCGGTGCTGCTCGTGATCGGGATCCTGATCCGGCACGGCGTCGGCGAGTCGCCCGAATTCGAGCAGGTGCGGCGCGCGCGCCGCACCGCGAAGCTGCCGATCGCCGAGGTGTTCCGGTCGGCGTCCGGCCTCGTGCTGCTGTGCATCGGCGCGAACACGATCGGCATCGCCGGCGTGTACTTCACCAATACCTTCATGATCGCGTACACCACGCAGCATCTCGGCATCGGCAAGTCGACGATCCTCGACTGCCTGTTCGCGGTCGCGCTGATCCAGTTCTGCGCGCAGCCGCTTGCCGCCTGGCTCGCCGAGCGGCTCGGCGGCGCGCGCTTCCTGAAGCTCGCGGCGCTCGCGGCGATGGCGTCGCCGTATCCGATGTTCGTGCTCGTGCGCAGCGGCGAGCCGGCGTCGATCGTGATCGGCATCGCGCTCGCGGTGGTGTGCATGGCGGGCTTCTACTCGGTGATCGCGGGCTTCGTGTCCGGGATCTTCGCGACGCCTATCCGCTACTCGGCCATTTCGCTGTCCTACCAGGTGTGCGGGGCGCTCGCGGGCGGCCTCACGCCGCTCGCCGGCACCTGGCTCGCGCATCGCTACGCGGGCGAGTGGCTGCCGCTCGCGCTGTTCTACACCGCGCTCGCGGGCGTGTCGTTCGCGAGCATCGTCGCGCTCGATGCGCGCCGCGCGAACCGGACGCGCCCGGCCGACACGCTGGAGGCCCGCTGACATGACGCTCGCACTCGATGATCTGCCGGCCGTCGACGGCGCGCGGCTGTGGCGCGCGCTGACCGCGATGGCGCAGATCGGCGGCACCTCGAAGGGCGGCGTGCGCCGTCTCGCGCTGAGCGAAGAGGATCGGCGCGGCCGCGACCTGTTCGCGCAGTGGTGCCGCGACGCGGGCCTCGCGGTCAGCGTCGATGCGATCGGCAACCTGTTCGCGCGGCGCGCGGGCACGGAGGCCGGCGCGCCGCCGGTGCTGGTCGGCAGCCATCTCGACACGCAGCCCGAGGGCGGCCGCTTCGACGGGGTCTACGGCGTGCTGGCCGCGCTCGAACTGGTGCGCGGCCTGAACGACGCGGGCATCCGCACGCGCAAGCCGATCGAGCTGGTCGTCTGGACCAACGAGGAGGGCGCGCGCTTCGCGCCCGCGATGCTCGGCTCGGCGGTGTTCACGGGCGCGCTGGCGCTCGACGCGGCGCTCGCGGTGCGCGACGCCGAGGCGATCACGCTCGGCGACGCGCTCGACCGGATCGGCTATCGCGGCGCGCGCGCCGCGACCGGGCAGCGCGTCGACGCGTATTTCGAGGCGCATATCGAGCAGGGGCCGGTGCTGGAGGCGAGCGGCGCGGAGATCGGCGTCGTCACGGGCGGGCAGGCGATCCGCTGGCTCGACGTGACGCTCGTCGGCCAGCGCGCGCACGCGGGCACGACGCCGATGGGCTACCGGCGCGACGCGCTGTTCGCGTTCGCGGACCTTGCGGCCGGCATCGAGCGGGCGCTCGACGCCTATGCGCCGCGCGGCCTCGTGACGATCGGCTGCGTCGCGATTCCGGATGGGTCGCGCAACACGATCGCGGGCGAGGTCCGCTTCAGCGTCGATCTGCGCCATCCCGACGATGCGCAGCTCGACCGCATGACCGAGGCCGTGCGCGAACTGTGCGCGCGGGTCGCGGCCGCGCGCGGCGTGCGGGCCGAGGTGGCGACGCACTGGACCAGCGCCGCGACGCCGTTCGATCCGGCCTGCGTCGCCGGCGTCGCGGCGGCGGCCGATGCGCTCGGCTGCGTGCACGAGCGCATCGCGAGCGGCGCCGGGCACGACGCGATCCATCTGGCGCGCCATTGCCCGACCGCGATGGTGTTCATCCCGTGCGTCGGCGGCCTGTCGCACAATGCGGCGGAAGACGTGCTGCCCGCCGACGCGACCCGCGGCGCGCAGGTGCTGGCGGCGGCCGTGCTCGCGCGCGCGGGCGTCGCCGCCTGAATGCCGCTCCCGCTTGACCGTGCGCGCGCGAGCGCGCCCCAGACAGAAGGAACCGACCCATGCTGACATTCTTTCATCCTGACCAGACCCTGCATCATCCGCGCAACTACTATTCGCGCGGCCGCATGCGCACGCCGCAGGAGGTGCCGGCGCGCGCCGAGCGGCTCGTCGCGGCCGCGCACGCGCTCGGCTTCGAGGTGCGCGCGCCGGGCGACTTCGGGGTCGCGCCGCTCGCGGCGGTGCACGACATGAACTACCTGCGCTTCCTCGAAACCGCGCATCGCGACTGGACCCGATTGCCCGAGGACTGGGGCGACGAGGTGATGTCGAACATCTTCGTGCGCGAGCCGAACGCGCTGCGCGGCGTGCTCGCGCAGGCGGGCCGCTATCTGGCCGACGGCAGCTGTCCGGTGGGCGCGGCGACCTGGCGCGCCGCCTACTGGTCGGCGCAGAGCGCGCTCGCGGCGGCGGCGGCGGTGCGCGCGGGCGCGCGCGACGCCTATGCGCTGTGCCGGCCGCCGGGCCACCATGCGCGCGCGGACGCGGCGGGCGGCTTCTGCTACCTGAACAACGCGGCGATCGCGGCGCAGGCGCTGCGCGCGGACGTCGAACGGGTCGCGATCCTCGACACCGACATGCATCACGGGCAGGGGATCCAGGAAATCTTCTATGCGCGGCGCGACGTGCTGTACGTGTCGATCCACGGCGATCCGACCAACTTCTATCCGGCCGTCGCGGGCTTCGACGACGAGCGCGGCAGCGGCGCGGGCGCGGGCTACAACGTGAACCTGCCGATGCCGCACGGTTCGAGCGAGGCGGTGTTCTTCGCGCGCGTCGACGACGCGCTGCGCGAACTCAAGCGTTTCGAGCCGGACGCGCTCGTGCTGTCGCTGGGCTTCGACATCTATCACGAAGACCCGCAGTCGCAGGTCGCGGTGACGACGGACGGCTTCGGCCGGCTGGGCGGCCTGATCGGCGCGCTCGGCGCGCCGACCGTGATCGTGCAGGAGGGCGGCTACCACCTCGACAGCCTGGAGGCCAACGCGCGCGCGTTCTTCGAGGGGTTCGGCGCCGCGCGGCGCTGATGGCGCGCGGCGCCGGCCGCGTCAGTGTGAGACGAACAGCAGCCAGGCGCCGCATGCGAGCGCGACCGCGCCGTACACCGCGTAGACGGGCAGCCTGAAGCGCGCGAAGCACAGCGTCGCGAAGGCGCCCGTCATCCAGTACACGGGCTCGGCCGGCACCTTCACGACGATCCGCAGCACCGCGACCAGCAGGAACGCGGTGGTGGACGTGCGCAGCAGCCGCATGCCGTGCGCGAAGCGCGGATCGTGCTGCAGCCGGCGCACGTGACGCTGCGCGAACACGACGAGGCAGCCGGACGGCACGAACAGCGCGACGGTGGCGAGCAGCGCGCCGCTCCAGCCGTCGGTCAGATAGCCGAGGAACGGCACCACGTTGAGCAGCGGGCCGGGCGAGACCGGCGACAGCGCGAAGGCGAGCGTGAAATCGTGCTCGCTGATGCCGGTGCCGGGCGTGACGAACAGCGTCTTGAGCACCGGCAGCGCGGAGAAGCCGCCGCCGAACAGGGTCATGCCGGCGCCGGCGAGGCGCGGCCACAGCAGGCGCGCCGCGTAGTCGCCCGGCATCGGCAGCGCGAACACCGCGACGAGGAGCGCGAGCGCGACGAGCAGCCGGCGCTCGCGCGCGCGCAGCGCGACGTGCAGCCGCTTGCCGGGCTCGGCGCAGGTGAGCCAGCCGGCCGCGAAGGCCGCGGCGAGGATCACGACGAAGGCGGCGGGGCTGTGCGCGAGCGCGAGCAGGAGGGTCGCGCAGACGGCGACGCCGCGTTCGAGCGGCGCGCGCACGAGCGTGCGCACCTGCCGGAACCAGGTCACGCCGATCAGCGCGGCGAGCACCATGCTGAAGTGGCGCAGCATGACCGGCCCGGCGAGCGTGCGGATGAGCGGGGTCTGGTAGAAGATCGCGAACAGCGTCATCAGCACGAAGAACGGCAGCACGCTCGCGACGCCGGCGGTCCAGGCGCCGGCGCGGCCGCGCAGCGTCTGGCCGAGCTGGATCGCGACGTTGCAGCCGACCGGCCCGGGCACCATCCAGGCCAGCGCGACCAGATCGGCGAACGCGTGGGGACCGATGCGGCGTTCGTGGTCGACGTAATGGCGCTGGAGCTGCGCCATCATCGCGAGGCCGCCCCACGACAGCGCGGAGATGCCGGCCATGACCTTGAACAGTTCCCACAGCGACTCGCGTTCGCTGGTTTCGACGGCATCCAGGCTGAGCATGATGGCGTTCTGGCTCTCTCGACGGCGTGCGCGGCCCGCGTGCGCCGATCGGGAAATTGTGCGACGCGCGTCAGGCGGCGGATATGAGCGGAAACACTATGGCGTTTCCCCGTTTGATCAGAGGAAAGCGGCGGGCGGCGGATCAGTTCGCGTCGGAGGGATCGCGGGTCACATCGGCCGCGTGGCGGCGTTCGCCCAGGCGCGCGCCGTCCGCGCCGCGCACGCCGAAGCGCGCGAGCAGGGCGGGGATGCCGTCGGCGGGCACCGGCCGCGAGAACAGGAAGCCCTGCGCCTCGATCTGGCCGAGCGCGGCGAGCCAGGCGATCTGCTCGTCGGTCTCGGTGCCCTCGACCACCACGGTCAGGCCGAGCGAGCGCGCGAGATGGACGATCGACGCCACCATCACGCAGACGCTGCGGTCGCCCGGGATCGCCTGCACGAACGAGCGGTCGACTTTCAGCGTGTCGACCGGGAAGCGGTGCAGGTAGGACAGCGACGAGTAGCCGGTGCCGAAGTCGTCGAGCGCGATCCGCAGGCCGAGCTGCTTGAGCGCGGTGATCTTCTCGGACACCAGTTCCGGATACTCCATCATCGCCGTCTCGGTGATTTCCAGTTCGAGCCGGCTCGCCTCGACGCCGGTTTCGCGCAGCGTGCTCGAGATCGTGTCGATCAGGTCGCCGCGCCAGAACTGGACGGGCGAGATGTTGACGGCGAGCGTCAGCGTCGCGTGGCCGTCGCGCTGCCAGAGCGCGAGCTGCTCGCACGCGGTGCGGATCACGAAGTCGCCGATCGGCACGATCAGGCCGGTCGATTCGGCGATCGAGATGAATTCGTTCGCGGAGATCACGCCGTGCTCCGGATGGTTCCAGCGCGCGAGCGCCTCGAAGCCGGTGATGCAGCGCAGCGTCAGGTCGATCTTCGGCTGGTAGGCGAGGAACAGCTGGCCTTCGGCGAGCGCGACGCGCAGCTGCTGCTCCCAGCGCATCAGGTGATCGGCGCGATGCGACAGGTGCGGGGCGTAGAACTGGTAGCAGTTCTTGCCGGCGTCCTTCGCGCTGTACATCGCGAGGTCGGCCTTCTTGAGCAGATCGATCTCGCTCTCGTTGGCGACCGAGTGCAGCGCGATGCCGATGCTCGCATGCAGCACGAACGCGCTGCCGCGCACTTCGAACGGTTCGCCGAACATCTTGATGATGGTTTCCGACAGGCGCACCGCGTGCCGCTCGACGTCGTCGCCCTTGACCACCACCACGAACTCGTCGCCGCCGATCCGCGCGAGCGCGCCTTCGTCGCGGACCGCGCCCGCGAGCCGCGCCGCGGTCATCTGCAGCACCACGTCGCCCGCGTTGTGGCCGAGCGTGTCGTTGACGGTCTTGAAGTTGTCGAGGTCGATGAACAGCAGCGCGAGCCGCGCGAGACTCGACGGCAGCGCGACGTCGTTGCGCAGCCCGCGCAGCGTCGCGTAGCGGTTCGCGAGGCCCGTCAGCAGGTCGTATTCCGCGAGCTGGGTCATCTCGCGCTCGCGGCCGAGCAGCTTGCCGATCAGGCCCGTCGCGACGCCGAAGAAGGCCAGCATCGCGAGCGTGATGAAGGTCGTCATCAGCAGGTAGATGTTGCGCGTGTGATGGTAGTCCGAGAACTCCTCGGTCTGCGACAGCCCGACCATCACGCCGAGCGGATAGCCATCGAGGTGGCGGTACGACACGATGCGCGCGACGTTGTCGATCGGATCGACATAGGTGCCCGACGCGCGTTCCGCGACCGGGTACACGCCGGATGCGGAAAACGCGCCCGGCGCGTTGTCCAGCGAGCCGGTGCGGCGCGCGAGCACCGCGCCCGTGTCGGACACCACGGCGATCACGCCGTCCCGCCCGATCGCCGCGTTGTTGTAGAAGTCGCTCGTGAAATAGCTCGGGTCCTCCGACACCACCACGATGCCCGCGAACGAGCCGTCGGGATGGTTGAGGCGGCGCGTGATCTGCAGCGTCCAGTGGCCGGACACGCGGCCGAGCACCGGCTTGCTGATGTACAGCAGGTCGGCGCTGTTGTGCTGGTGCACCTTGAAGTGCTCGCGGTCCGACAGGTCGATCGGGCGCGGATTGGGGTCGGAGGTGTTGGCGATCAGCTCGCCGCGCGCGTTGACGATCGAGACCTGGACCAGCGTGTCGCTCGGCACCACGCCTTTCTCGACCGTGGCCGACAGGTTGAAGTGGTCCGGTGACTTCTCGAACTCGTACTTCACGAAACGGGTGATCTGGTCGACCTGATGGATCGCCTTGATGGTGTGCTGCTCGAGCGCGGTCGACAGGATCGCGGCCGACGCGGTGGCTTCCCGGTATGCGCTGTCCTTCTCGACCGAGAGGCGCGCGACGATCACCGCCCACAACAGCACGAGCGCCAGGATCCCGAGCACCGGGATGGCGAACAGGGCGCGTCGCCGCGGTTTGCGCGGCACGCGCGGCGGCCGCACGATATGCGGGGCCGGGGGCCGAGAGGCACTCATCGGACGGTCAGAATCCTTGCGCGCAGAGGCGTCCCGCAGGAAGCCGAATTCAATGATGGGCCGCGCTGGCAGCGGATTAGGCCCGATATTACTGAATGGTCCGAAATTAAGATAGCTGGTCTGAGATATCAGCTTGATCGAGGGGGGCGCGGGAAGCGGGAGTCCGCCGCGGCGGACTCCCGGGGAGCCTTACCGGAGCCGGATCCGGCCGTCGATCACGGTGACGGCCGGGCCGCCGATCCAGATTTTCCCGGAGGCGTCGTCGTAGCGGACCGCGATGCGGCCGTCGCGGCCGATCGCGGTGCCCTGGCGGGCGGTGTAGGCGGGGCCGGGACGCCGCCCCTGGCGGTCGAGCAGGCCCGCGATGGCTGCGTTGGCGCTGCCGGTGACGGGATCCTCGCCGATCCCGAATGCGTCGCCCGTCATCAGGCAGCGCACCTCGAAGGTGGCGGGGCCGTCGGCCGGATGCGGCGCGTAGGCGGCGAGCCCGGCTGCGCCGACCGAGGCGGCGAGGCGCTTGAGCGCGTCGAAGTCCGGCTGCAGCGCGAGACAGTCCGCCGCGCGCGCGAGCCGCACCACGAGCCACGGCGCGCCGTTGTCGACGCCGTGCGGCGTGGCGTCGAATTCGATCGCGCCGGTGCGCAGCGCGGCCGCGAGCGCCGGGTAGTCGCGCTCGGGCAGGGGCGTCAGGCGCGCGGGCGGCGCGGCGAACGCCCAGCCGCCCGCGTCGTCCTCGGCCAGCTCGACGAGCCCCGCGCCGCACTGCTGGACCAGCCGGCCCGGCGTGCGCGGCGCGCCGCCGGCGTCGAGAAACGCGTGCGCGCTGCCGAGCGTCGGATGGCCGGCGAACGGCAGCTCGCCGCCCGTCGTGAAGATCCGCACGCGGTAATCGGCGGCGGGATCGGTCGGCGCGCACAGGAACGTCGTTTCCGACAGGTTGGCCCAGTGCGCGATCGCGCGCATGTCGGCGTCGCCCAGCGCATCCGCGTCGAAGACGACGGCGAGCGGATTGCCCTTGAACGGCGTCGACGTGAACACGTCGACCTGCTTGAAGCGGACCATCCCGTCGCGGAGGGAATCGCTCACGCGACCTCGGCGATCAGTTCGATCTCGACGCACGCGCCGAGCGGGATCTGCGCGACGCCGAACGCCGAGCGCGCATGCTTGCCCGCCGCGCCAAACACGTCCGCGATCAGCTCCGACGCGCCGTTGGTGACGAGGTGCTGCTCGGTGAACTCGGGCGTCGAATTGACGAGGCTCATCACCTTGACGATGCGCGTGACCTTGTTGAGGTCGCCCGTGTGCGCGTGCAGCGTGGCGAGCAGGTCGATCGCGACGCTGCGCGCGGCGGCCTTGCCTTCCTCGGTGCCGAGCGTCGCGCCGAGCTTGCCGGCCCATACCTTGCCGTCCTTCTTCGCGATGTGGCCGGACAGGAACACGGTGTTGCCGGTCTGGGCGCTCATCACGTACGCGGCGGCGGGCGCGGCCGCGGTGGGCAGCTCGATGCCGAGGGTCTTGAGGGTGTCGTAGACGTTTGCCATCGGGGGGAATCCTCGCAGGACAGGGGGAAGGGATGCCCGCGGCGCGAGCCGGCGGGCGGAGGGCGCCGCGCGCGCCGACGGGGCGCGCGCGGCGCGGTATCACAGGCGTTCGCGGATCAGCGCGCCGAGCTGGGCGATGCCGGCCTCGATCTTCTCGGGCGGCACCGTGACGAACGACAGGCGCAGCGTGTTGGCCTGCGCGTCGTCCGCGAAGAACGGCGCGCCCGGCACGAACGCGACGTTGCGGGCGATCGAGGCGTCGAGCAGCTGCATGCTGTCGAGCCCGGCGGGCAGCTTGACCCAGATGAACATGCCGCCTTCGGGGCGGTTCCAGCTCACGCCTTCCGGCATGTGGCGCGCGAGCGACGCGAGCATGGCCTCGCATTGCGCGCTGTAGAGCTGGCGGATGGTCGGGATGTGGGTGTCGAGGAAGCCGTCGCGGATCACTTCGTACGCGATCCGCTGCGTGAGCGACGGCGTGTGCAGGTCGGTCGCCTGCTTCGCCTGCACGAGCTTGAAGTGCAGTTCCTCGGGCGCGATGATGTAGCCGATCCGCAGGCCGGGCGCGAGCACCTTCGAGAACGTGCCGAGGTGGACGATGTGGTCGGGCGCCATCGACAGCATGCTCGGCAGCGGCTCGCCCGCGTAGTTGAGCGCGCCGTACGGATCGTCCTCCAGCACCGGGAACGGGCTCGACTGCGCGAACGCGGCCAGCGCCCGGCGGCGCTCGACGGGCGTGCGGCGGCCGGTCGGGTTCTGGAAATTCGGTTGCGCGTACAACAGGCGCGCGCCGCGCGTCAGCTCGGGCGTGAACTGGTCGGGCAGCAGGCCGGCGTCGTCGGTTGGCAGCTGCACATAGCGCGGCTCGTACAGCGAGAACGATTGCAGCGCGCCGAGGTAGGTGGGGGTTTCCACCAACACCGGGCTGTCCGGATCGATCAGCACCTTGCCGAGCAGGTCGAGCGCCTGCTGCGAGCCGGTCGTGATCAGCACCTGCGACACCCGCACCCGGTAGCGCTCGGCGATCCATTCGCGCAGCGGCAGGAAACCTTCCGTCGCGCTGTACTGGAGCGCCGCGCCCGGCGCGTCGCGCAGCACCCGATCGGCGGCCTCGCGCATCCGTTCGGCCGGGAAGGTCGCGGGCGAGGGCAGGCCGCCCGCGAACGAGATCACCTCGGGACGTTCCGTCACCTTCAGGATCTCGCGGATCGCGGAGCTGGTCAGCTTGCGCGCGCGCTGGGAAAGCGGCCAGTTGGACGGCTGCAGGTCATTCGGTTTCATAGTCTCCTCTGTCTTCGTCATCAGGGTCGGTCAGGTCGAAGCCGTCATTATCGCTTGCCGGTTCAGCTCGCGCGAGCGGCTTGCTGCGAGGCGGGCGGGGCGGATGGGACGGGCGCGGTGCCGACGGCCGCGCGGCGGCCGAGCATCACGGTGGCGATCACGGCCGCGGCGAACAGCCAGGTCGACGGCGCGACGCGCTCGCCGAACAGCAGCGCCGAGAAGGCGATCGTGAAGAAGATCTGCAGCAGCTGCACCTGGCCGACGCGGGCCGTGCCGCCGATCGCGAGCCCGGCGTACCAGGCGAAGAAGCCGATGAACTGCGAGAACAGGGTCACGTAGCCGAAGGCGAACCAGATGCGCAGCGGCACCGGGCCGGGGTGCGTGCTGAAGTGGGTCCAGCCGAGCCAACCGACCGGCAGCACGAGCACCGGCGCGGACACCACGAGCGCCCAGCAGATCACCTGCCAGCCGCCGATCTGGCGCGCGAGGCGCGCGCCTTCCGCATAGCCGAGCGCGCCGATGCCGACCGCGACCAGCATCAGCAGGTCGCCGGGCTGCAGCGCGCCGCCGCCGTCGCGCAGCGCGAACGCGATCACGAGCGCGCTGCCGGTGAGGGCGCTCACCCAGAAGGCCTTCGACGGCCGCTCGCGCGACAACCACGCCGCGTACAGCGCGACGAACAGCGGCTGCAGGCCGTTGACGACCGCGCCGTGCGCGGCGGGAACGCTGCGCATCGCCCAGGCCGAGAACACCGGATAGGCGATCACCACGCCCGCCGCGACGACCGCGAGGCTTTTCAGCTGCGCGCGGTTCGGCAGCGGCTCGCGCCGCCAGGCGAGCAGCGCGGCGGCCGGGACGGCGGCGAAGAGGGCACGGCCGAGGCCGTTCAGCAGCGGATGGAAGGTCTCGACGACGACGCGCGTCATCGGCAGCGTGAGGCTGAAGATCATCACGCCGAGCAGGCCGAGCAGCATGCCCCGGGTTTCGCGTGAATTCATGACGGCAGGGTCTCCGGTGAGGGGAAGCGTGGATGGATGGCGTCAGCGCAGCGTGCGCGGGCCGTGCGGCGTGTCGAACTCGGCGACGAGCGCCGCGGCGCCCGGCGCGGCGGCAAGATCGAGCAGGTGGCCGGCGTCGAACCAGCGCAACTGCTCGCGCACCGTTTCCGGTTCCGGATGGACCGCCCGCAGCGCGCGCAACGCGACGCCGTCGTCGCGCAGCGCGGCGGACGGGTGGCGGGGGCTGTCCCACTGGATCAGCGACGGCAGGACGCCGTCGCCCGCCTCGCGCCAGGCGGGCCAGCCGCCGTCGGCGGGCACCGTCAGGCCCCAGCCGTAGTCGCCGCGCGCGAGCGCCACGACGGGCGGGATCCGTTCCGGATATTGGCGTTGCCAGACCGTAAGCCGGCGCGGCCGCTCGACCTGCGCGACCCAGTGCGCGAGATACGGGCCCTGTTCGAGCCGGGCCCGGGTGGTGGGCGCGTCGAGCGTGAACCAGCGCGGGCGCGACTCGCCGGCGGGGGCCTGCGGGTCGATCGCGATCACTTCCAGGTAGGCGCCGCCCCAGAGCCCGAACAGCCGGTTGTGGGTGCGCATCAGCGGATGCGCGCCGCCGCCGGACGGTTCCAGCCCGAGCGCGTCGGCGACGTGCGCGACGCCCTCGTCCAGCGTGCGGGCCGCGACGACGAGGTGATCGAGTTTCAGCGAATGGACGGCCATGACAAGAAAACGGGGTTTGAACGGGCGAAGCCGCCGGAGGCGGCCCGGAGAGACGGCGCGGCGGGACGCGCCGGGATGGAAAAACTGTAATCGCGCGCACCTGCACAGTAACGGTACAATCGGCGCGATACTCTTCGGTACAGTTCAGTTTGGGGTGCACGATGTCCACGGTTCCGCTCGACCAGATTCCCGTTCCGCATGACACGTCGACGCTGACGCTGGTCGATCAGCTGGTCCAGTGGGCGCGCCGCCGGATCGACGAGCGGGTGTTCCGGCCGGGGATGCGGATGCCCTCGATCCGCAAGCTCGCGATCGACAAGAGCGTGTCGCGCTTCACCGTGGTCGAGGCCTACGAGCGGCTGGTCGCGCAGGGCTATCTCGATTCGCGGCGCGGCTCCGGCTTCTACGTGCGCGAGCGCGCGGGCGCGCAGCCGGGCGGGCTGGCGGCGCGCGGCCCGAGCGAGGCGGGCGGCGTGCACAACACGATCGACGTGGTTTGGCTGCTGCGCAACATGCTGCACACGGCGAGCCCCGAGAAGGGGCCGGGGCTCGGCTACCTGCCGGGTCGCTGGCTCGACGGCGAGCTGATCACGAGCGCATTGCGCGCGCTGGGCCGGCAGGCGGGCGCGCAGATGCTCGGCTTCGGCACCGCGCAGGGCTTCCTGCCGCTGCGCCAGCAACTGCAGACCCGCCTCGCGGAACTGGAGATCGGCGCGACGCCGGATCAGCTCGTGCTGGTGTCGGGGATCACGCAGGCGATCGACCTGATCGCGCGGGTGTTCGTGCGGCCGGGCGACGCCGTGATCGTCGGCGATCCGGCGTGGTTCCAGATGTTCGGCCGCTTCGCGTCGCAGGGCGCGCAGCTGGTGGGCGTGCCCTACACGCCGGACGGCCCCGATCTCGACGCCCTGGAAACGCTCGTGCAGATGTGGCGGCCGAAGATGCTGGTCATCAATTCGGTGCTGCAGAACCCGACCGGCACGTCGCTGTCGGCCGCGCAGGCGTTCCGCATCCTGAAGCTCGCGGAGGCCTACGATTTCCTTGTCGTCGAGGACGACGTCTACGGCGACCTGTGCCCGCCGAGCTATCCGGCCACGCGGCTCGCGAGCCTCGACCAGCTCAAGCGGGTGATCTACCTGGGCAGTTTCTCGAAGACGCTCGCCGCGAACCTGCGGGTCGGCTACGCGGCGTGCGCGCCCGAGATCGCGCGGGCGCTCACCGACCAGAAGATGCTGGTCGGCATGACCACGCCCGAACTCAACGAGCGGGTGCTGTACAAGGTGCTGACGGAAGGGCATTACCGGCGGCACGTCGAGCGGCTGCGCGCGCGGCTCGACGGCGTGCGCGACAAGACCGCGCGGATGCTCGAACGCAGCGGGATGCGGCTCTTCACGATGCCGGCCGCGGGGATGTTCCTGTGGGCGGACACGGGCGTCGACTCCGACGCGCTCGCGGCGGCCGCGCACGAGGCGGGCTTCCTGCTCACGCCGGGCAGCCTGTTCTCGCCGCAGCAGTCGCCGTCGACGTGGACGCGCTTCAACGTGGCCAACTGCGGGGATCCGGCGCTCGCGACGTTCCTCGCGCGTTATCTCGACTCGGTGGCGCGGCGCGTGGTGGAGGCGGGTTCAGCCTGAGGGCGGCGGACGCCTGTCGCGCAGCGTGCGGGCGCGCTTCCAGATCCGGAGGCCGATGAACGTGCCCAGTGCCGTGGCGACGAACGAGCAGGTCAGCATGTAGTAGACGTCGACCCGCGCGGAGGCTTCACAGCAACGCGCGTCGAACAGGTCGTCCAGCCACAGTGAGAATTCGACGGGCGGCGGCGGGATGGCGGTGGGATGGCGGCCCCACCAGTACGCGACCGCCAGCGTGGCGAAGATCTGCCACAGTGCGACGAGACCTGACCTGGCGAGACGCTTCATCGGACCGTTACCGTGCCGGGCCGGCCATCTGCCGGTCGGTTCGAGGAGCGCTCGTCGAGTTCCAAATGGCGGTGGCGCATGGCGAGTATTGATGGAAGCGGGCAGGACCGGCCATTACACCGCAAGCCCCGCCGCCGGAACATGAGATCATTCGCAAACTCAGCCTCTTGAAAACGGCGCGCGCATCCTCATCTGGGGCGCGGTCGTGCATCGCGTGTCCGGGCCCGCCGCTCGACACGCCGCCGGTTTTTGAAATGATCGCAATCGAAGGATAGACAGATGACTCAGCAAACCATGAGCTTTCAGGCCGAGGTCAAGCAGCTCCTCCACCTGATGATTCATTCGCTGTACAGCAACAAGGAAATCTTCCTGCGCGAACTCGTGTCGAATGCGTCCGACGCAGCCGACAAGCTGCGCTTCGAGGCGCTCGAGAACGGCGCGCTGTACGAGAACGATCCGAACCTGCGCATCCGCATCGGCTTCGATCCCGCCGCCCGCACCCTCACGATCGACGACAACGGCATCGGCATGAGCCGCGACGAAGCGATCGCGAATCTCGGCACGATCGCCCGCTCGGGCACCAAGGAATTCTTCTCGAAGCTGTCGGGCGACCAGCAGAAGGACGCGGCCCTGATCGGCCAGTTCGGCGTCGGCTTCTACTCGGGCTTCATCGTCGCCGACCGCATCACGGTCGAGACCCGCCGCGCGGGCCTGCCGGCCTCGGAAGGCGTGCGCTGGGAAAGCGGCGGCGAGGGCGACTTCTCGATCGACGCGATCGAGCGCGCCGCGCGCGGCACCACCATCACGCTGCACCTGCGCGAAGGCGAGGACGAGCTGCTGTCCGCGCATCGCCTCAAGTCGATCGTGCGCAAGTACTCCGACCACGTCGCGCTGCCGATCCTGATGCAGCAGGAAGCGTGGGACGCCGAGAAGGGCGAGATGGTCGCGAAGGACGAAGACGAGACCGTCAACCAGGCGAGCGCGCTGTGGACCCGCGCGAAGAGCGAGATCAGCGACGAGCAGTATCAGCAGTTCTACCAGCACCTCGCGCACGACCACCAGAATCCGCTTGCATGGACCCATAACCGCGTCGAGGGCCGCAGCGAGTACACGCAACTGCTGTACGTGCCGTCGCACGCGCCGTTCGACCTGTGGAACCGCGACTATCGCGGCGGCCTCAAGCTGTACGTGAAGCGCGTGTTCATCATGGACGACGCCGAGCAGCTGCTGCCGCAATACCTGCGCTTCGTGAAGGGCGTGGTCGATTCCGCCGACCTGCCGCTCAACGTGTCGCGCGAGATCCTGCAGGAAAGCCGCGACGTGAAGGCGATCCGCGAAGGCGTGACGAAGCGCGCGCTGTCGATGCTGGAAGAACTGGCGAACGCCGAGGACGATGCGGGCAAGGAACAATACCGCACGTTCTGGAGCGCGTTCGGCCAGGTGCTGAAGGAAGGCGTGGGCGAGGATCAAGCGAACCGCGAGCGCGTCGCGAAGCTCGTGCGCTTCGCCTCGACGCACGGCGGGACCGATGCGCAGGACGTGTCGCTCGCCGACTACGTCGCGCGCATGAAGCCCGAGCAGACCCGGATCTACTACGTGACCGCCGACACCTGGCAGGCCGCGACGCACAGCCCGCACCTCGAGGTGTTCCGCAAGAAGGGCGTCGAGGTGCTGCTGCTGACCGACCGCGTCGACGAGTGGATGCTGTCCTACCTGCAGGAATTCGACGGCAAGCCGCTCGCGAGCGTCGCGCGCGGCGACCTCGATCTCGGCGCGCTCGACGACGCGGAGAAGAAGGCGCAGGAAGAGACGGGCGAGGCGTTCAAGCCGCTCGTCGAGAAGATGAAGGAAGCGCTGGGCGACAAGGCGAAGGACGTGCGCGTCACGTTCCGGCTGACCGATTCGCCGTCGTGCCTCGTCGCCGACGACCACGACATGAGCGGCTACCTGCAGCGCATGCTGAAGGCGGCGGGCCAGAGCGGGCCGGCGATGCAGCCGATCCTCGAGGTCAACCCCGAGCATCCGCTCGTCAAGCAGCTGCAGGCGGACAGCCCCGAGTTCGGCGACTGGTGCCATCTGCTGTTCGACCAGGCGCTGCTCGCGGAAGGTGGTGCGCTCGAAGATCCGGCGAGCTTCGTGAAGCGGACCAACACGCTGCTGCTGTCGCGCGCGGCGTGATCGTGACGCGGTTCGACGCGGCCGGCGCCGGCTGGCGCGCGACGCCGCGTCCCGGTTGCTCGGCCGCGCAGAAGGACTGGCTGACGCGCGGCGGTTCGCTGACCGCGCATCTCGCGGGGCTCGGCCCGGTGACGGTGCGCGTGACGCGCGAGATCGTCGGCGTGCCGTGGGCCGACGAGCATGCGGCGCTCGCGCGCGGGCCGCGCGTGCCGATGTGGGTGCGCGAGGTCGTGCTGGCGGTGGACGGCGTGCCGTTCGTCGCCGCGCACAGTCTCGCGCCGCTCGCCGCGAGCAAGGGCGTGTGGCAGGCGATGCGTCGCTTGCGCACGCGGCCGCTCGCCGAACTGCTGTACAGCGATCCGCAGGTCACGCGCTCCGCGCTCGTGAGCCGGCGCGTGATCGCCGGGCATCCGCTTCATGCGCTGGCGCTGCATGCGCTCGCGTCGCGCGAGGCCGCGCCGCATGCGCTGGTCGCGCGCCGCTCGGTGTTCGAGCGGCATGGGGAACCGTTGATGGTGACGGAGTGCATGCTGCCGGCACTGTGGCGGCATCTGGCCGCGCGCGAGGCCGGCGCGCCGCGCGCGGACGGTGCCGTGCCGGGCGCAAGAGGATGCCGATGACGTTCAAGCGCTGCTTTCCCCCGGTGGTCGATGCGCGCACGCGCGTGCTGATCCTCGGCAGCCTGCCGGGCGAGCGCTCCCTGGCCCACGGCCAGTACTACGCGCATCCGCAGAACAAATTCTGGCTGCTGGTCGGCGCGGTGATCGGCTGCGATCTGGTCGCGCTGGCCTACCCCGCGCGGCTCGATGCGCTGCGCGAACACCGGATCGGGCTGTGGGACGTCGTGGCGGAAGCGCGGCGCGCCGGCAGCCTCGACAGCAACCTGCGCGATCTCGCCAGCAACGATCTGATCGCGCTGATCGGAACCCTGCCCGATCTGGCGGCGATCGCCTTCAACGGCGGCACCGCGGCCAAGGTCGGCACGAAGACGCTCGGCGAGGCGGCGCAGCGCTATCAACTGCTTGGCCTGCCGTCGAGCAGCCCCGCGCATGCGTCGGTTCCCTATGCGGCGAAGCTCGACGCGTGGCGCGCGCTGCAGCGCTACGCGGGGCGTTGATACCCCCGCGGCGAGCCGATCGCCGGTGGAGCGACCGGGTTTGCGCCGCGCCCGCCCTCAGGGCCGGCGCGGTCTCGCGCTGATCGCTGGGCAAGGGCGATCGCGCGATCGGCGCGGTCGTCATGGCGCACGGCCGACCGCCCCTCCTGCCCGCATGCCGCGTCGGCGCGTGCCCGACGCAGGCCATGCGGCGCGACCGAGCCGTCGCTTCAGCCGCGCCGGCTTATTTCTGCAACTCGGGCGCTTTTGCCAGCGCTGTCTGGAGCTTGGCAACCGCATCGGCCGTCGCGAGCTGCCCGGCCAGGCCGAGGTTGTGCTTGAATTCGCTGAACTCCGCGTGGCCGGTGCCCGTCACGTCCTGGCTGACCACGGTCTGACCGCCCGGGTCAGCGACCGTGCAGGCGAGCGTGACCGAGAAATCCGTCGGCGGCCAGGTCACGAGGCTCGGTGACGACGACGACGTCTTGATCGTCGGCGTGATCACGTAATCCAGATGCTTGGCCTGAATCGTGGCCGCGTCCGGCGCGCTCTTGAGCTTGGTCACATTCTTGAACACGTGGCCGAGACCGACGTACAGCGGCAATTCGAGGTCGTGGTAGGGGTGATAGCTGACCTTGTCGCCGCCGCCGCCCGGCGTGATCGCTTCCATCGCCAGCTGCTCATCGGTGATGACGAGCCCGATGGTCTTGTCGAGCGGCTGGGTCGACAGCGCCGGAATCTTGCTCGTGTCGCCGGTCAGCGAAATTTCATGCGCGCAGCCGGCCAGTGCCGCGACCATGCTCGCGGCCGCGACGATTCGAATCAATGTCATTGTTTTCAGGTCTCGTTGAGTGTGGTGGTTTGATGCTGGGTGGAACGGGCGATTTATTGAATCGCCTCGAGGAAGGCCGGATCGGCATACAGTTCGCCGAGCAGCTTTTGCACGGCGAGCGGATATTCTTCACGCGCCTTGGGCACGGCGATCATGGCCGCGAACGACGAATCCCATTTCGTGCGCGCGGACTTGATTTGGTCGTAGCGCACCGCGCCCGATCGCATCACGATGAAACGTGCCGACAATCTCGCGGCGCCGTTGGCGAGACCGACGTCGATGTCGTTTTCCAACAGAGTCGCCTTGATCTCGACATCGCTTTGCGGCGAAAGCTTGCCGGCCATCTGCAATTCCTTCGTCATCGCATCGGCGAGATAGGCGCCGAATGAATCGCCGATCGGCGACTTCATCAGGTTCGCGCGCAACGGCACCGGATAGGGATTCCTGGTATCCGCATGCGATTCGAATGCGCCGACTTTCGCCTGCGCGCCCGTGGCGTTCTTGAGCGATTGAATGTTGTCGACTGCGGGGGAGTAGGGCGGAGCGACCATGGAACAGGCGCTCAGGAACACGATCGGCGCAAGCAGGCCGACTGCGCGAATGACGCTGGGCATCGTTGTTTTACCTCGTGACTGTTGAAGTCTGCGGACAGGGAGGTCCGGACGGCCAGGCCGCCCGGTGCGCGATCAGTGGAATACGCGCATGCGTCTTTCAAATATCTTTCTGTCTGAAGGATTTGACCCTGCTCAGGGATATCGGCGTGAAAGGACGAATCTTGAATCGCGTGTAAACAATGGCTTGGATTGTTGGCTGGGCGGCTTTTCTGAGGCGAATCAGCCCGGATGTCGAATCGGCGCGAATCACGATCCATTCGAATGATGCGCGTCGCATTGCCGGGAAACGCGTGATGACTCTCCGGGATGGTCCGCCGGATTAAGCGGGCGAGGCGCGATTTGAACGCGCTTCGGCCCGGAAGTGAAAACCATGCTCCCGATACCGTGGGAATGCCGCCTGTCCCGATAACCGCAATGGCAGCGCGTGCGACGAGATCTGCCCGGTCGATTGCCGAATCATCGACACGCGCGGCGTCGGGGCGCGGACGTGCCGGCGCAAGCGGTCCCGGCCCTGCCATCCCGTCCGGATGCTATCCTCTCGTCCGATTCAAAACCCACTACCGCGCCGCCGGCGCAAGATTGCCTCATGACCCGACTGATCAAGCGCGCCTCCGCCGAGGCGCGCGCATTCAAACGCGGCAAGCCGTCCGCCTACAACGGCTCCGTGAAACTCCAGCCGTCGCGCGCGAAGCGCCGCGCCGACCACGACGAGCAGGACGACCATCCGGTGCTCGACGCGCCGCGCAAGCCGCGCTTCGCGCCCGTCACGTTCTCCGAGGAACGCGGCGTGCGCTACCTGCACTTCGGCACCGAGTGGGTGCAGGGGGCGATGCGGATCTCGAAGCCGCTCCACATCGAGCTTGAATACGCGCAGCAGATGATGGCGTGGCTGCTGTTCCTCGAAACGCCCGAACGCGTGGTCCAGCTCGGGCTCGGCACCGGTGCGCTGACCAAGTTCGCGCATCGCTTCCTGCCGCGCGCGAAGGTCGAGGCGGTCGAGCTGAATCCGGCCGTGATCGTCGCCGCGCACACCATGTTCGAATTGCCGCCCGACGACGCGCGCCTCACGGTGCGCGAAGCCGATGCGTGGGACTTCGTCAACGATCCCGCCCAGCGCGGCACGATCGGCGCGCTGCAGATCGACCTGTACGACGCGACCGCGCGCGGCCCGGTGCTCGACAGCGTCGCGTTCTACCGCGCGGTGCGAGGCTGCCTCGCCGAGGCGGGCATGGCCACCATCAACCTGTTCGGCGACCACCCGAGCTTCGTGCGCAACATGAAGCACCTGAACGCGGCGTTCGACGGCCGCGTGATCGCGCTGCCCGAGGTGCACGACGGCAACCGCATCGCGCTCGCGTTCTCGGGCCCGGCGCTCGAGGTGAGCTTCGCGCAGCTCGACGCGCGCGCCAAGCTGATCGAGGCCGAGCTGAAGCTGCCCGCGCGCCGCTGGGTGAAAGCATTGAAAGCCTCGCTCGACACCCGCGCGGACGTCTTCACGATCTGACGACGCCCGCTTCGGGTTCGCCCCTGTTTGACCGCTTCCCCCCGGCTCTTATACTGAAAAAGGCGCCGGGGGGCTGCCGCACGCTCCGTGCCGTGTCTCCCCGCGCATCGCCGCATCCGTCCACAACATCAAGAACCGGGAATGATGAGGAGACGTCATGGCTCACGATGCCGACGCCAATCGGGCCGCCAAGCGCTGGCTCTGGCTGCTGGTCCTGCCGTTGATCGCGATGGTCTGGGTGCCGTCGTACAGCCGGATCGAACCGCAATGGTTCGGTTTTCCGTTCTTCTACTGGTACCAGCTGTCGTGGGTGTTCATTAGCGCGATCATCACCGCGCTCGTCTACTTCAAGACCAAGAACTGCTGGAAGGCGGGCGGTACGCCGGGAGGCCGCTCATGAACCTCGCCGCGACCTGCGTATTCGTGCTGCTGTTCGTCGGCGTGACGATCATGGGCTTCCTGGCCGCGCACTGGCGGCGCGGCGATCTCGCGCATCTCGACGAATGGGGGCTCGGCGGCCGCCGCTTCGGCACGGTCGTCACCTGGTTCCTGCTCGGCGGCGATCTCTATACCGCCTATACCTTCGTCGCGGTGCCCGCGCTCGTGTTCGGCGCCGGCGCGATGGGCTTCTTCGCGCTGCCCTACACGATCCTCATCTATCCGTTCGCGTTCATGGTGTTCCCGAAGCTGTGGAGCATCGCGAAACGCCACGGCTACGTGACCTCGGCGGACTTCGTCAGCGCCCGCTACGGCAGCCGCGCGCTGGCGCTCGCGGTCGCGGTGACGGGCATCGTCGCGACGATGCCGTACATCGCGCTGCAACTGGTGGGCATCGAGGTCGTGATCGGCGGCCTCGGCTTCGATACGCGCGGCTTCGCGGGCGACCTGCCGCTCATCATCGCGTTCGCGATCCTGGCCGCCTACACCTATACGTCGGGCCTGCGCGCGCCGGCGATGATCGCGATCGTCAAGGACATCCTGATCTACATCACGATCGCGGCCGCGATCATCGTGATTCCCGCGCAGCTCGGCGGCTTCGGCCACATCTTCGGCGCGGTGCCGCCCGCCAAGCTGCTGCTCAAGGCGCCCGACGCGGCGAGCCTGAACGGCTACAGCGCCTACGCGACGCTCGCGATCGGCTCGGCGCTCGCGCTGTTCCTGTACCCGCACTCGGTGACGGCGATCCTGTCGTCGTCGTCGGGCAACACGATCCGCCGCAACATGGCGATGCTGCCCGCGTACTCGTTCGTGCTCGGGCTGCTGGCGCTGCTCGGCTACATGGCGCTCGCGTCCGGGGTCAAGGACATGCCGGAGTTCGCGCCGTACTTCCAGGCCTACGGCGCGAATTTCGCGGTGCCCGCGCTGTTCCTGCATTTCTTCCCGTCGTGGTTCGTCGGCGTCGCGTTCGCGGCGATCGGGATCGGCGCGCTGGTGCCGGCGGCGATCATGTCGATCGCCGCCGCGAACCTGTACACGCGCAACATCCACCGCGAGTTCATCAATCGCAACATGACGCACGAGCAGGAAACCCAGGTCGCGAAACTGGTGTCGCTGATCGTGAAGGTCGGCGCGGTCGTGTTCATCCTCGGGCTGCCGCTCACCTATGCGATCCAGCTGCAGCTGCTGGGCGGGATCTGGATCATCCAGACGCTGCCCGCGATCGTGCTCGGCCTCTATACGCGCGCGCTCGACTATCGCGGGCTGCTCGCCGGCTGGGCGGCGGGCATCGTGTGCGGCACCTGGATGGCGATCTCGCTGAAGCTCGCCGGTTCGATCTTCACGATCCATCTGTTCGGTTATGCGATTCCGGGCTACGCGGCGATCTGGTCGCTGATCGTGAATCTCGTGGTGTCGATCGCGGTCAGCGTGCTGGTGCGCGTGCTCGGCATGCGGCACGCGGAGGACCGCACCCGTCCCGAGGACTATCTCGACGTGGTCGAAGGCTGATCCGCGCGGCCGTCGCGAGCCCGTCCGCCACGTTGCGTGGCGGGCGTTTTTTACGGCCGGCGAGGTGTGGCCGGCGAGGTGCGGCCGGCGTGTCGCGCCGCGCGTCCTCACGCGTCCACGCGATCCTTCAAGTGATTCTATGGCGGCCTTCGCGGCCCGGAAATCGGTGAAAGACCGATTGGGTGCGCCGCAGCATTCCATTGAATAATGCGTCCCTTCCAGCCGAGGCTGGCCTTATTGAGTCGAACGAAACGAAGGGAGAGGGGCGATGAGGATCTGGATTCTGTGGTTGGGCGTGTGCTGCGTGCCGCTGGGCGGCTGTGTCGCGGCGTACTACCGGTGAGGCGCGCGCATGAGGAAGCTGCTGATGTGGTTGCCGCTCGTCGCGCTGCTGTTGTCCGGTTGCGTGAACCTGTACTACCGATGAGCGGGACGCGTGCGCGGCGCGCGCTGGGGTTCGCGGTCGCGCTCGCGAGCATGGCGGGGTGCGTGCAGGTATACGGCCCGGGCGCGGGGCCGGGGTCGCGCGGGCACGCGGGCGCGGCGACCCAGGCGGGCGAGGGCGGCGCGGCGGACCTGGCCGGCCGCTTCGTGATTGCAAACCGCAAGTACGACGAAGCATGGGACAAAGTGGGCCGGTTCTATGCGGACCACCGGTTCGCGGCACGCGTCAGCGATCGCGAGGCGGGGCTCGTCGCCGCGGCGTACGCCGATTATCCGAATGCGGGCAATTTCGTCGCGTGCGCGGATCTGCGCCAGACCTCGAACGTCACCTATACGCTGAAGGTGGTGACCCGGCTCGACGATGCCGGGCAGGGCGTCGCGGTCGCGCTCGACGTGACGGGCAGCGCGCGGGTGGAGTCCGCGGGCAGGCTCAAGGCGTCGCGCGTCGCGTGCCGCTCGAACGGCGCGCTCGAACAGGCGCTTGCCGAGGCGCTGCGCAAGTGAGGGCGGGCGGCGCGCCTGCGCCGCCCTGGCGAAGCGAACATCTAGCCGCGCATGGCGGGATCCTCGACGTTGATCATCCAGTGCACGCCGAAGCGATCCTTGAGCATGCCGAACCCGAGCGCCCAGAAGGTTTTCTGGAACGGCATGCCGACTTCGCCGCCGTTCGCGAGGAGTGCGTCGAACAGCTTCTGGCCTTCCTCGACGGTGGCGGGGTTGAGCGAGAGCGAATAGCCGTCGTGTCCACGCCCGGCGGCGTTGCAGTCGCCGTCCGAACACATCAGGACCGAGTCGCCGATCTGGAAGCTCGCATGCATGACCTTGTCGGCGAGCGCGGGGTCGGCCGGGCGGGCGGGATCGGGCGGGGCATCCTTGAAGCGCATCAGCAGATGCACTTTCGCGCCGAGCGCCTGCGTGTAGAAGGCGAGCGCTTCGTCGCTGCGTCCGTTGAAGATCAGGTACGGTTGGACTTGCATCATTGTCTCCTTGATATGGGCGGGCGCGGCCTCGGCCGGTTGCGCCCGTGCCGAGGATTCTAGTGCGTACGGCCTGCGAAAACGATGTCGGCGCGGTGACGCGGACGAAAAAAAGCCGCGGGTCCGACCCGCGGCTTTTGGGTGTCGGATCGCCGGCCCGGCGGCTCGACCTCGCGCTCAGCGCAGCGCGTCGATCATCTTCTCGAGCTTGACCGCGTCGGCCGAGAACAGGCGGATGCCTTCCGCGAGCTTCTCGGTGGCCATCGCGTCGTCGTTCAGCTGGAAGCGGAACGACGATTCGTCGATCGCGACGCGTTCGGCCTGGCCGTCGAGGCGCGCGTCCGGCGACAGCTTGCGGGTGACCGTGTCGTTGCTGTCCTGCAGCTTCTGCAGCAGGTCGGGGCTGATGGTGAGCAGGTCGCAGCCCGCCAGCTCGGTGATCTGGCTGACCGTGCGGAAGCTCGCGCCCATCACCTCGGTCGAGTAGCCGAAGGTCTTGTAGTACGTGTAGATGCGGCGCACCGACTGCACGCCCGGATCGTTCGCGCCGCCGTTCTTCACCTCGTCCCACTCGGCGCCCGCGCTTTTCTTGTACCAGTCGTAGATGCGGCCGACGAACGGCGAGATCAGCTGCGCGCCCGCTTCCGCGCAGGCGGCGGCCTGCACCAGCGAGAACAGCAGCGTCATGTTGCACTTGATGCCGTCCTTCTGCAGGACCTCGGCCGCGCGGATGCCTTCCCAGGTCGACGCGAGCTTGATCAGCACGCGCTCGCGGCCGATGCCCGCTGCTTCGTACAGCTTGATGATCTCGCGGCCCTTCGCGATCGAGCGCTCGGCGTCGAACGACAGGCGCGCGTCGACTTCGGTCGAGACGCGGCCCGGGATCAGCTTCAGGATCTCGCTGCCGAATGCGATCAGCAGGCGGTCGATGATGAAATCGCTCGGCTTGTCCGCGTGGTCGCGCACGGCTTTTTCGAGGATCGGCCGGTAGGCGTCCTTCTGGACCGCTTTCAGGATCAGCGACGGATTGGTGGTCGCGTCCCGCGGCTGGTATTGCGCGAGCTGCTGGAAATCACCGGTGTCGGCGACGACGGTCGTGTACTGCTTGAGCTGGTCGAGTGCGGTAGTCATGGCGAATCGTGATGAAGGCGCGGCGCGCCGGGTTCGACGAAGGCGCCGCGGCGTGCGGCGGCGAAGCAGGGCGGCGCGCGGGGCGCGGCCGCCGGAGCCTCTATTCTAGGCCGGATTGCTGGCCGCGGCGCGCGCGCGGCTCAGGCCGGCCGGCGCGCGTTCAGGAGCACCTGCGTGAGCACGCCCGCGACGAGCCCCCAGAACGCGGAGCCGATCGACAGCAGCGTGAGGCCGGACGCGGTCACCATGAAGGTGACGAGCGCCGCTTCGCGCTGGCGCGGCTCCTGCATCGCGTTCGTGAGGCCGCTCATGATCGAGCCGAACAGCGCGAGCGCCGCGACCGACACGACGAGGGCTTTCGGCAGCGCGGCGAACAGCGCCGCGATGGTGGCGCCGAACACGCCGGCGACAAGATAGAACAGGCCGCACCAGACCGCGGCCGTGTAGCGCTTGTCGCGCGCCTCATGCGCTTCCGGGCCGGTGCAGATCGCCGCCGTGATGGCCGCGAGATTGACGCCGTGCGAGCCGAACGGCGCGAGCGCGAGCGACGCGAGGCCGGTGGTCGCGATCAACGGGGACGACGGCGTGGCGTAGCCGTCCGCGCGCAGCACCGCGATGCCGGGCACGTTCTGCGAGGCCATCGCGACCACGAACAGCGGGATGCCGATGCTGACGACGGCCGAGAGCGAGAACGACGGCATCGTGAATACCGGTTGCGCGAGCGCGATATGGAAATGGCTGAAGTCGAGCAGGCCGAGCGCGCCCGCCGCGATACAGCCGGCGAGCAGGGTCGTGACGATCGCGTAGCGCGGCGCCGCGCGCTTCACGAGCAGGTAGACGAAGAACATCACGAGCACGAGCGCGGTCTGGAACTGCGCGGCGCGAAAGATCTCGATGCCGATCTCGAACAGGATCCCGGCGAGCAGCGCGGCGGCGATGCCGGCCGGAATCCGGCGCATCAGCGTGTCGAACAGCCCGCTCACGCCGACCGCGGTCAGCAGCAGCGCGCAGACGATGAACGCGCCGATCGCCTCCGCATACGGCACGCCCGGCAGCGATGCGACGAGGAGCGCCGCGCCCGGGGTCGACCACGCGACCACGATGGGCGCGCGAAACCGCAGCGACAGGCCGATCGTCGTCAGCGCCATGCCGATCGACAGCGCCCAGATCCACGACGAGATCTGCGCGTCGCTCAGGTGCGCGGCGCGGCCCGCCTGGAACATCAGCACGAGCGAACTGGTATAGCCCGTCATCATCGCGACGAAGCCCGCGACGAGCGCCGACAGCGACGTGTCCGCGAAAAAGCGCGGCGGCGCGGGGCGTGCGGCGGCGGCCGGCGACAGGTCGGGGGCGGGCGGTCGGGTCATGCGGGTGTCTCCGGTGCGGCGGGTGTCGTCGTCGTGCGAGGGCGCGGCGTTTATTTGCTGAGGACGCGCATCGCGGTTTCGAGGCCGGCGAGCGTGAGCGGATACATGCGCTGGCCGAGCACCTCGCGGATGACCGCGATCGATTGCCGGTACTCCCACAGCCGCTCGGGCTCGGGATTGAGCCACGCGAAATGCGGGAATTGGTCGGCGAGCCGGCGCAGCCAGACGGCGCCCGCCTCGGGATTGTTGTACTCGACGGAGCCGCCCGGCTGCAGCACCTCGTAGGGGCTCATGGTCGCATCGCCGACGAAGATCAGCTTGTAGTCGGGCGTGAACTTGTGGAGCACGTCCCAGGTCGGCGTGCGCTCGGTGTGGCGGCGGCGGTTGTGCTTCCACAGGTGGTCGTACACGCAGTTGTGGAAGTAGTAGAACTCGAGGTGCTTGAACTCGGCCTTGGCGGCCGAGAACAGCTCTTCGGTGCGCTTGATGTGATCGTCCATCGAGCCGCCCACGTCGAGCAGCATCAGCACTTTCACGTTGTTGTGCCGCTCGGGCACCATCCTGATGTCGAGCCAGCCCGCGTTGGCCGCGGTGCTGCGGATCGTGCCGGGCAGGTCGAGTTCTTCCGCCGCGCCTTCGCGCGCGAAGCGCCGCAGGCGGCGCAGCGCGACCTTGATGTTGCGGGTGCCCAGCTCCACGGCGTCGTCGTAGTCGCGATAGGCGCGCGCCTCCCAGACCTTGACCGCGGTGCGGTTGCCCGCCGACGGGCCGCCGATGCGGATGCCTTCCGGGTTGTAGCCGCCGTGCCCGAACGGCGAGGTGCCGCCCGTGCCGATCCACTTGTTGCCGCCCTCGTGGCGCTCCTTCTGCTCGTCGAACAGTTCCTTGAGGCGGTCCATCAGCTTGTCGAGGCCGCCGAGCGCCTCGATCTGGGCCTTCTCCTCGGGCGTCAGCTCGCGCTGCAGGCGCTTTTCCAGCCAGTCGAGCGGAATCTCGAAGGCGTTGGACGGCAGCGCCGACACGCCCTGAAAATACGCGCCGAACGCCTGGTCGAACTTGTCGAAATATTGCTCGTCCTTGACGAGGGTCAAGCGCGAGAGATAGTAGAACGCGTCGAGCGACGGCGGGATCACCTGCGCCTTCAGCGCTTCGAGCAGGGTCAGGTATTCCTTGACCGACACCGGCAGCTTGGCGGCGCGCAGCGAATAGAAGAAATCGATCAGCATGGACGGACCTCGGCGGGGCGCGCCTGCGCCCGCGCGACGGGGCGCGGCGGCGGGGCGGAAACGGGCGGGCGGCGCATCGGAGGCCTCGGCACGCTAGCGGTTGTGGCGGTTCATGTAGACGAGCCGCTCGAACAGCGCGACGTCCTGTTCGTTCTTCAGCAGCGCGCCCGCGAGCGGCGGCACGATCTGCTTGTGGTCCTTCGAGCGCAGCGCGTCGGGCGGGATGTCCTCGGCGAGCAGCAGCTTGAGCCAGTCGAGCAGCTCGGAGGTCGACGGCTTCTTCTTGAGCCCGGCGACGCCGCGCAGTTCGTAGAAGCTCTCGAGCGCGGCGCGCAGCAACTCCTGCTTGATGCCAGGGTAGTGCACGTCGACGATGCGCTGCATGGTCGAGGCGTCGGGGAACTGGATGTAGTGGAAGAAGCAGCGGCGCAGGAACGCGTCGGGCAGCTCCTTCTCGTTGTTCGACGTGATGATCACGAGCGGACGATGCTTCGCGCGCACCAGCTCGCGGGTCTCGTACACGTGGAACTCCATGCGGTCGAGCTCGCGCAGCAGGTCGTTCGGAAACTCGATGTCGGCCTTGTCGATCTCGTCGATCAGCAGGACGCTCGGCGCTTCGGCCTCGAAGGCCTGCCACAGCACGCCCTTGACGATGTAGTTGGCGATGTCCTGCACGCGCGCGTCGCCGAGCTGGGAATCGCGCAGGCGCGACACCGCGTCGTATTCGTAGAGGCCCTGCTGCGCCTTGGTGGTCGACTTGATGTGCCATTGCAGGAGCGGCATGCCGAGCGCGGCCGCGACCTCCTCGGCCAGCATGGTCTTGCCGGTGCCGGGCTCGCCCTTGATCAGGAGCGGGCGCTGCAGCGTCAGCGCGGCGTTCACCGCGAGCTTGAGATCGTCGGTGGCGACGTAGTGCGGGGAGCCTTCGAAGCGCATGGCGGCGTGCTTCCTGCAAAAAAATCCCAGTATAAGTCAGGAAGGGTTGTCGGGTTCCCGCGCGGCTTGCTATCGTGGCGGACGGCGTCGGCGAGCCCGGAAGCCCGGGCGGGCCGCACCGGGGCCGCGTTGTGGACGCGTTCCCCGCCGACGCGGTACAATCTGCCCGTTTTTTTTGGCCTGCGTGGCATCCCTACAAGCAAAACGGCGCGGGCCGTTGCCGTTTTGGGCGCCAGTTTCCCCTCAAGCTAGGTTACAAGCTATGAACAAATTCGTCGGCAAACATGTCGTTGTCGCAGCGCTTGCGGCGCTCGCAGCCAGTGCGCAGGCGGCCGGTGTGGTCGGCAACCCGAAGGACGGGGCAGGCAAGGCCGCGATGTGCATCGGCTGCCACGGCATCGCCGGGTACCGCACGGCTTACCCGGAGGTCTACCGGGTGCCCATCCTCGGCGGCCAGAACCAGCAATACCTGGAAAACGCGCTGAAGGCCTACCGGAAGAAGGATCGCCATTTCCCGTCGATGAACGCGATCGCCGCATCGCTGACGGATCAGGACATCGCCGATCTCGCGGCCTATTACGCGGCGCAGAAGCCCGATTCGAAGAACAATCCCTACAAGTAAGCTCGCGCTTGCTTATCTGATCAGCGGGATAGGAGCATTCATGAAGAAGCCTCACACGGCATTCAAGACGGCGGCGGCGTTCGTGTTCGCGGCCGGCTTCGCGATCGGCGGCGCGCACGCGGCCGATGTCACGAAGGGCAAGGAACTCGTCGAGTCGCACAACTGCGCGGCCTGCCACGGCGCCAAGCTCGACAGCCCGATCAACGCGGAATACCCGCGCCTCGCCAATCAGCACGCGGACTACATGGTCTGGGCGATGCGCCAGTACCAGATGGGCCTGTCGAACCCGCTGCTCGGCCGCAACAATGCGATCATGCAGGCGCAGGTGCAGAGCCTGTCGATCAGCGACATGAAGGACATCGCGGCCTACATCGAGTCGCTGCAGGGCAGCCTGACCTTCAAGAAATAACGCGCGCGGCCCACGCCGGCCGCGCCGCTGCGCGCCCTCTACAGGGCACGCCATCGACCCCGCCGCGCGCGGGGTATTTTTTTGCCCGCGCGGCGGGCGCGCTTCAGTCGCGCGACGCGCGCTGCAGGATCCGCTGCAGGTAGGCGTCGGTGTCGGGCGGCGTGCCGGTGCGCTGCGCTTCCCAGATCGTCTCGCCGAGACATTCCATGATCGCGTGATGGGCGTCGTGCGCGGAGCCGAGCCGCGCCGCGAGCCGGTCGTGCGCGGCGCGGATCCCGGGCGGCTGGTCGATCGACAACTGCTCGCTGATCGCGAGATGCATCGACAGGTGCAGGAACGGATTCGTGCGGCCTTCCTCGGGCGCGTAGTCGTGTTGCGCGGCGGGGCCGTCGGCGGCCAGGTCGGCGTGGTATTCGGGGTGCGCGCCGATCCAGTCGGCGGCCATCGTTTCCAGCGGCGTGAGGATGCCGCCCGTGCGCTGCTTGTGCCAGGCGTCGATGAAGAAGCGACGGACTTCGTCGCGGCTCGGATTGAACATGATGTGGGGTGGCGATGCGTGGGCGCGGCGGGGTGCCGCGCGAACGCGCATTCTACGCCGCCCGGGGCCGCTTTGCCGGCGCGGGCCGCGCGCTCACTCGGCGGGCGCGGGCGTCTTCGGGCGGAACTCGCACAGCGGCTCGATCGCGCAGTGCCAGCACTCGGGGCGGCGCGCCTTGCACACGTAGCGGCCGTGCAGGATCAGCCAGTGGTGCGCGTCCTGGAGGAACTCGGCCGGCGTGAATTTCTCGAGCGCGGCCTCGACCGCGCGCACGTCCTTGCCGGGCGCGAGGCCCGTGCGGTTCGCCACCCGGAAGATGTGCGTGTCGACCGCGACGGTCGGGTGGCCGAACGCGGTGTTGAGCACCACGTTGGCGGTCTTGCGGCCGACGCCGGGCAGGCTCTCCAGCGCCTCGCGGTCGGCGGGCACCTCGCCGCCGAACCGGTCGAGCAGGATCCGGCAGGTCGCGATCACGTTTTTCGCCTTGGTCCGGTACAGGCCGATCGTCTTGATGTACTCGGCCACGCCTTCCTCGCCGAGCGCGGCAATTTGCCGCGGCGTGTTCGCGACCGGGAACATCTTGCGCATCGCCTTGTTGACCGAGACGTCGGTCGCCTGCGCCGACAGCAGCACGGCGATCAGCAGCTCGAACGGCGTGGTGTATTCGAGTTCGGTGGTCGGGTTCGGGTTGAGGCTGCGCAGCGTCTCGTAGATCGCGCGCCGTTTGGATGCGTTCATGTGCTCAGGACTGGCCGGACGGTTTGGTGGGATCGGCGGGCTCGGGCTTGGCGTCGGCCGCCTCGGCGAGACGCCGGCGGCGTGCTTCGGCCGCGTCGATCTGCGCCTGCACGGCGGCGCTCACGCCCTCGGTGTTCTTCGGCGCGTCGCCCCGCGCGGCGAGTTCTTCCTTCTTCTTGCGCGCGCGTTCGAGCGCGGCGGCGATGATCGCGCGTTTCTTCGCTTCCGGATCGTCGGCGACGCCCGGCGTAGCGACGCCCGGCGTAGCGACGCCGCCCGGCGTCGCCGGGATCGCGCCCGGCGCGGGCGCGGTGGGGGAGGCGGTTGCGGCCCCCGCGTGCGAGCGCCGCGCGGCCGCGCGGGCCTCGGCTGCCTCGCGTTCGCGCTGCTGGCGCGCGAGACGCGCGTCGTGGCGCGCGCGCGCGGCGTCGGCCTGCGGCTGAGTCCACGCGTCCCAGCCGGTCTGCGCGCCGGTGACGGGCACCATCGCGATGCAGTCGACCGGGCAGGGCGGCACGCACAGATCGCAGCCCGTGCACAGCGCGCTCAACACGGTATGCATTTGTTTCGGTGCGCCGACGATCGCATCGACGGGGCACGCTTGCATGCACAACGTACAGCCGATGCACAGCTGTTCGTCGATCACGGCGAGCGGCCGGGGGCGTTCGTCGCCGTTGATGGGATTGAGCGGAATCACGGGCTTGCCGAGCAGCGCCGCGAGGCGCGCGACGCCTTCGGCGCCGCCGGGCGGACACTGGTTGTAGCCGGCCGTGCCGGCGGCAATCGCTTCGGCGTACGGACGGCAGCCGTCGTAGCCGCACTTCGTGCATTGCGTCTGGGGCAGCAGATCTTCGATGCGATCCGCGAGGGTCTTGGAATCGGTCACGATGACAACGTGGGGCGGGCTCGCTTGCGCCGCGTGCGGACGGGCGAGTCGGTAGGGTTCGTCAAACCGGGATTATCGCCGATTTCCCGCATTGCGCTTGACAACGCATGTGCCATAATCGAAGCGCTTTTTTGCATGACCGCAGCAGGGCGCGCCTCAAGCGCGGTGCGCCCGTCCTCGCTGTCGGTGGCTGACGAAGCGCCGGCAGCGCCATCCGGATTACGCGGCTCACACAGCAAAACGCCACCATGAATCAGCCAAAAATCAAAAGAGATCCTGAAGGAACACGGCGTCGCATCCTGCTCGCGGCCGCCGACGAGTTCGCAAGCGGGGGGCTGTTTGGCGCGCGGGTCGACCAGATCGCACGGCGCGCCGAGACCAACGAGCGCATGCTCTATTACTACTTCGGCAGCAAGGAGCAACTGTTCACCGCCGTGCTCGAACATGCGTTTTCCGCGCTGACCGAAGCCGAGCGCGTACTCGATCTCGACGGCGTCGCGCCGGTCGAAGCGGTCACGCGGCTCGCGCATTTCGTGTGGGACTACTACCGCGACCACCCCGAGCTGCTGCGCCTCCTCAACAACGAGAACCTGCACGAGGCGCGCTACATGCAGAAATCCACGCGCATTCGCGAAATGATGTCGCCGATCGTCGCGATGCTCGGCGGCGTGCTCACGCGCGGCCAGAAGGCGGGCTTGTTTCGAACGGACATCGATCCGCTGCGCTTCTACGTCACGCTGTCGGGCCTCGGCTACTACATCGTGTCGAACCGCTTCACGCTGGCCGCGACGCTCGGCCGCGACTTCAGTACGCCCGACGAGCGTGCCGAGATGGTCAAGCTCAACACCGAGGTCCTGCTCGCGTATCTGTTGCGGCGCTGAGCCCGGCGCGGCGCGCGGCGGCTCAGCGCGCGCCGCTCAGGCGGCGGCCTTGCGGGGGCGCGCCGCCTTCGTGCCGGCGGCCGCGCGTTTCGCGGCGGGCAGCCGGGAGGAGCCGGCCGCTTTCGCGGCTGCGCGCCCTGCCTCGGCGGCGGCGGCGCGTGCGGCCGGCGACGGACGGGTGGCGTCCGTCGGTTCCGGCGCATGTTCGCGGATGAATTCGCGCAGCTGCGGATAGATGATGGTGCGCCAGCGGCGCCCGGAGAAAATCCCGTAGTGTCCGCATTTCTCGGCGGTCAGGCTGCGCCGGTGCGCCTCCGGAATGCCCGTGCACAGCTCGTGCGCGACGTGGGTCTGGCCGCTGCCCGAGATGTCGTCGAGTTCGCCCTCGATCGTCATCAGCGCGGTGTCGCGGATGTCCTGCGGGTTCACGCGCTCGCCGTTCACGTCCCAGGTGCCCTCGGCCAGCCGGAACTCCTGGAACACCACGCGGATCGTGTCCAGATAGTATTCGGCCGCCATGTCGAGCACGGCGTTGTACTCGTCGTAGAAGCGGCGGTGCGCGTCGGCGTCGTCCTCGTCGCCGCGCAGCAGGCTCTGATAGAAATCCCAGTGCGATTGCGCGTGGCGCTCCGGATTCATCGCGACGAAGCCCGTGTGCTGCAGGAAGCCCGGATACACCTTGCGGCCTTCGCCCGGGTAGTTCGCGGGCACCGTGTGGATCACGTTGTTCTCGAACCACGAGTGCGAGCGGTTGGTCGCGAGCGAATTCACCGAGGTCGGGCTCTTGCGCGCGTCGATCGGGCCGCCCATCATCGTCATCGTGAGCGGGGTGTCCTCGCCGCGGCTCGCCAGCAGCGAGATCGCCGCGAGCACCGGCACCGTGGGCTGGCACACCGAGATCACGTGCAGGTTGCGCGCGCCGATGTGGCGGATGAAGTCCTGGATGTAGTCGACGTAGTCGTCCAGGTGGAACGGGCCGGTCTCGACCGGCACCATGCGCGCGTCGATCCAGTCGGTGATGTAGACCTTGTGGTCCTGCAGCAGCGTGCGCACGGTGTCGCGCAGCAGGGTGGCGTGGTGGCCGGACAGCGGCGCGCACACGAGCACCACCGGCTCGTCCTTCAACTGCTCGACCGCCTCGCTGTCGTCGGCGAAGCGCTTGAAACGCAGCAGCCGGCAAAACGGCTTCTCCAGGATCGTCTGCTCGACGATCGGGATGTTGTGTCCGTCCTTGACGATCTGGTGGAGCCCGAATTCCGGCTTCTCGTAGTCCTTGCCGAGCCGGTACATCAGCTCGTATGCCGCCGACAGCCGCGTCGCGCCGGGCACCAGCGACAGCGGGCTCAACGGATTGGCGAATGACTTGGAGGCGGCCTGGGCCCAGGCGGTGAGCGGGCTCAACATGGCCCGCTGGAATTCATGCAGTTGGTAGAGCATGCAGGCTCCCGGGGGGAGACGGTGCGCGAACGCTTGCCGTGTGGGTCAGCAATCGAGCCGGTCAGATACGAACGGACGATCAGTCGATTCTGATCATATCGAACTCTGTATCTTGCCGCAATGCAGCATCACCCGGATATACCCGCGTGGGGCCTGGATCTGAACTTGTCTTACATTTGTCGTCAACATGTGGCTAACGTGTTGCGAAAAACGGCTTGGTGCGCCGCCGCGCTCAGCGGCCCGCGGCCTCGATCGGGGCGGGCTGGCCGGCCGCGCGCGCCATTTCGTCCTCGTGATGCATCAGGTTCAGCGCGGTATGGACGAGCGCGACGTGCGAGAACGCCTGCGGGAAATTCCCGACCAGCCGCCGGGCGACCGGGTCGTATTCCTCGGCGAGCAGCCCGAGGTCGTTCGACAGGGACAGCAGGCGGCTGAACAGCCGGTGCGCGTCGTCGATCCGGCCGAGCAGCGCGAGGTTGTCGACGAGCCAGAAGCTGCATGCGAGGAAGGTGCCCTCGCCGGGCGGCAGGCCGTCGTCGTATTCGGACGTGTGATAGCGCAGCACGAGGCCGTCGTGCATCAGGCCGTTCTCGATCGCGGCGACCGTGCCGGTGACGCGCGGATCGGTCGGCGGCAGGAAGCCGACGAGCGGCAGCATCAGCACGCTCGCGTCCAGCTCGGGGCTGCCGTAGCTCTGCGTGAAGGCTTGCTGCGCGGCGTCCCATGCGTGTTCGCAGACGTCGGCATGGATCGCGTCGCGCAGCGCGCGCCAGTGATCGAGCGGCGCGGGCAGCCGGAACATTTCCGCCGACTTGATCGCGCGGTCGAACGCGACCCAGGCCATCACTTTCGAGAACGTGAAATGACGGCGGCCGCCGCGCGTTTCCCAGATGCCCTCGTCGGGCTCGCGCCAGATCTGTTCGAGGTGCTCGAGCAGTGCGCATTGCACCGACCAGACGGTGTCGTCCGCCTGCAGGCCGCCGACGCGCGCGAGATGCAGCGCCGCCATGACCTCGCCGAACACGTCGAGTTGCAGCTGGTTGGCGGCATTGTTGCCGATCCGCACCGGTTTCGAATCCTGGTAGCCGGGCAGCCAGCCGAGTTCGAGCTCCGGCAGGCGCCGTTCGCCGGCGATCCCGTACATGATCTGGATCTGTTCCGGCGAGCCCGCCATCACGCGGCCGAGCCAGGCGCGCCACGCGCGCGCCTCGTCGAAATAGCCGCCGCGCATCAGCGCGAGCAGCGTGATCGTCGCGTCGCGCAGCCAGCAGTAGCGGTAGTCCCAGTTGCGCGAGCCGCCAAGCTGCTCGGGCAGCGAGGTGGTGGGCGCGGCGACGATGCCGCCCGTCGGCTCGTAGGCGAGCGCCTTCAGCGTGATCAGCGAGCGCCGCACGGCGGCCGCGTAGCGGCCCTGCACCTCGCAGCGCCCCGACCATTCGAGCCAGTAGTTCTCGGTGCGCGCGAGCATCGACAGCGGTTCGCGCGCGGGCGGCAGCCGCAGGTGCGACGGCGCGTAAGCCAGCGAGAACGGCACGCGCTCGCCCGCGTACACGGTGAAATCGGCGACGGTGCGCAGGTTCTCGCCCGTGAGCGGCACCGGCGTGCGCAGCACCACGGTGTCGGGCCCCGCGATCGCCTTCATGCCGGCCTCGCGCGACAGCTGCGTGACCCACGGGATCGAGAACCCGTAGTCGAAGCGCAGCACCAGTTCCATGTGCATCTTCAGCGCGCCGTGCCGGCCGACCACGATCCGCACCAGTTCCGACCAGCCGTTGCCGGGCGGCATGAAGTCGATCACGGTGACCGCGCCGTCGGCGCTTTCGTAGTCGGTTTCGAGGATCAGCGTGTCGCCGCGATAGCGGCGCGTGCTGGCGGTGACCTGCGCGTCGTCGGCGGGCGCGAGCCGCCAGCGGCCGTGCTCGGGCGTGCCGACCAGCGCGGCGAAGCAGGCGCCGGAATCGAAACGGGGCCAGCAGAGCCAGTCGACGGAACCGTCTCGGGCGATCAGCGCGGCGGTGTGGCCGTCGCCGACGAGCGCGTAATCTTCGATGAGGGCGGGCATGGGCGGCGAATCTCCCTGTTCTGGTCGTTCACGATCTGGGCAGGCAGGCGGACGACTGTACGTGTGCCGGCGCGAGCCCCTATACTCGGACGGCGCGCCGCGGACGGCCCCGGAGCGGCCCGCGCGTCGTCACATCACAACACTAGAGACAGTTCGATGCAAGGAGGTTCCATGTCCGACTGTTCCCGCGCGCCGCTCATGCGCGTTTTCCCGTTCAATTTCTCGCACTGGATGAAAGGTTTCGCGCTCGCGCTGTCCCTGTCCGCCGCGCCCGCGTTCGCGCAGGACGCCGGCGCCGCGCCCGTCGACGGCCTCTACAACCTCCTCGTCGGCACCTACACCGACGGCGGCAGCGACGGCATCTACGTGTATCGCTTCGATACCCGCACGGGCGACGTGACGCCGGTGTCGTCCGCGAAGACCGTGAACCCGTCGTTCCTGATCGCGAGCCGCGACGGCCGCCACGTGTACGCGGTCAACGAGCTGCCCGGCGACAACGGTCCCGCGAACCAGCGCGGCGGCATCAGCGCGTTCGACTTCGACGCGAGGACGGGTGCGCTCACGTTCGTGAACCGGGTGTCGTCGGAAGGGAACGATCCGTGCTACCTGAGCCTGTCGCCGGATGGCAAGTATCTCGTGACGGCGAATTATTCGGTGGCGTCGGATCCGGGCGGCAGCTTCTCGGTGTTTCCGCTCGACGGCAACGGTTCGGTCGGCAGCGCGGTGCTGAACGTGCACCACGAGGGCACGGGGCCGGTGAAGGGCCGCCAGGACGGCGCGCACGTGCATTCGACGGTGTTCTCGCCCGACGGCCGCTACCTGTTCGTGCAGGACCTCGGCGCGGACAAGATCTTCGGCTACCGCTACGCGCCGGACGGCAGCCGCGGGCTGCTCGGCCCGACCGACGGCCGCTACACGCTCGGGCGGCCCGGCTCCGGCCCGCGCCACATGGTGTTCGCGGCGAACGGCCGCTATGCCTACGTGACCAGCGAGCTGGACGCGACGGTCGACGTCTATGCGTATCACGACGGCCGGCTCGAACGGCTCGAGACGGTGCGCATGAGCGAGCCCGGCTTCAAGGGCCGGGTCGGCGGCTCGGCGGTGCATCTGTCGCCGGACGGCCGCTTCCTGTACGCGAGCAATCGCGGCGACGCGAACGAGATCGTGACCTACGCGGTCGACGCGGCCAACGGCCGGCTCAAGCTGGTCGGCCGCCAGTCGAGCCTCGGCAAGACCCCGCGCGAGTTCGCGATCGATCCGACCGGCAAGTGGCTGATCGTCGGCAACCAGGACAGCGACAGCGTGTTCGTGTTCCGGCGCGACCCGGCGACCGGGCGGCTCGACCCCGATGCGCGCCGCCTCGCGGTCGGCAAGCCGGTCGACTTCACGCTGGTGCCGGCGTCGTAAAACCGGGCCGGCGATAAAAAAAGCGACGCCGAGGCGTCGCTTTTTCTTTGGGGCCGGGCGGGGGTCAGTCCGGCAGCGGCGGCGCGAGCACCTCGCGGCTGCCGTTGATGCCCATCGGCGACACCAGGCCGGCCGCCTCCATCTGCTCGACGAGGCGGGCCGCGCGGTTGTAGCCGATGCGCAGCTGGCGCTGCACCGACGAGATCGAGGCGCGTCGCGTGCGCACCACGAACGCGACGGCTTCGTCGTAGAGCGGGTCGGCCTCCGCGTCCGGGGCCTCGCCGAACAGGTCCTGGGCGGCGCCCTCGGAGGCCGGGCCGTCGAGGATGCCTTCCTCGTACTGCGGCTCGCCGAACTGCTTCAGGTACTCGACGATCCGGTGCACTTCCTCGTCGGCGACGAACGCGCCGTGCACGCGCTGCGGGTAGCCGGTGCCGGGCGGCAGGAACAGCATGTCGCCCTGGCCGAGCAGCGACTCGGCGCCCATCTGATCGAGAATCGTGCGCGAGTCGATCTTCGACGAGACCTGGAACGCGACCCGCGTCGGGATGTTCGCCTTGATGAGGCCCGTGATCACGTCGACCGACGGGCGCTGGGTGGCGAGGATCAGGTGGATGCCGGCCGCGCGCGCCTTCTGCGCGAGGCGGGCGATCAGCTCCTCGATCTTCTTGCCGGCGACCATCATCAGGTCGGCCAGCTCGTCGATCACGACCACGATCAGGGGCAGCGTCGACAGGGGCTCGGGCGCGTCGGGCGTCAGCGAGAACGGGTTGCCGATCTTCTTTTCCTTGGCCTCGGCGTCGCGGATCTTCTGGTTGAAACCCGCGAGATTGCGCACGCCGACGGCCGACATCAGCCGATAGCGCTTCTCCATCTCGCCGACGCACCAGTTGAGCGCGTTCGCGGCGAGCTTCATGTCGGTGACGACCGGCGCGAGCAGATGCGGAATGCCTTCGTAGACCGACAGTTCGAGCATCTTCGGGTCGATCATGATGAGCCGCACGTCCTCGGGCGTCGCCTTGTAGAGCAGCGACACGATCATCGCGTTGATCGCGACCGACTTGCCCGAGCCGGTGGTGCCGGCCACCAGCATGTGCGGGGCCTTGGCGAGGTCGGTGACGACCGGGTTGCCGACGATGTCCTTGCCCATCGCGAGCGTGAGCTGCGACGCCGAGTGCTCGTACTGGCGCGATGCGAGGATTTCCGACAGGCGGATCGTCTGGCGCTTGGCGTTCGGCAGTTCGAGGCCCATGCAGGTCTTGCCGGGGATGGTCTCGACCACGCGGATCGAGGTGAGGCCGAGACCGCGCGACAGGTCCTTCATCAGGCCGACGATCTGGCTGCCGCGCACGCCGAGCGCGGGCTCGATCTCGAAGCGCGTGATCACGGGGCCGGCCGACGCGCCGACCACCGTCACCGGCACCTTGAATTCCTGCAGTCGCTGCTCGATCACCTGGCCGGTCTGCGCGAGGGCTTCCTCGGAAATCGTCTCGACGTCGTCGGAGGCGGGTTCGAGCAGGTCGATCGTCGGCAGTTCGACCAGCGAGGCGGCGGGCGCGCGGAATTCGAACGCGTTCGGGCCCGGCGGGCGCGCGGGCGGGCGTCGGCGGCGGGGCGCGGCGGCGTCCGGGGGCGGCCGCGGCCGGCGCGAACGGGGCCGGCGGGGGCGCCTGGATTGGGGTGCTGTGGGCGTTGGCGGTCGCGGTCGCCAGATAAGGGGCGGGTGCGATTGCAGCGAGCGCGCCCGCGAACGGGGCCGCCGCGGGTGGCGTGCCCGCGATCGCCGGCTGGGCGGTCGGTGCGGCTTGGGCCGGCAGTCCGGGGGGGGCCGACGCGGTCGGTGTCGGCGCGCCTGCCTGATGCGGGGCGGGCGCGGCCATGCCGGGCGCGTTCGAGAGCGAGGCCGCGGCGTACGATGCGCCCGCCGTCGTGGCCGGCGGTGCGCCCAACGGCGTATGCACCGGCAGGCTGAGGTGGCCGGAAGGCGCGGTTGCGGCAGGTGCGATCACCGTCTGAGCGACAGCAGCCGGCGCTGGGGCGCCGGCTGCGCCCGCCGGCGGGGGTGTCACGTAGCCCGCTGCCGACGGGTTCGGCGCGGCGTACGACGGCAGGCCGGAGCCGCTCGCGGGCGCCGTGACGGACGCAGGCGTCGGTTGATGGGCCGGCGCGGATGCCGAGGCGGCGCTGGTTGCGGCAGGCGACGCGGCGAGGCCAGGCGCAGGCGCGAGGGGCGTGGCCGGGGATGCGGCGGGCGTGGACGCTGTCGCGGCTCCCGACGGCGAAGGGAACGGCGCACCGGTCGGCGACGTTGCTGGCGCGTGCGTGCCCGCCATGCCGTGCGCAACAGGATTCGACGACGATCCCAGGGCCGCCGCGACACCGATCGCGGCGGGCTCTGCGCCGGTTCCCGCATATGTCGAGGTAACTGGCATGCGGGTAGCCGGCGCGGCTGCGGCGGGCGATGCAACAGGCGATGCAACAGGCGATGCAACAGGCGATGCAACAGGCGATGCAACAGGCGATGCAACAGGCGATGCAACAGGCGGCGCGATGTGAGCAGTCGCTTGCGTGGCCGCGTGCGCGGCAGGCGATGCCGATGCGACAGGCAGCGCTGCGTCGGCGCGGAGCGGGGCGGACGAAGTCAGTGGTGCGTGCGCCGGCGGACGAGCATCGGCTGCCGCCGTGGCGGAGGCCGCGGCGAAAGACGATGAACCGCTGACCGAAGGCGTGCTCGACGCCGATTGCGTTGCCGGGTCGGGTTGCCGCGTGCTGTCGCTTGCAAACCTCGGCGCGCCGGAGGCGGCGGGCGCAGGCTGCGCGGCCACGGAGCCCGCGGCCGGTGCGGGCGAAGCGCCGGGTTGCGCTGTCGGCACGGCGCCGCTTGCGTGGAGCGCGGCGGCGGGCAGGGCCGCGGCGACACCGAACGCAGTCATCGCGGGCCCGGCGGTCGCGGAAGCGCTCACCGGCTTCGCGTCAGGCGCGCCGCTGGCGAGGTACCGAGGCGCGGGGTTCGCGTCCGGCGACGGCGCGGCCTGCGCGGCGGGCGGGGGCGCGACCGAACCGGTGGCGCTGACGCTGTCCATGCGCCCCGTCGGCGCAGCAGCCTGTCCCGTCACCGAGGACGATGGCCGCGTTTCGCTCCGGCTCGGGGTCGAGGTGCTGAGCGTCTGATCGGACTTGAGGGGCGCATTCCCATTGGGCTCGTCTTCCCAGGGAGCGAGCGGGGCCGGGGCCGAAACGGGCTCGATCTGGTCCGCGTGCGTCAGCGCATCGCTCGCGCGAGACGCCTCCTGCGAGGCGAGCGGCGACTGGATCGCCCGGACGGCTGGCGTGGCATCGGCGGTCTCCGCGTCGGTCTTCACAGCATCGGCGGGCGCTGCGTGGTGTGGCGCGTGGGCGTCGGCGTGGCCGGTCGTCCCGACCCGGCCTTCGTCGCTGCCGGTCGTCACGGGCGCTGCCGGAGCGTGGCCGTCTGCGTCGATCGGCGTCCCGCGTTCCTGTCCGTGGGAGATGCCCGACACGTCGTTTGACGGCGGCGTGGCCCGAACGGCGTCGGCATTGACCAGGGGCGAAACCCCGGGCGCCGGTTGATCGAACACGAACGAGAGGTCGATGACCTCGGATGCATCGGGCAGATCGGTCGCGCCGGGGCCGGCCTCGACCGTATCGGGAGCGAGATCCGGTGCGGCGGAGTCGACGCTTGTCGACGCATGATCATCGGTCGTGCCGATGAGGGAATGGGTCGTGCCGTCGACGGCGCCGACGGCTGCGGCGTGGCCGCCATCCGTCGCCGACCCGGCCTCGGCCGTGCCGGCCGCTGCATCTGCGTGGAGCCAGCCGGATGCGACGTTCGCCGCGCCAGCCTCCAGGCTCGCGGCGGCTGCGTCTCCGGCGGCGTGGTCGATCGTCTGCGCATCGGCATGTGCATCGGTAGCGGACGCAAGCGCTTCACCCGAGCCCGTCGCGCCGTGCTCGAACGGATCGAGGCTTACCGCGCCTGCCGCGTGCGGGCCCGTGGCGATTGCCGCCGCCGGAGCGGCCGCTGTCATGGCCGCGAGGCCGCCCGCCGCGCCCGACGCTGCGCCGGCCGCGCCCGCGAGCGCGGCCCATTGCGCGGTGCTTGCCTCGATCGAGCGCAGCGTTTCGTGCACGCTCGGCGCCGGCGCAATCTTCTGCGCGGGCTTTTCCGCCCACGCGTAGAGCGGCGCGCGCGCCGGCGTGAGCGCGGGGCGCTTGCGCGCCGCATCGGACGCGGCTGCCGTGACGGGTGGGGGCGTGCGCATCGGGAGCACCGGCTGCGCGGCGGCGGCCTTGCGGATCGGCGGATTCGCGGCGGCGACCGAACGCAGCGCGGCCGGTTGCAGCGGGCGCTGCTGCAGGGTCGCGGCGCCGGCGTTCGACACCGGTGCCGCGGGGGCTGCGGGCGGCGCGCGCCGAACCGGCGCGACGTCCGTCGCAGGGCGCGCGCGTTCGCCGACAGCCGGCGCGAGCGGGGTCGCGGGCCGCATGGCCGGCCGCGCCGGCGTGACGGCCGGGCCGCGCGGCGTCACCGCGCCGGCCGCCGGTGCACCCGAAGTCGAGATGCCCGCCGCCGGCCCGCCCGCCGTCGACGCGCGCGCCGGACCGACCGGCGTCGCCGCCCGCGTCGACACACCCGGCTTCAGCCAGCCGGCCGGCGCCACCGGCTCGTTGCGTTTTGCCTGCACGGGCGGCGCGCCGGCGCCCTGGCGGCCGCGCCGTTCGTCGCGCGACGCCTGCGTGGGACGCCACAGGGTCGGCCGCGCGTAGCGGCCATTCTGTTTCGGCGCCATCGAATTCACGGTATGCGCGCTCGTCGGCTGCACGTCGCCCGCGCGGCGCACGCGCCGGTCGTCGTCGCGATGCAGCGAGGTGCGCGGCAGGTCGGCCACGCCGCGCGGTTCGTCGTCGCCGCGCTGCGGCAGGCTGACGCCGAACGATGCGTCGAGCCAGGTATTCAGCTGTCGCCAGCCGATCCCGAGCAGCCAGGGCAGGCCGAGGAACAGCAGCACGACCATCGCGAGCGGCGTGCCGACGTGGCCGAGCACGCGCTCGAAGCCGCCCGCGAGCAGCTGGCCGAGCGCGTTGCTGGCGGCGTCGCCGCCCGGCAGCGCGGTGCCGAGCGTGCAACTCGCGATCATCACCGCGAAGAAACCCAGCCACAGCCGGATCGAACCGGAGCCCGCCAGACCGCCGCCGCCCGGCAGCATGGATTTGACGAGACGCCAGAAAAGAGGGATGAACCAGACGGCCGAGAAGCCGAACCAGCCTAGAACTACCGTATGCATGCTTGGAAACACAAAGAGGACGAGGGGCGCCGAGCGCGACCCGTCGAGTTTAACCGGCCCGCGACGCCGTGTCGGCAGGCGGGCCGACGCGCGGCGCGGCGCGCCACGCGATCACTTACTTGCCGCGCCGCGCGAAGCGCAGCGTCGTGCCGTCGTCGGTGACGAGCAGCAGCTCCTGCGGCTCGCGCATCTGTACGCCGGTTTTCGCGAGATGGGCGAGCGCGTCGAGATAGTCGCGCTCGAGCTTGCCGCCGAGCGAGCCGGCGCAGGCCATCCGGGTGCCGGCGAGCGGGCTGAAGCCGAGCACGCCGTTCTTCACGTCGTAGGTGCCCACGTAGCGGTTGCAGCCCGAAAAGCCCGAGACGCGCCGCACGCCGGTCTCGGTCGACAGCGCGAGCTTGATCGGCTCGCCGTTGTCGCCGTGCGGAATCTGGCGCGACGAGCCGTCCGCGTTCTGCCAGGCGACCAGCTCCCAGCGCGTATCGTCAAGCAGCTGGACCGCGGCCGGGTTGAACGGATCGGGCGCGGGCGCGCCGGAATCGGGGTGGGTGGGCATGGCGCAGGCGGCGAGAAGCGTGGCGACGGTCAGCGCGCCGAGCGGCGCGCGCAGCGGACGGGCGACGCGAAGGCAGGCGCGCGCGGCCGCGGGAAAATCGAACATGGCCTCGTTCCTCTTTCATGGGGCTGGCGAAGCCGTAAGGGTAACGCACTCGGCTTGTCGGAGGCGAGCGGACCATTGCCGCGCGGAATCGTTCGCGGCCCGCCGCGCGCGGCAAAAACGCGATTCGGCGCAGGGGGGCCGCGTGTTAACATCGCGACTCGCTTTCGCCATCCACCATCCAGCGGGAATTCTCATGCAGATCGGCCAGCGGCTCGGTACGCCGCTTTCTCCGTCCGCCACGCGCGTCATGCTGCTCGGCGCGGGCGAACTGGGCAAGGAAGTCATCATCGCGTTGCAGCGGCTCGGCGTCGAAGTGATCGCCGTCGACCGCTATCCGAACGCGCCGGGCCACCAGGTCGCGCATCGCGCGCACGTGATCGACATGACGGACCCGGCGGCGCTGCGCGCGCTCGTCGAAGCGGAGCGGCCGCACCTGATCGTCCCGGAGATCGAGGCGATCGCGACCGACGCGCTCGCCGCGCTCGAGGCCGACGGCGTCGCGGAGGTGATTCCGACCGCGCGCGCGACCCAGCTCACGATGAACCGCGAAGGCATCCGCCGGCTGGCCGCCGAGACGCTCGGGCTCGCCACCTCGCCGTATGCGTTCGCGCAATCGTTCGACGAATTCCGCGCGGCGGTCGCGCGGATCGGCTATCCCTGCGTCGTGAAGCCGGTGATGTCGTCGTCGGGCAAGGGCCAGTCGGTCGTGAAGGGCGAGGCCGACGTCGAGGCCGCGTGGCGGCATGCGCTCGCGGGCGGCCGCGTGAATCACGGCAAGGTGATCGTCGAGGGCTTCGTGCGCTTCGACTACGAGATCACCCAGCTCACCGTGCGCGCGCTCGATCCGGCCAGCGGCGAGACGCGCACCTATTTCTGCGAGCCGGTCGGCCACCTGCAAGTGGCCGGCGACTACGTCGAATCGTGGCAGCCGCAGCCGATGAGCGCGGCGGCGCTCGAGCGCGCGCGCGAGATCGCGCATCAGGTCACCATGGCGCTCGGCGGCCGCGGGCTGTTCGGCGTCGAGCTGTTCGTGCGCGGCGACGAGGTGTGGTTCTCGGAAGTCAGCCCGCGCCCGCACGACACCGGGCTCGTCACGCTCGCGTCGCAGCGGCAGTCGGAATTCGAGCTGCATGCGCGCGCGATCCTCGGGCTGCCGGTCGATCCGGCCTTGTCGACGCCCGCCGCGTCGGCGGTCATCTACGGCGGCCTCGATGCCGCGGGCATCGCGTTCGAGGGCGTGCGCGACGCGCTCGCGGTGCCGGGCTCGGACCTGCGCCTGTTCGGCAAGCCCGAGAGCTTCGCGAAGCGGCGCATGGGTGTCGCGCTCGCGACCGGCGCGACCGTCGACGAGGCCCGCGCGCGCGCCGCGCAGGCCGCCGCCGCGGTGCGGCCGGTGGCCGCGGACTGACGCGTCGCGATGCGGCGCCAAGAGGAGTGGTGAATGGCAAGGCTCATGAAATGGCTGTTGATCGCCGCGCTGAGCAGCGCGGCGACGGGGTGCGGGCTGGCCGCCGCGCCGTGCCGGGTCGCCTCGGCCGGGCTCAAGATCGTGCCGGTCATCGGGCACGTGGCGGCTGCGCCGACCGATGCCTGCGCGACCGTGATCGACCCCTGAATTCAGGCGGATCGGCCGCCGATTGTTTGTGACGATGTGACGAGGACCCGCATGAACCTGCAAGCCTCCCTCGCGCTGGCGTTGGCCGCCGGCCTTTTCGCGGCGGGCGCCGCGCGCGCCGCGCAACTGACCGTCGAGGAAATCGACGCGGACGCGCGCCAGACCGTCGCGTACCAGTGCGCGGACCAGAAGCAGCCGGTGCGCGTTTCGTACTGGCACGCGGGCAACGGCCAGGGCTTCGCGCTCGTGCCGGTGAACGGGCAGCGGCTGCTGTTCGTCGACACGGTGTCGGCGTCCGGCGCGAAGTACCAGGCGGGCCGCTACACCTGGTGGACCAAGGGGCGCGATGCGAACCTGTACGATGACATCGCGGGCGATCAGGCGCGCCCGCTGCTCGCCGATTGCAGCGAGATCCAGAAGAAGCGCAGGCGCGGCTGACACGCTGCCCGGCGCATGCTTCACCGGGCTGTCATCGGCCCGGTACGAGGCAATGCTACAATGCTGCCCTTTCTGCCGGCACGTCCGCCGGACCGAGCTTCGCGCGCGGCCCACGGGGTCGTGGCGCCCGGCGGCGCCGCGCGGCGCGCCGCGGCTCCGTCTTTATTCCGATGTTTGTGTCGCAGGCAGCCCGACGTCCGGTGCTGCCGCGCGCTTGATGTCCCGCCGCGCCTTTTGAGCGAAACGCCACCATGTCCGATTCTGTTGCCAAGCCTGTCGACGCGACTTTCGACCAGTTCGGTCTTGCCGCCGATATCCTGAAAGCCATCGTGGAGCAGGGCTATACGACGCCGACGCCGATCCAGGCCAAGGCGATTCCGGTCGTGCTGTCCGGCCGCGACGTGATGGGCGCCGCGCAAACCGGCACCGGCAAGACCGCGAGCTTCTCGCTGCCGATCCTCCAGCGGCTGTTGCCGCAGGCCAACACCAGCGCATCGCCCGCGCGCCACCCGGTGCGCGCGCTGATCCTCACGCCGACCCGCGAGCTGGCCGATCAGGTCGCCGCGAACGTGCATGCCTACGGCAAGCACACGCCGCTGCGCAGCGCGGTGGTGTTCGGCGGTGTCGACATGAACCCGCAGATGGCCGAGCTGCGGCGCGGCGTCGAGATCCTGATCGCGACCCCGGGGCGGCTGCTCGACCACGTGCAGCAGAAAACCGCGAATCTCGGCCAGGTCCAGATCCTCGTGCTCGACGAAGCCGACCGCATGCTCGACATGGGCTTCCTGCCCGACCTGCAGCGGATCCTGAACCTGCTGCCGAAGGAACGCCAGACGCTGCTGTTCTCGGCGACCTTCTCGCCCGAAATCAAGAAGCTCGCGTCGACCTACCTGCGCGATCCGCAGACGATCGAAGTCGCGCGCAGCAATGCGACGGCGACCAATGTCACGCAGATCGTCTACGACGTCGCCGAGGGCGACAAGCAGGCGGCCGTGGTCAAGCTGATCCGCGAGCGCGCGCTCAAGCAGGTGATCGTGTTCTGCAACAGCAAGATCGGCGCGAGCCGCCTGTCGCGCCTGCTCGAGCGCGACGGCGTGGTGGCCACCGCGATCCACGGCGACCGTTCGCAGAGCGAGCGGATGCAGGCGCTCGACGCGTTCAAGCGCGGCGAGATCGAGGCGCTCGTCGCGACCGACGTCGCCGCGCGCGGCCTCGACATCGCCGAGCTGCCGGCCGTGATCAACTTCGACCTGCCGTTCAACGCGGAAGACTACGTGCACCGGATCGGCCGTACCGGCCGCGCGGGCGCGTCGGGCGACGCGCTGTCGCTGTGCAGTCCCAACGAACGCAAGCAGCTCGCGGACATCGAGAAGCTGATCAAGCGCACGCTGCCGCTCGAAACGCTCGCGATCGAGGCGCCCGCGCGGCATCGCCGCGACGAGCGGAGCGAGCGTGGTGAGCGTGGGGAGCGGAGCGAACGCGGCGGCCGCCGCGAGCGCGACGAGCATCGCGGCCCGGGCGTGCGCCGCGCCGGCGGCGAGCGCCCGTACCACGCGCGCCGCGAGGCGCCCGTCGACGAATTCTTCCTGAAGCCGTACGAGCCGTCGCAGGCGGCCAGCCGTCCGGCGGACGAGCCGGACGCATCGCAGCCCGAGAAGAAGGCCTCGAAGCAGCCCCTCGCGGCGCTGCTCGGCGGCTTCGGCATGCCGCGCAAGACCTCGTCGTCCTGAGCGGCGACGGTCGCGCGACCGTCCCTGCCACGGCCCGACCGGCGCAAGCCGGCCGGGCCGTGTTCATTTCGGGGCGGGATGAAGGCGCGGCGTCAGCGTGCGTCCGGGCCGAAGCGCGCGGCCCAGGCGGCCGTCGCGGCGGCGAGCCAGCTGTCGAGCGCGGCGTCGGGCGCGACCGAGGGCGCGAGGCCGAGGTGCGCGGCCGCGGCCGCGAGCGCGGGCAGCGGCGGGCCGTCGTCGAGCGCCGCCGCGCCGGTCTGCTTGCTGAGCTTGTCGCCGTGCGCGTCGACCACCACCGGCACGTGCAGGTAGGCCGGCACGGGCAGGTCGAGGCACTGCTGCAGGTAGATCTGGCGCGGCGTGGAGTCGAGCAGGTCGGCGCCGCGCACCACGTGCGTGATGCGCGCGTCGCCGTCGTCGACGACGACCGCGAGCTGGTAGGCCCACAGGCCGTCCGCGCGTTTCAGCACGAAGTCGCCGACCTCGGTCGCGAGATCCTGCGATTGCGGGCCTTGCCAACGATCGTCATAGCCGACGCGCGCGGCGGCGCCGTCGGGCACCCGCAGCCGCCAGGCGCGCGCGGGCCGGCCGTGCAGGCCGTCGCGGCAGGTGCCGGGATAGGCGAGGGTGGTGTGGCGCGCGTGCGCGTTGCGCAGCGAATCGGTGATTTCCTTGCGGGTGCAGCCGCACGGATACGCGCGGCCGGCCGCGAGCAGCCGCTCGAGCGCGGCCGTGTAGGACGCGCCGCGCGTGCTTTGCCGGACGACCGGTTCGTCTGCGGCGAGCCCGAAGCGCGCGAGTGTCGCGAGGATCGCGTCGGCGGCGCCGGGCACCGTGCGCGGACCGTCGATGTCCTCGATCCGCACGAGCCACGCGCCGTCGTGCGCGCGCGCGTCGAGCCAGCTCGCGAGCGCGCCGACCAGCGAGCCGAAGTGCAGCGGCCCGGTCGGCGAGGGCGCGAAGCGTCCGCGATAGCCGCTCATGCGCGCCGGCGCGTCAGGCCGCCGCGTCGTTCGCGCGCGAAGCCGGGTGGCAGGCGGGGCAGGATGCCCCATGCACGTACAGCGGCGATTGCTGGTCGGCGGCCGGCACCACCGCGCGGCACGCGAAGCAGGTGGCGTCCGCGGTGGGCGCCAGCTGCGGATTCAGCGCGGTGCGGTAGTCGAACACGAAGCAGTCGCCGTGATAGTGCGCGCCGCCGACTTCCTCGAAGTACTTGAGGATGCCGCCTTCGAGCTGGTAGACGTGGTCGATGCCGATTTCCTTCATGTGGATCGCCGCCTTCTCGCAGCGGATCCCGCCCGTGCAGAACGACACCACGGTCTTGCCTTCGAGGTCCGCGCGGTTCGCGTCGATCACCTCGGGGAATTCGCTGAACTTGTCGATCCGGTAGTCGAGCGCGTGGTCGAAGGTGCCGACGTCGACCTCGAACGCGTTGCGCGTGTCGAGCATCACGACCGGCCGGCCCGCGTCGTCGTGGCCCCGGTCGAGCCAGACCTTCAGCGTGCGGGCGTCGACGGCGGGCGCGCGGCCCAGCTCGGGCTTGATCGCCGGCTTCTTCATCGTGATGATCTCGCGCTTCTGGCGCACCAGCATGCGCCGGAACGGCTGCGCGTCGGACAGGCTTTCCTTGAACTGCAGGGTCTGGAACCTGCCCTCGAACAGGGGATCGTGGCGCAGGTAGTCGACGAAGGCGTCGGTCGCCTCGCGCGAGCCGGCGATGAACAGGTTGATGCCTTCGGGGGCGAGCAGGATGGTGCCGCGCAGGTCGAGCGCCTGGCAGCGCGCGAGGACGAGCGGCCGCCAGGTTTCGATCGAGTCGATCGACACGAAGTGGTAGGCGGCGAGATTGACGGTGGACATGGTGATCGGGCGACGAAGCGACGGCCGCCGCCGGCGCGTTCGCGAAATCAGGGCGCGAAGCGGGGCCGGATGGGGCCGAATCGGTGGAAACGGAAACCGCCATTATCCCGCAAACGCGGGCCGCGGCGTACCCGGCCCGCGCGCGGCGGCCGCGTCCGGTTGCCGCGGCCCGCGGGCCGCCCGCCCCGCGGGCCGCGATTTTTTTGGCCGGGCCGGATCATGGCCCGGCGACGACGCGGCTACAATAGCGCCCATGTCAGATCCCCGCTTCGTCCATCTCCGCGTTCACTCCGAATTCTCGATTGCCGACGGCATCGTGCGCATTGACGACATCGTCAAGGCAGCCGCCGCGGACGGCCAGGGCGCGCTCGCGCTCACCGACCTCGGCAACGCATTCGGCCTCGTCCGTTTCTACACGGAAGCCCGTGGCAAGGGCATCAAGCCGATCGCCGGCTGCGATGTCTGGATCGCCAATCCCGATGATCGGGACAAGCCCGCGCGCCTCTTGCTGCTCGTCAAGGACAAGCGCGGCTACCTGAATCTCTGCGAGCTGCTGTCGAAGGCGTGGCTCACGAACCAGCACCGCGGCCGCGCGGAGCTCGACGCGGCCTGGCTCGACGGCGAGCTGTCGCAGGGCCTGCTCGCGCTGTCGGGCGCCCAGCAGGGCGACATCGGCCTCGCGCTCGCGGCGGGCAACGAGGAGGCGGCCCGCCGTCACGCGGCGCGCTGGTCGAAGGTGTTCCCGGGCGGCTTCTACGTCGAACTGCAGCGCTACGGGCAGCCGGGCGCCGAGGCCTACATCCAGCAGGCCGCGACGATCGCCGCCGAGCTGAAGCTGCCGGTGGTCGCCACCCATCCGCTGCAGTTCATGTCCGACGACGATTTCACCGCGCACGAGGCGCGCGTGTGCATCTCGGAAGGCGACATGCTCGCGAATCCGCGCCGCCAGAAGCGCTTCACCACCGCGCAGCGATTCATGTCGCAGGACGAAATGCTCGCGCTGTTCGCCGACCTGCCGTCGGCGATCGCGAACTCGGTCGAGATCGCGAAGCGCTGCAACCTGACGCTCGAGCTCGGCAAGCCGAAGCTGCCGCTGTTCCCGACGCCCGACGGCATGTCGCTCGACGACTACCTCGTGCAGCTGTCGAAGGAGGGCCTGGAAAAGCGCCTCGCGCAGCTGTACCCGGACGCGGCGGAACGCGACCGCCAGCGCGACACCTACTACCAGCGCCTCGACTTCGAGTGCGGCACGATCACGAAGATGGGCTTTCCGGGCTACTTCCTGATCGTCGCGGACTTCATCAACTGGGCCAAGAACAACGGCGTGCCGGTCGGGCCGGGGCGGGGCTCGGGCGCGGGTTCGCTGGTCGCCTACGCGCTCGGCATCACCGACCTCGACCCGCTGCGCTACAACTTGCTGTTCGAGCGCTTCCTGAATCCGGAGCGGGTGTCGATGCCCGACTTCGACATCGACTTCTGCCAGCACGGCCGCGATCGCGTGATCCAGTACGTGAAGGAGAAGTACGGCGCGGACGCGGTGTCGCAGATCGCGACCTTCGGCACGATGGCCGCGAAGGCGGCGGTGCGCGACATCGGGCGCGTGCTCGATCTCGGCTACATGTTCACCGACGGCGTCGCGAAGCTGATCCCGTTCAAGCCGGGCAAGCACGTGACGATCGCGGACGCGATGAAGGAGGAGCCGCTGCTCCAGGAGCGCTACGACAACGAGGACGAGGTGCACCAGCTGCTCGACCTCGCGCAGCGCGTCGAGGGGCTGACCCGCAACGTCGGGATGCACGCGGGCGGCGTGCTGATCGCGCCCGGCAAGCTGACCGACTTCTGCCCGCTGTACACGCAGGGCGACGAAGGCGGCGTGGTGAGCCAGTACGACAAGGACGACGTCGAGGCGGTCGGCCTCGTGAAGTTCGACTTTCTGGGCCTGACCACGCTGACCATCCTCGACTGGGCCGAGCGCTACATCCGCCGGCTCGACCCGTCGAAGGCCGACTGGTCGCTCGCGCAGGTGCCGCTCGACGATCCGACCTCGTTCCAGATCCTCAAGAAGGCCAACACGGTCGCCGTGTTCCAGCTGGAAAGCCGCGGCATGCAGGGCATGTTGAAGGATGCGCAGCCCGACCGCTTCGAGGACATCATCGCGCTCGTGTCCTTGTACCGCCCGGGCCCGATGGACCTGATCCCGAGCTTCTGCGCGCGCAAGCACGGCCGCGAGAAGGTGGATTATCCGGATCCGCGCGTCGAGCCCGTCCTGAAAGAGACCTACGGCATCATGGTCTATCAGGAGCAGGTGATGCAGATGGCGCAGATCATCGGCGGCTACTCGCTCGGCGGCGCCGACTTGCTGCGCCGCGCGATGGGCAAGAAGAAGCCCGAGGAGATGGCCAAGCACCGCGAGATCTTCGCGGAGGGCGCGGCGACCAACGGCCTCACGCGCGAGAAGTCCGACGAGATCTTCGACTTGATGGAGAAGTTCGCGGGCTACGGCTTCAACAAGTCGCACGCGGCCGCCTACGCGCTGCTCGCGTACTACACCGCGTGGCTGAAGGCGCACCATCCGGCCGAATTCATGGCGGCCAACATGACGCTCGCGATGGACGACACCGACAAGGTGAAGATCCTGTTCGACGATTGCGCCGTGAACAACCTCGCCGTGCTGCCGCCCGACATCAACCAGTCGCACTATCGCTTCGAGCCGGTCGCCGAGGCCGACGG